>NZ_JBBKTQ010000008.1:0-285727 GCF_037890035.1 Ramlibacter sp. AN1133
CCCCGGCGCGCCGCCCCCCCCCCCCCCCCCCCCCCCCCCCCCCCCCCCCCCCCCCCCCCCCTCCCGGGCCGAAGCGCCCCCCACCCAACCTCCCCCCGGAGGGGGGAGGAGTGTGCCGGTCCTCCTGGGCACCGCACACGTCCACGCCGGAGAGTTGATTCCGACTCGCCTGCTGAGCCCGATCGAAATCCAGCAAATCCTCGGCGTGGCCGAGCCAGAGAACGTATGACTACGCAAATCCGCAACATCGCCATCATCGCCCACGTCGACCACGGCAAGACCACCATGGTCGACCAGCTGCTGAGGCAGTCCGGCACCTTCGCCGAGCACGAGAAGGTGGTCGACACCGTGATGGACAACAACGCCATCGAGCGCGAGCGCGGCATCACCATCCTGGCCAAGAACTGCGCCGTGAGCTGGAAGGGCACGCACATCAACATCGTCGACACCCCCGGCCACGCGGACTTCGGCGGCGAGGTGGAGCGCGCGCTGTCGATGGTCGACGGCGTGCTGCTGCTGATCGACGCCCAGGAAGGCCCGATGCCGCAGACGCGCTTCGTGACCAAGAAGGCGCTGGCCCTGGGCCTGCGCCCGATCGTGGTCGTGAACAAGGTGGACAAGCCGGGCGCGAACCCGGACAAGGTGGTCAACGCCGCCTTCGACCTGTTCGACAAGCTCGGCGCCACCGACGAACAGCTCGATTTCCCGGTGGTCTACGCCTCCGGCATCAACGGCTGGTCCTCGCTGCAGGAAGGCGCTCCCGGCGAGAAGTGGGGCCCCGACATGTCGGCCCTGTTCGACACCATCCTGGCGCACGTGCCGCAGCACGAGGGCGACCCCGAGGCGCCGCTGCAGCTGCAGATCTCCGCGCTGGACTACTCCAGCTTCGTGGGCCGCATCGGCGTGGGCCGCGTCAACCAGGGCACGATCCGTCCGATGATGGACGTGCTGGTGATGGAAGGCCCGGACGGCAGGCAGCGGCGCGGCCGCGTCAACCAGGTGCTGACCTTCGAGGGCCTGACGCGCGTGCAGGTCAAGGAGTGCGGCCCCGGCGACATCGTGCTGATCAACGGCATCGAGGACATCGGCATCGGCGTGACGCTCACCGATCCGCTCAACCCGCAGCCGCTGCCCATGCTGAAGGTCGACGAGCCGACGCTGACGATGAACTTCTGCGTCAACACCTCGCCGCTGGCGGGGCGCGAGGGCAAGTTCGTGACCAGCCGCCAGATCTGGGACCGGCTGCAGAAGGAACTGCAGTCCAACGTGGCCCTGCGCGTGAACGAGACCGGCGAGGAAGGCGTGTTCCAGGTGATGGGCCGGGGCGAGCTGCACCTGACCATCCTGGTGGAGAACATGCGCCGCGAAGGCTACGAGCTGGCCGTGTCGAAGCCGCGCGTGCTGTTCCGCGAGATCGACGGCCAGCGCTGCGAGCCGGTGGAACTGGTCACGGTGGACATCGAGGACCAGCACCAGGGCGGCGTGATGCAGGCGCTGGGCGAACGCAAGGGCGAGCTGGTGAACATGGAGCCGGACGGCCGCGGCCGGGTGCGCCTGGAGTACCGCATCCCGGCGCGGGGCCTGATCGGCTTCTCCAACGAGTTCATGAACCTCACGCGCGGCTCGGGCCTGATCGCCAGCATCTTCGACGGCTGGGAGCCCTACAAGGGCGAGATCGCCAGCCGCAAGAACGGCGTGCTGATCTCCATGGACGACGGCGAGATCTTCACCTACGCGCTGGGCAAGCTGGACGACCGCGGCCGCATGTTCGTCAAGGCGAACGACCCGGTGTACGAGGGCATGATCGTCGGGGTGCACAACCGCGACAACGACCTGGTGGTCAATGCCACCCGCACCAAGCAGCTGACGAACTTCCGCGTCTCCGGCAAGGAAGACGCGATCAAGGTCACGCCGCCGATCGACCTCACGCTGGAATACGGCGTGGAGTTCATCGAGGACGACGAACTGGTCGAAATCACGCCGAAGTCGATCCGCCTGCGCAAGCGCTACCTGAAAGAGCACGAGCGCAAGCGCGCCCTGCGCGAAGCGGCGTAAGCCGCGCCGCGTAAGATCGCGGGCTGTTGAACAGCCGGACATCCGGACAGCCGGACGCAGAGGACGCGAAGGGTACGCAGAGGACGCAAAAGAACATCCATCGAAAGATTTCTTTTTTGCGTCTTCTGCGTACCCTTTGCGTCCTCTGCGTCCGGTATCTTGTTTTCTACGGCGCCCCAGAACAACAATGAAGCTGACTCACACCAAAGCGGTATTCCTCATGGTCGCCGTGACCCTCATGTGGTCGATCGCGGGCGTGATCACGCGGCACCTGGAACAGGCGCGCAGTTTCGAGGTGACGTTCTGGCGCAGCTTCTTCACCGTGCTGTCGCTGCTCGTCATCCTGCCGTTCTTCCAGGGCCGGGCGGTGTTCGGCAAGCTGCGCACCGGCGGCTGGCCGCTGTGGATGTCGGGGCTGTGCTGGAGCGTCATGTTCACGGCCTTCATGGTGGCCCTCACGCTCACCAGCGTGGCCAACGTGCTGGTCACCATGGCGATCGGCCCCTTCCTCACCGCGCTGATCGCGCGCATCTTCATCGGCCACCGCATCCCCGCGCGCACCTGGCTCGCGATCCTCGTCGCCGGCGGCGGCATCGCGTGGATGTACGGCGCCGAGCTCGATGGCGGCCAGCTCGCCGGCACGCTGGTCGCCCTGTGCGTGCCGCTCGCCAGCGGCATCAACTGGACGATCTCGCAGCGCGCGCACGCGCAGGGCCGCAACGTCGACCTCGTGCCGGCCGTGCTGCTGGGGGCGGCGATCTCCTCGCTCGTCACGTTGCCGCTGGCGATGCCCCTGCGCGCGTCGGCGCACGACGTGAGCCTGCTTGCCCTGCTGGGGCTGGTGCAACTGGCGATCCCGTGCGCGCTGGCGGTCGTCTGCGCGCGCGTGCTCCAGGCGCCCGAGATCGCGCTGCTGGCCCTGCTGGAGGTGATCTTCGGCATCGTGCTGGCCTGGGTCGGGGCGGACGAGATTCCCAGCCAGGCCGTCCTTGCCGGCGGGGCGCTCGTGATCGGCGCGCTGGTGGTCAATGAAGTGGTGGGGTGGAGGCAGCGGGCATGAGCACCGCACGGCCGCCCGAAGGCGCTCGCCCCCTCCGCTTGCGGAGGGGGGAGGCGAAGGCCGCGCAGCGGACAAGCCCGGGGGAGGATTTCGAATGAGCGACGTGATCGCCGAAGTGCGCGGCAGCGCGGGCTTCCTCACGCTGAACCGGCCGAAGGCGCTCAACGCGCTCTCGCTGGACATGATCCGCGACCTGTCCGCCGCATTGCTGGAATGGCGCGACGACGATCGCGTGGAGCGCGTCGCCGTGCGCGGCATGGGCCGGGACGGCCCCTTCGGCGCCTTCTGTGCCGGCGGCGACATCCGCTTCTTCCACCAGGCGGTGCTGGCGGGCGATCCGCGGCTGGAGGACTTCTTCACCGAGGAATACACGCTCAACCACCTCGTGCACGGCTACCCGAAGCCGTACATCGTGTTCCTCGACGGCATCGTGATGGGCGGCGGCATGGGCATCTCCGCCCACGGCGGCGACACCAGCCTGCGCATCGTCACCGAGCGCACGAAGATGGCGATGCCCGAGACCAACATCGGCCTGTTCCCGGACGTGGGCGGCGGCTGGTTCCTCGCGCGCTGCCCGGGGCGCATCGGCGAGTACCTCGCGCTCACCGGCCACGCGATCGGCTGGGCCGACGCGCTGGCCGCGCGCCTCGCGGACGGCGTGCTCGCCTCGGCGGAACTGGCGTTCGTGTGGGACAGCCTGGCGGATGCGCCGGCGTTCGAGCAGCTGTGCGAGCGGCTGCGGCAACCTCCGGCCGCGCCGGGACTGGAACTCGCCAGCCGGCGCGCGGAGATCGACCGCTTCTTCGGGCGGAACACCGTGGCCGAAATCGTGGCCGCCCTGGAAGCCGACGGCTCGGAGTGGGCCGCGCACACGGCGGCCTTGCTGCGCCAGCGTTCGCCGCTGATGCTGCACGTCACGCTGGAACACCTGCGCCGCGCGCGCCACCTGACGCTGGCGCAGGACCTGCGCATGGAACGCGACATGATCCGCCACTGCTTCCAGCTGCGCCCGGGCGCGGCGAGCGAGACCTTCGAGGGGATCCGGGCGCTGGCCATCGACAAGGACCACGCGCCGAAGTGGAATCCGCCGGCCATCGAGGACGTCACGCCGGAGATGGTGCGGGCGTTCTTCGACAGCCCGTGGCCGGCGCATGCGCATCCGCTGCGCGGGCTGGCATAGGCAGTCGGGGAGAGGCCGGTAGGCTGGCGGTGACGAAGGAACCCCAGCGATGCGCGAGCGCCGCGAGCGCTGGGGTTTCGCTATCGCTCCACCACCAGCCTACGGAGACGCAGCCCGCCAAGACCGCAATGCGGTCACAACTGCCGGTACACCGACTCCGCCAGCACCAGCATGGCCGGCCGCGGCAGCTTGCCCGAGATGGCGTAGCCGAAGCCGTTCTCGACCCAGTAGAAGCTCGCGACGCCCGCCTCGTTGGTGAAGCGGAAGGCGGTTTCGCCCATGCCCTTGCCGGGGGCGCCTTCCACGGCGCCCACGTAGAGCGTCACGCGCTCGCCATTGGCGTTCTGGTACATGAACTGGGCGCGCGCGCCGCTGTCGCCGGGCAGCAGCCGCCCGCCCACCAGCTCGTAGCCCGCGGGCGTGAGGCTCGGAAGCTTCAGCGGCCGGTTCAGCCGCTTGGAGAGCCACTGCACCAGGTGCTGCTGCTGCGCGGCCTCGACTTCCACGGGATGCCGCACCTCGGGCACGTACACCGAGTAGGCGACCGACGCCTGCCGCACGAACTGCCCCGTGGCGCGCGAACCCGTGGCCACCGTGGTGACGCGTTCCTGCCACTGGTAGTGGCCGGCCCAGCCTGCCAGGAAGGCCACGAGGATGGACGCCGCCATGCCGCCCCAGCGCTGCCACTGCACGAAGCGGTTGCTGCGGTGATCGAGCACCTGCGCGGCCTGCAGCAGGTGCGGGGGCACGGGCTGCTGCAGCACGTCGGCATGCATGTCGCGCAGGGCGAGGCGCTGCGCCTTCCAGGCATGGACCTGGCGCGCGAGCGCCGCATCGCCGGCCAGGCGGGCTTCCACCGCGGCCTGCTGCAGGGGGTCGAGGCGGCCGTCCACGTAGGCGTGCAGCTCGGGATCCTCGGCCATCGGGTAGCTTGAGTCCTTCATGGTCGTTCCATCACTTCAGGCGGCGCAGCGCGGGGCCGCGGGCAGCCGCCGCGGCGCCGCCCTCCATCAACTCGCGCAGCCGGCTGCGGGCCCGCGACAGGCGCGACATCACGGTGCCCATGGGCACCCCCGTGATGCGCGCGACATCCTCGTAGCGCAGGTCCTGCAGGGTCACGAGCAGCAGCACCTCGCGCTGTTCCGGCGGCAGCCGCAGCAGGCAGCGCTGGAGGTCCAGGGCGTACTCGGGGCTCTCGGCGGGCGCGGCGAGGTCGGCCGCGACGTCATCGAGGTCCACGTGCTGGCCCCCCTGTCGCACGGCCCGGCGCGCGCCGTCGACGAACAGGTTGTGCATCAGCGTGAACAGCCAGGCCCGCAGGTCGCTGCCCGCGGACCAGAGCTGCCAGCGTTCGCAGGCGCGCTCCAGCGTGTCCTGCACCAGGTCGTCGGCCGCCCAGGCATCGCCGGTCAGCGAACGCGCGTAGCGCCGCAGGTCCGGGATGTGGCCGACGAGGCTGTGGGACGCCGTGGGAGTGCTCATGCGCTAGCCTAGCCCATCGCCGCGGCGCGGCGCATCGGGACGAACACCTCAGGGGCGGGCGAGATGCCACACGTTGTTCACGTTGTCGCCGGTGCGGTCGCCGGGCTTGGTGTCCTTGGCCCAGAAGTACACGGGCTTGCCCTTGTAGGCCCACTGGCGGGAGCCGTCGTCGCGCACCACGACGCTCCAGTCGCCGGAGCCCTTGTCGCTGGCGCTGGCCATCAGCGGCGGCCAGTTGGTCGCGCAGGGGCCGTTGCACACCGACTTGCCCGAGCCCATGGTGTCGCGGTCGAAGGTGTAGAGCGTCATTCCGTTGGGGCCGACGAAGACGCCGTCGGCGAGCTTCGCGGGCGCGGACGACGACATCGACATGGAGCCGCAGGCGGCCAGCATGACGGCGCAGGCCAGCGGGGCGACGAGGGAGGCAAAGCGCATGATCGTTCTCCTTTTGGGGTGGTTTTCACCCTCATGAACGTCCGCGCGCCGCGGTTTATTCCTGTCCCCGCCCAAATTGGCGGGGGCTCAGCGGTGCCGCTCCTTCATGGCGCGTTCCACCTCGCGCTTTCCTTCGCGGTCCTTGATCACGTCGCGCTTGTCGTGCGTGGCCTTGCCCTTCGCCAGCGCGATTTCCACCTTGGCGCGGCCGTTCTTCCAGTACAGCTGGATGGGCACGAGGGTGTGGCCCTTCTGCTCCACCTTGCCCACCAGCCGCCGGATCTCGTCCTTGTGCATCAGCAGCTTCTTGGTGCGCGCCGCCTCCGGCTTGACGTGGGTGGAGGCCGTCTTCAGGGGGTTGATCTGGCAGCCGATGAGGAACAGCTCGCCGTCGCGGATCACGACGTAGCCGTCGGTGAGCTGCGCCTTGCCCTCGCGCATCGCCTTCACCTCCCAGCCTTCGAGCACGATCCCCGCCTCGAACCGCTCCTCGAAGAAGTAGTTGTAGGCGGCCTTCTTGTTGTCTGCGATGCGCGCGGGGGTTTCTTTCTTGGTCGCCATGAACTGACAGGTGAGGCCGGCACGGGCTCTCTACAATGGCCGTGCGGGACCGCAATTCTCCATGAAAACCATCCACAAGTCCGTGCTGATCTGGTACAGCGCCGAAGAGATGTTCGGGCTGGTCACCGATGTCGCCAAGTACTGCGAGTTCCTGCCCTGGTGCGACCGCTCGCGCGTGGTGGCGCTCGAGCCCGATGGCATGAAGGCGGAAATGGGCCTGGCCTTCGGCGGCATCCACCAGACCTTCACCACGCGCAACTACCACGTGCCGGGGCGGGAAGTGCGCATCAAGCTGGTGGACGGACCGTTCTCCAACCTCGATGGCACCTGGAAATTCCAGCCCCTGGGCGAGGCCGGCCAGCGCGCCTGCAAGGTCACGCTGGAGATGCAATACAGCTTCAAGAGCGCGGCGCTGTCCGCGATGATCGGCCCGGTGTTCGACAAGATCGCGGGCACCCTGGTCGATTCCTTCGTCAAGCGGGCCGAACAGGTCTACGGCTGATGCCCCGCGTGATCGTCTGCTGGTCGCCCTCGGCGCGCGAAGTGCTGGAGTGGCCGCTCGAACTTCCCGGCGGGGCCACGGTCGCCGACGCGGTGCGCGCAAGCGGGTTCGCGGCCGCTGCGGGCGGCCGGGCGCCGGGCGAGGGGGAACTGGGTGTGTGGGGCCGCCGCTGCGGCCCGCAGCAGCCGCTGCACGAAGGCGATCGCGTCGAGATCTACCGGCTGCTGCGCGTCGATCCGAAGGTGGCGCGGCGCGAGCGTTTCCGCCAGCAGGGGGCGCGCGCCGCGGGCCTGTTCGCCCAGCGCCGGCCCGGAGGCAAGCCCGGTTACTGACGGTCCGCGCGGCACTCGCGCGCGATGATGTCGTCCAGGCGCTTGATCTCCGCGGCGCGCCGGTTGTCGTCCATGATGTCGCGCTCGCCCTTGTCGTTCACGATGGCGATGCGCTGGCCCGACTCGAGGGTGCCCTTGCCCGATCGCGCGCGCGTGCAGTTGTCGGCGCGGATGGCGGCGACCTTGGCTTCCTCGAGCTTCTTCTTCTCCGCTTCGGCGGCCTCGGCCTGCCTGCGCCTTTCTTCCAGCAGCTTGTCCTTGCCGGAGGGCCTGGCCGCCGCGTCCGTGGCCGCGCGGGCGCCGCTGGCCGGGGTTGCCGCAGCCGTGGCTTCCGTCGGCGCGCTGGCGTTGCGCATGCCAGGCTGCTTGAGGATGCGGTTCGGCGCGATGTCGGACGGCGGCGCCTGGTCGCTGAAGACCCGGCGGCCGTCCTTGTCCAGCCATTGCCATTCGGCTGACGCCGCGAGGGGCGCGAGGCACAGGAGCGAGAGCAGGGCGATGCGGACGGCGTTCATCGGGCCAGTGTAGCTCGGCAACCCGGCCGCGTCGCCGGCCGCACGGGTGAGCGTGGCGTGGCAGCCCCACGCCGGCCGTGCAAAAGTGCACGCGGGTACAATCCTTTTTTTGGAGCCCTTCCCATGCGCCTTCTCGGAAAAGCGCTCACCTTCGACGACGTGTTGCTGGTGCCGGCGTTCTCCCAGGTCCTGCCCAAGGACACATCCCTCGCGACGCAGTTCTCCCGCAACATCCACCTGAACCTGCCCCTCGTGTCCGCCGCCATGGACACGGTGACGGAGGCGCGCCTGGCCATCGCCATCGCGCAGGAAGGCGGGATCGGCATCGTCCACAAGAACCTCACGCCGCAGCAGCAGGCCGCCGAAGTGGCGCGCGTCAAGCGCTACGAGTCCGGCGTCCTGCGCGATCCCGTCGTGATCACGCCGCAGCACACGGTGCGCCAGGTGATGGCCCTGCAGGAGCAGTTGGGGATCTCCGGCTTCCCGGTGCTCGATGCGGGCAAGGTGGTGGGCATCGTCACCGGCCGCGACCTGCGCTTCGAGACGCGCTACGAGGTGCCGGTGAGCCAGATCATGACCCCGCGCGACAAGCTGATCACGGTGCGCGAGGGCACCAGCCTGGTCGACGCGAAGGCGCTGTTGAACAAGCACCGGCTGGAACGCCTGCTGGTGATCAACGATGCCTTCGAGCTCAAGGGCCTCATCACCGTCAAGGACATCACCAAGCAGACCAGCTTCCCGAGCGCGGCTCGCGATGCGAGCGGCCGCCTGCGCGTGGGCGCGGCGGTCGGGGTGGGCGAGGGCACCGAGGAACGCGTGGAATGCCTGGTGCGGGCCGGCGTCGACGTGGTCGTGGTGGACACGGCGCACGGCCACAGCAAGGGCGTGATCGATCGCGTGCGCTGGGTCAAGCAGAACTATCCGCAGGTCGACGTGGTCGGCGGCAACATCGCCACCGGCTCGGCCGCCCGCGCGCTGGTGGAAGCCGGCGCCGATGCGGTGAAGGTCGGCATCGGCCCCGGCTCGATCTGCACCACCCGCATCGTCGCGGGCGTCGGCGTGCCGCAGATCACGGCCATCGACAACGTGGCCACGGCGCTGGCCGGCAGCGGCGTGCCGCTGATCGCGGACGGCGGCATCCGCTATTCCGGCGACATCGCCAAGGCGATCGCCGCGGGCGCCAGCACCGTGATGATGGGCGGCATGTTCGCCGGCACCGAGGAGGCGCCGGGCGAGATCGTCCTGTACCAGGGCCGCAGCTACAAGAGCTACCGCGGCATGGGCTCCATCGGCGCCATGCAGCAGGGCAGCGCGGACCGCTACTTCCAGGAAGCGACCAGCGCCAACCCCAACACCGACAAGCTGGTGCCGGAAGGCATCGAGGGCCGCGTGCCCTACAAGGGCTCGATGGTCACCATCGTCTACCAGCTTTCCGGCGGCGTGCGGGCGGCCATGGGCTACTGCGGCTGCGCCTCGATCGAGGACCTGCGCCAGCGCGCCGAGTTCGTCCAGATCACGGCGGCGGGCATGCGCGAGAGCCATGTGCACGACGTGCAGATCACGAAGGAAGCGCCGAACTACCGGGCGGAGTGAGCCAGGCCGCCGAGCACCATCCGTGGCCGAGCAGGTGCGCCGAAAACTCGAGCAACTCGGTGTGACCGAGGACGACATTCGCGCGGCCGTGGAGTGGGCCCGTTCACGCCAGCGGATACGACATCCGATGTAAAGATGCAACACGACAAGATCCTCATCCTCGACTTCGGCTCCCAGGTCACGCAGCTGATCGCGCGGCGCGTGCGCGAAGCGCACGTCTATTCCGAAGTCCATCCCTGCGACGTGGGCGACGCGTGGGTGCGCGAATACGCGGCCGACGGCAGGCTCAAGGGCGTGATCCTCTCCGGCAGCCACGCGAGCGTGTACGAGGAGACGACCGACCGCGCGCCCCAGGCCGTGTTCGAGCTGGGCGTGCCGGTGCTGGGCATCTGCTACGGCATGCAGACCATGGCGCAGCAGCTCGGGGGCAAGGTCGAGGCCGGCCACAAGCGCGAGTTCGGCTTCGCCGCGGTGCGCGCGCGCGGCCACACCGAACTCCTGCGCGACATCGCGGACTTCACCACGCCCGAAGGCCACGGCATGCTGAACGTCTGGATGTCCCACGGCGACAAGGTCGTGGAGATGCCGCCCGGCTTCAAGCTGATGGCCTCCACCGAGAGCTGCCCGATCGCCGGCATGGCGGACGAGGCCCGCGGCTACTACGCCGTGCAGTTCCACCCCGAGGTCACGCACACGCTGCAGGGCCGCGCGATGCTGGAGCGCTTCGTGCTCGGGATCTGCAAGGCACGGCCCGACTGGGTGATGCGCGACCACATCGCCGAAGCCGTGGAGGCGATCCGGCGGGAGGTGGGCGACGAGGAAGTGATCCTGGGCCTGTCGGGCGGCGTCGATTCCTCCGTGGCCGCGGCACTGATCCACCGCGCCATCGGCGACCAGCTCACCTGCGTCTTCGTGGACCACGGGCTGCTGCGCCTGAACGAGGGCGACATGGTGATGGACATGTTCGCCGGCAAGCTGCACGCGAAGGTGCTGCGCGTGGATGCCGCCGACCTGTTCCTGGGCCGGCTGGCGGGCGTGAGCGACCCCGAGCGCAAGCGCAAGATCATCGGCGGCCTGTTCGTCGACGTGTTCAAGGCCGAAGCGGCGAAGATCAAGGAATCGCATGCGCGCCATGTCGCCTGGCTGGCGCAGGGCACGATCTATCCCGACGTGATCGAGTCGGGCGGCGCCAAGAGCAAGAAGGCCGTCACGATCAAGAGCCACCACAACGTGGGCGGCCTGCCGGAGCAGCTCGGCCTGAAGCTGCTGGAGCCGCTGCGCGACCTGTTCAAGGACGAAGTGCGCGAGCTGGGCGTGGCCCTGGGCCTGCCGCCGGAGATGGTCTATCGCCATCCCTTCCCGGGCCCGGGCCTGGGCGTGCGCATCCTCGGCGAGGTCAGGCGCGAATATGCGGACCTCCTGCGCCGCGCCGACGACATCTTCATCCAGGAACTGCGCAACTTCCGCGACGAGGCGAGCGGCAAGACCTGGTACGAGCTCACCAGCCAGGCCTTCGCCGTCTTCCTGCCGGTCAAGAGCGTGGGCGTGATGGGCGACGGCCGCACCTACGACTACGTGGTGGCGCTGCGCGCGGTGCAGACCAGCGACTTCATGACGGCCGACTGGGCGGAACTGCCCTACGTGCTGCTGAAGAAGGTCTCCAGCCGCATCATCAACGAGGTGCGCGGCATCAACCGCGTGACCTACGACGTGAGCAGCAAGCCGCCCGCCACCATCGAGTGGGAATGATCTTCCTCCCTCCCCTCCGGGGGAGGGCCGGGGTGGGGGCGCCCCGGGGCTGCGGGCGCGCTCCGGCGCGATAATCCGGCCATGTACCAGCCCCCCCAGTTCCGCTCCAACGATCCCGCCATCGCGGCGGAGCTGATGCGGCGGCATCCTTTCGCGACGCTCGTCTCCACCGACGACCAGGGCTTCCCCTTCGTCACGCACCTGCCGCTGCACCTGGAAGAGCGCGATGGCCGCTTCGTGCTGCTCGGTCACTGCGCGAAACCGAATCCGCACTGGCGCCACCTGCAGGCCTGGCCGCAGGGCCTGGCCCTGTTCATGGGGCCGCATGCCTACCAGTCGCCCGCCATCTATCCGGACCTGCAGCGCGTGCCGAGCTGGAACTACCTGACCGTGCACTGCAAGGTGCGCGCGCACCTGCTCGATACGGCCGAAGCGAAGGACGCGCTGCTGAAGAAGCTGATCGCCGACCACGAGCCGGCGTACGCCGCGCAGTGGCAGGCGCTGCCCGAGGACTACACGCACAAGATGCTGGCCGGCATCGTCGGCCTGGAACTGGAAGTGCTGGAATGGGCCTGCAAGCTCAAGGTCAACCAGCACCGGCCCGAGTCGCACGCGCGCATGCGCGAGACCTACGCGGCCGGCAACGAGGACGAACGCGAGCTCGCGCAGTGGATGCAGCGGCTCGGATTGGGAGGAGCGTGATGCGGGCGATCTTCAGCGTGCTGGGGCTGTTGCTGGTGGTGCTGATCGTGGGCATGCTGGCCAGGAAGCAGCTTTCCTCGGGCGTGGCCCCGCCGCCGCCGGCCAACGCCCCCGCGGGGGTCGCGGCGCCCACCGGCACGCCGAAGCAGCAGGTGCAGCAGTTCGAGCAGGCGGTGCAGGGCGCTATGCAGCAGCCGCGCGCGCTGCCCGACGAAGGCAAGTGAAGCTGCCGCCCGCCGGAGCGGCGCGCGACGCTGCCTGCATGCGCGAAGCGCTCGCGCAGGCGCGCCTGGCCGCCGCGGCGGGTGAAGTGCCGGTGGGCGCCGTCGTCGTCCACGGCGATGCGATCGTCGGCCGCGGCCACAACGCGCCGGTCACGCAGCACGATCCCACCGCGCACGCCGAGATCCGCGCGCTGCGCGAAGCGGCGCAGGCGCTGGGCAACTACCGCCTCGACGGCTGCGAGCTGTTCGTCACGCTGGAGCCCTGCGCCATGTGCACCGGCGCGATGCTGCATGCGCGGCTCGCCCGCGTCGTCTATGCCGCACCCGACCCCAAGACCGGCGCCGCCGGCTCGGTGCTCGACCTGTTCGCGCAGGCGCGCCTCAACCACCAGACCCGGGTCGCCGGCGGCGTGCTGGCCGACGAATGCGGCGCGCTGCTGTCCGAATTCTTCCGCGCCCGCCGGCAGGAGACCCGCATGAACGCCCAGCCCCTGCGCGAGGACGCGCTGCGCACGCCCGAGGACCGCTTCGCCGGACTGCCGGACTACCCGTGGCCAGCGCACTACGTGAACGACCTGCCGGCGCTGGCGGGCCTGCGCATGCATTACCTGGACGAGGGCCCGCGCGACGCGCCGCTCACGTGGTTGTGCCTGCATGGCAATCCTTCCTGGAGCTACGTGTACCGCCGGATGATCCCGGTGTTCCTGCAGGCAGGGGGACGCGTGGTGGCCCCGGACCTGGTCGGCTTCGGCAGGAGCGACAAGCCCAAGCGCGCGACTGCGCACGGATTCGAATGGCACCGGCAGGTGCTGCTGGAATTCGTGGAGCGGCTGGACCTGGCGGACATCGTGCTGGTGGTGCAGGACTGGGGCGGGCTGCTGGGGCTCACGCTGCCCATGGAAGCGCCCGAGCGTTATCGGGGCCTGCTGGTGATGAACACCACGCTGGGCACGGGCGACGCGCCGCTCAGCCCGGGCTTCCTCGCCTGGCGCGAGATGTGCGCGAAGAACCCGGACTTCGACGTCGCGCGCCTGTTCGCCCGCGGCAACCCGCACCTGACGCCGCAGGAGTGCGCGGCCTACAACGCGCCCTTCCCGGACAGCGGGCATCGCGCGGCCCTGCGCGCCTTCCCGGCGATGGTGCCGGATGCGCCCGACGCGCCGGGCGCGGCGATCTCGCGCCAGGCGCGCGACTTCCTCGCGCGGCAATGGCAGGGGCGCAGCCTCATGGCCATCGGCGCGCAGGACCCCGTGCTGGGCGTGCCGGTGATGGAGGCGCTGCGCGCACAGATCCGCGGCTGCCCCGAGGCGATGGTGCTGCCGCAGGCCGGCCATTTCGTGCAGGAGCACGGCGAGGCGATCGCGCACAGGGCGGTGGGATACTTCCGCCCGTGACGAAAAAGCGCATCTACATCTTTTCCCCCTCGAGCGCCGTGCGCAACAAGGCCGCCGTCAAGCGCGGCATCGCGCGGCTGAAGGCCCTGGGCCACGACGTCGAGGTCGATCCTGCCGCGTTCGCGACCCACATGCGGTTCGCCGGCGACGACGCGACGCGGCTCGCGGCGATCGGGCGCGCGGCCGCCAGCGGCGCGGACGTCGCCATCATCACGCGCGGCGGCTACGGCCTCACGCGGCTGCTGCCCGCGCTGCCATACAAGGCGGTGGCCAAGGCGATCGACCGCGGCATGCAGTTCGTGGGCCTGAGCGACTTCACGGCCTTCCAGAACGCGGTGCTGGCCGAAACCGGCCGCGTCACGTGGTCGGGGCCCGCCGTGGGCGAGGACTTCGGCGTGGAGGCGCCACCCGACGAGATCATGCAGGCCTGCTTCGAGGACCTGGTGGCGGGGCAGGGCGAGGGCACGGGCTGGCAGCTTCCGCGCGGGCAAGCGCTCGACCAGCCGCTGCAGGCCAGGGGCGTGCTGTGGGGCGGCAACCTGGCGATGGTCGCCGCGCTCACGGGCACGCCGTGGATGCCCCAGGTCAAGGGCGGGATCCTGTTCCTGGAGGACGTGAGCGAGCATCCCTATCGCATCGAGCGCATGCTGACGCAGCTGCTCTATGCGGGCGTGCTGCAAAAGCAGAAGGCCATCCTGTTCGGGCAGTTCACGAACTGGGTGCCGTACTCCCACGACAAGGGCTTCAAGCTCAAGACGGTGATCGACTGGCTGCGCACGCAGGTGAAGGCGCCCGTGCTCACGGGGCTGCCCTTCGGCCATGTGCCGACGAAGGTCTGCCTGCCGGTGGGCGCCAAGGTGACGCTGGCAGCGGAGGGGCGGGATGCGTTCCTGCTGTGGGGGCACCTGCATTGACGCCGGGTGCGGGGCGCCGCCCATGAAAAAAGCGCGGGAGACCCGCGCTTTTCTTCTTCAGGCCGCAGCCCTCACCCCATGAGCGGGCTCGGACGCGAATTCAGGCTTCCGGGCAGCATGCCCTGGAACATCTGCGTGATGCGCTGCACCTGCTGGCGCGCCGCCGATTCGCCGAGCGTGGTGGCCAGCGCGGCCATCAGGTCGCCGCGCAGATACCAGAGCGCCTGGATGTCGTTGGCGTAACGGATGCGGCGGGTGACGTTCGCGAACTGCTTCGTCGCGCCTTCGCCGAGGAGTTCGAGCATCGCCTCGCGGATGTCTTCCGTCTTGTTTTCCAAGGTGGAGTCGCTCTGGGCAACGGGATTGCCCAGGAGACCGTACACGCTGTTACGAAGACCGCCTTTGAACCAACGCATTTCTGAAAAGTCCCTGCCACGCAAAACCGGTGGCGCCGTGGGGATCAAAATTATTCCCATTGTCGCCAGCTTGCAAGGCCCGATCGTGCCGGATTTCACGAAAACGCCACTTGCGAGGGACTTTGATGTAAACGGAAGCGCTCATTGTCCGCACCGGCCTGCGGCCCGCGAGCCTTCGTATGACAGGGAATACCAGCAGGTCCGGGTGAGGGGCGGGCGCTGGCGCCCGCCCGCACGGTCAGTGCGGTGCATGCGGCGTGCGCACCGCCAGCACGGGCACCGGCGCCAGCCGCAGGACCTGCTCGGCGCCGCTTCCCAGCAGGATGCGGCTCATGCCGCGCCGGCCGTGCGTGCCCACGACCACCAGGTCGGCTTCCCAGTTGCGGGCCTCTTCGGCCACCAGTTCGCCCAGGCGCCGGCCGGCCGTCTCGACCAGCTTGCCGTCGGCGGGGACGCCGGCCGACTTGGCCATGACCTGCGCGTCTTCGAGCACGCGCGAGCCCTGGTCGCGCGCGGCCTTGAGCAGGTCGGCGCTGTATTCGTAGCCGGACAGGTAGGCCAGTTCATCCAGCGCGTGAACCAGCCGGATGCGGCCGCCGTTCTCGCGCGCCATCTGCAGGGCGGCGACCACGGCACGGTTGGAGGTTTCGCTGCCGTCCACCGGGACGAGGATGCGCTTGTACATACGAGCTCCTTTGGGTGCGTGGGTCTTCTCACCCATCTTGGTCCCTTTGCGGCATTTCCCTTTGCGCCGCATCAACTCGACCGCCTGTCGTCGTTCTAGGACGATTCCTAGGGTGCCTCGGCGCGCGCCCGAGCCGGATTCGGACTCGTCCGAGCCAGCAATTCAGCCGTTGCCGATGTCCGCGGGAGGGCGCCCGCGCGATAGTCACGGCCATGGATTCGAACGGTTCCCTGAAGGTGTTCCTCGCGGACGACTCGCAGCAGATCCGCCAGCGCGTCAACGCCCTGCTGGCGAACGCCCAGATGGCGATCGTGGGGGAAGGCGCCACTCCCGACTCTTGCATCGAAGGCATCCTCAGCTCGCACCCGGACGTCGTCGTGCTGGACGTGCAGCTCGAAGGCGGCAGCGGCCTGCAGGTGCTCAAGGCCATCCGGTCCCAGGACCCCGCCGTGGCCTTCGTGGTGTTCAGCAACAACTCCGCACCCGCTTACCGCAAGCGCTACCTCGGGGAGGGCGCCGTGCGCTTCCTCGACAAGAGCACCGAATTCGACCAGCTGGCGCAAGCCGTGGCCACCGCCGGCCGCCGCGTCCACTGAGGCGAGAGTCACACGAAAATGAAAGAGGGCCTTACCATGCAGACCGCCACCCCCCGCGCCAGCGCGACCCCTGCCGAACAGACCATCACCCTCCCGGTGCAGATCGTCCCCCGCGCCCGCTCCGCCGCCAACAGCGACGCCGCGCCCGCCCCGCTCAAGACCCTCTGCTCCACCTGCCACCTCAAGGACCTGTGCCTGCCCTGCGGCCTGACCGGCAGCGACGTGCAGCGCCTCGACAGCCTCATGTTCGCCCGCCGCCGCGTCAAGGAAGGCCAGGCGCTGTACCACGAGGGCGAGAAGTTCCAGTTCATCTACGCGGTGCGCAGCGGCACCTTCAAGTCGGTGCTGACGCTCAAGGACGGCCGCGAGCAGGTCACCGGCTTCCAGATGGCCGGCGAGCTGATGGGCCTGGACGGCCTGGCTTCCGGCAAGCACGCCAGTGCCGCCGTGGCCCTGGAGGATGCCGAGATCTGCGCCATCCCCTATTCCCACCTGAGCGAGCTGGCCACGGTCAGCCCCGACCTGCAGCACGTGATCTCGCGCCTCATGAGCCGCGAGATCGTGCGCGAGCACAGCCTGATGATGCTGCTCGGCTCGATGAACGCGGAAGAGCGCCTGGCCGCCTTCCTGCTGAACATCTCCCAGCGGATGAAGGCCCGCGGCTACTCGGCCAGCGAGTTCCACCTGCGCATGTCGCGCGCCGAGATCGGCAGCTACCTGGGCATGAAGCTGGAAACCGTCAGCCGCACCTTCTCGGCGTTCCAGCAGCAGCGCCTGCTGGAAGTGGACAAGAAGCACGTGCGCATCATCGACCTCGACGGGCTGACGCAGGCCTTCGAGACGCGCGTCCAGTAAGCGGCGCGCGGGGCTTCAGTCCCCCAGGAACCCTCGCACGCCCTCGGCCAGCCACGGTCCGAGGGCGATGGCATTGGTGGGGTGCGGAATCGTGTCGCAGCTGACCACGCGGGCGATGCCGGCGTGGTGCAGGAGGTCGAGCCCGTTCCTGTCCAGCAGCGCATGCACCGCGATGCAAAGCGGCCGGCCCCAGCCGGCGCCGCGCAGCACGTGCGCCGCCATCGCCAGCGTGTGGCCGCTGGAGGCGATGTCGTCCAGCAGCACCGGCACCCGCCCTTCGCAGCTCGCCCCGTGCGGCATGCGCACCTGCACGTCGCGGTCGCCGCGCCTTTCCTTGGTCATCACCACGTAGGGCACGCCCATGCGGCCGGCGACGTCGGCCACCCACTGCTCGCTTTCGCTGTCCGGGCCCACCAGCAGCGGCTGGGGCACTTCGCGGGCCAGCCATTCGGCGATGGCCGGCGCCGCCGCCACCACCCCGGTGCGCGTCGCGTAGATCGCATCCAGCGAGGCTATGCGGTGCAGGTGCGGGTCCACGGTCACGATGAAGTCCACGGCCGCGGACAGCACCCGGGCATAGGTGCGCGAGGTGATGGCCTCGCCGGGGTGGAAGCGGTCGTCCTGCCGCATGTAGGGCAGGTAGGGGGCGACCAGCCCGATCTCGGCCGCGCCGAGGTCCCGCGCCGCGTCGGCGGCGAACAGCAGGGGCAGCGTCTTGTCGTCGGGGTGGTCCAGGTGGGCGGCCAGCAGCACGCGCTGGCCTTCCACGCCGGTGCGCAGCCGCACCAGGCCTTCGCCATCGGGGAAGCGGTGCACCTCCAGCATGCTGGCCGGGCAATGCAGCAGCGACGCGAGCGTCTGCGCGAGGTTCTCGGCGCCGGGGAGGGCCAGGATCGTCGTGTTCATGACCCCGCCTAGCGTACCTCAGCCCACCTGCAAGCGGTCGACCACGCGCGTGACGCCTTTCGCGGCGAAGGCGGTGCCGATGGCGGCGTCGTGCTCGGCCAGGGACGTGACCCGGCCGGTGAGCGTCACCACGCTGCCCTCGACCTCGATCGCGATGTGGCTCGCGTCGCGCTGGGCGCGCCGGGCGAAGGCGGCGGCGATCTCGTCGCGCAGCTGCTCCGGGTCCGCGCGGCGGCGCAGGCGGATGGCGTTGGTCACGCCGCGCACCCCCATGAGCGGATGCACGCACTGCTCCGCGCTCGCGGACTGGTAGCTCCAGTCCACCTCGCCGGTCAGCGTGACCCAGCCGTCCTCCACCCGCACGTCCACGCTGTCCTCCGGCACGTGCGAATGCCAGTCCAGCGCATGCAGCGCGGCCTGCGCGATCTCGGTGTCGCTGCGCCTGAGTTCCGGCGGCAGCTGCACCTGCAGCTCGAGCGCCAGCCCGCGCGGTCCGGACACCCTTCGCACGGCGAGTTCCGCCGCGCGCTTCTGCAGGCAGGTGTCGACCACGCCGGAGAGGGTGACCACCCCGTCGCGCACCCCCACCACCACGCGATCGGCATTGACGCCGGGATCCCAGGCCAGTTCGGCCTGGATGTCGGATTGCAGTTGCGAGTCGTCCTTCATCGAGCCCTCCTTGCGCGTGCGCCTCCCACCCTGGACAAGATCGCGCCGCGGCTGCCGCCTGCCGTTGATGCAGCTCAAGGTTCGTGCGCTGCCGGGACCGAAGAATCGCTGCTGCAGTACGAAAGGAACAGGCACATGGACAGCATGCTCGTGGTGGTCTACTCGGAGACGGGGTTGGCGCGGGACGTCGCGCGGCAGCTCAACGCGGAGCATGGCTGGCCGGTGGGCGAGATCCACGACCTGCGCTCCCACCCCGAGACGCCCGGCGTGCTGCGGCCGCTGCTCGACTCGCTGCTGCACCGCGACGCGCCGATCGCCTACCAGGGCCCCGAGCCGGGCGATTTCCGCACCATCGTGATCGTCACGCCGATGCTGGCCGGCCACGTACCCGCCGCCATGCGCGCCTTCCTGAGCCACCACCGCGAGCAGATGCGGCGCGTGGCGATCGTCTCGATCCTGAAGTCGGAGGACGCGGTGAGCGCAGTGCCCGAGGTCGCGCAGCTGCTGGGGCATGCGCCGATCCACAACGCCACCTTCACGGCCTCGGAGCTGGAAGGCGAGGGCGGCGCCGGGCGCGTGCGCGCGTTCGGGGACTTCCTGCAGCCGCGCAGCACCGCGGTGCAGTGCTCCGAAACGGGCCTGTCGGCGGCCTGAAACGACCAAGGCCGGCGTTGCCGCCGGCCTTGCGTGGCGAGAGTCGCCCCCGGGGCGATCAGCCGGCGTCGCCCGCGTGCTGCTTGACCTCGCCGCGGCGGATGCGCACGGTTTCCTCCACCTGGCGCCGCGCGGCGTCGAAGGCATCGCGCAGGGCGACATAGGCGTCCTCGTCCTGCACGCGGTTGACCGCGACCTGCTGCCCCGGCAGGGTCACGTCGATGCGCACGGCGAAGGGCCGCCCCTGCTGCGCGTGCTTGTGCTCCTGCTCGATCGTGACGCGGCAGGCGATGACGTCGGATCCTAAGCGGTCGAGCTGGGCCACCTTGCCCTTCACCGCGTCTTCCAGCGCCTGCGACGGCGCCATCCCGATGAATCGCAGGTCGAGTGGCAGTTTCATGCGTGTCCTTCCTTCTTCTGCTGGCAAATCGTTGTGCGTGTTCAATGCGTGGCGGCCGGGCGCGCGAAGCCGACGGATTGCGCCAGCGCCACGCGCTGGTGCGGCTTGAGCCCCAGGGCCTCGCCGAGCGCGCGGCGGTCGATCTGGCCGCGCACCACGGTGGCGAGCCCCGCGCCCGCGCAGTACAGGTAGATGTTCTCGACGATGCAGCCGACGTCCGCGCCGGCAAGCATGCCGTGCTCCTCGGGATCGATGCCGCCCGCGGCCGCCAGGTGCTGCTGGTCGATCACGTACACCAGGTTCAGGGGCGCCACGGCGACGAAGTCCTGCGTGCCCGTCAGCCCCCGCAGGTCGCCGGTGCGCACGCGCACCAGCCGGTGCTCGCGCGCGTCGTAGCACCAGGCCCCCTGGGGCAGGATCGCGTACACCAGGATCTCCTGCGCGTCCCACGCGGTCGGGGCCGTGCGGCCCCAGCTGCCCGGGCGGTTCACGCCGAAGCCGGCCCACAGCACGGCCGACACCTGCTCCAGCGTCAATGCGTCGGGCAGGTATTCGCGCGTGCTGTGGCGCTTCTTCAGCGCCGCCTCGAGCGTGAGGGTCCCCTGCAGCCGTGGCGTCGGCAGTTGCATGGTGTCCATGAGCGGGTCGGACGGGATGGTGGCCATGGACCGGATCCTCCTGAGCGTTGCCACAACCCGAAGATGACGCACGGGCGCAGGGCCGGGCTTGCGCTTCCTCAAGAAAGAGGCGCAACATAGCCACCCCGCGGCCCGGACGGGCCCGGGGACCACGCATGTTCAGGGACCGACAGCAAGCCGCCGAACGACTGGCCGATGCGCTGGCGCCCTTGCGCGGCACGCACCCGCTCGTGCTCGCGATCCCGCGCGGCGCGGTGCCCATCGGCGCTGTGCTCGCGCAGCGCCTGGCGGGCGACCTCGACCTCGTGCTGGTGCGCAAGCTGCATGCACCCGGCTCGCCGGAATTCGCCGTGGGCGCCGTCGACGAGGCCGGCTGGACCTACGTGGCGCCGCATGCGGCAGCCGTGGGCGCCACCGCGGCGTACCTCGAGGAACAGAAGGAAGACCAGCTGCAGGAGCTCGCCCGGCGCCGGCAGCTCTATACGCCGGGACGCGGCCCGGCCGACGCGGCGGGGCGCGTGGTGATCGTGGTCGACGACGGGCTGGCTACCGGGGCGACGATGGTGGCGGCGCTGCACGCGGTGCGTGAGCGCGGTCCGGCGCGCCTGGTGTGCGCGGTGCCGGTCGCCTCGCCCGATGCGGTGCGGCTGGTCGGCAAGTACTGCGACGAGGTCGTGTGCCTGGCCGCGCCGGCGGGCTTCGCGGCCGTGGGGCAGTTCTATGCCTCGTTCCCGCAGCTCGAGGACGACGAGGTGATCGCGCTGCTGGCTGCCGCCAGGCCTAGCCCTCCATCAGCTCCGTGAGCGAAGCATCCGTGTGCATGCGCGAGATCGCGGCCGCGAACAGGGCAGCCGTGGGCAGCACCCGCAGCTTGTCGCGCACGGGGCCCGGGGGCAACCGGAACGGCGGCACCGTGTCCGTGACCACGATGCTGCTCACGGCGTCGTCGGCCAGCAGGTCGGCGGCGTTGCCGACGAACAGGCCGTGCGTGGCCGCCGCGTGCACTTCGGCGGCGCCCTGCGCGCGGCAGGCGCGCGCCGTGCGGGCCAGCGTGGTGCCGGTGCCGATGCGGTCGTCGATCACGATCACGCAGCGGCCCTTGACATCCCCCACGATCAGTTCGCCGCCCGTGTCCATCTCGCCGCGGGCCTCGTCGGCGAAGGCCGCGCCCACCGGCCGGTGCAGCGCGGAGGACAGGCGGCGGCGGAACTGCTCGATGCGCTTGATGTCGGCGGCGCCCGGCGCCACCACCACCGCGCCCCGCTCGCCCAGGTGCTGCGCGAAGTGCCGCGCGAACATGCCCGCCGCCTCGAGGTGCTCGGTGCGGCAGCGGAAGGCGTTCTGGTAGGCGGCGAGGTTGTGCACGTCCAGCGTCACCACGCGGTCGGTGCCCACCGCCTCGAACAGCGCGGCGACGTAGCGCGTGGTGACGGGGTCGCGCACCTTCGTCTTGCGGTCCTTGCGCGCGTAGGGCATGTAGGGCACGACGGCGGTGACCGTGCCGGCCGAGGCATCCTTGAGCGCGCCGATGAAGAACAGCAGCCGGCACAGCTTGTCGTTGACGCCCTGCGCGGTGTCGCCGTGCAGCGACTGCAGCACGAACACGTCGCGCCCGCGCACGCTGGCGAGCGGCCGCGTCTTGTGTTCGCCGTCCTCGAAGGCCCGCTCCTCGTGCGGCGAAAGCTGGACGCCCAGCTGGGCGGCGACGGCTTCGCCCCAGGCGCGGCTGGCCTGCATGGCGAAGAGGCAAGGGGGGGCGAGGCTCATTGGGGCATCATTCGTGGGATCGGTGCGCCGAATCTGCTGCCGCCCGGGTGCTGCGGGCTTGACGCCGGTCAAGCACGGGCGCGGCAGGCGCGCAAGATTGGAGGCCATGAAGACGTTTCGCGCATTCGCGGCGGCTCTTTCGTCGCTGCTGCTGTCCTTCGCCGTCCAGGCGGCGGGCCTGCTGGGCCCGGCGGCGCTGGCCGCGCGCCATGCGAGCCTGGCGCCTCAGCTTGCCGGTAATGCTTTCGGGGGACCGCTGGTGCTGCAGTCGGACGAGCCGCCGCGCCGCATCGAGGGCGATGTCTACGCGGTGCTGGAGCATCCCTTCGGGGCCGTGTCCGGCGCGCTGTCGGACCCTGCCCAGTGGTGCGAGATCCTGATCCTGCACCTGAACACGAAGTACTGCCGCCGCGCCGAGATGGAGGGCGTCCCGCGCGTGCAGCTGCGGGTGGGGCGCAAGGAGCCGCAGGCGGTGCAGTCGGCCTCGCTGCTCGATTTCGCCTGGCGGGCGCCGCAGGCGCGCCCCGACTACCTGGCGGTGCAGATGGACGCGCCCGACGGGCCCTACGACACGCGCGACTACCGCCTGTTCGCCGAAGCGGTGCCGCTGCCGGGGGGCCGCACCTTCCTGCACCTGGGCTACGGCATGGGCTACGGGGGCGCCAGCCGCCTGGCCATGCAGCTGTACCTGGGCACCATCGGCCGCGACAAGGTCGGCTTCACCCGCGTGGGCCGCGCCGGGCAGGAGGAGTTCGTGGACGGCCTGCGCGGCGTGGTGGAGCGCAACACGATGCGCTACTACCTCGCGATCGACGCCTACCTGGACTCGCTCGCCCTGCCGCCGGGCCAGCAGCTCGAAAAGCGGCTGCGTGCCTGGTTCGACGCCACGGAGCGCTATCCGCGCCAGCTGCACGAAGTGGAGCGCGACGCCTACCTGCGGATGAAGCGCGACGAGGTGCAGCGGCAGGCGTCGGCGCGCTAGGTTCGCTCGTCGTCCCCGAGCGGCTCGCGGGCGGCGGCGAGCCGCTCCAGCACGGAGAGGTCGGCTTCGGACGGGTCGTCCACCCGCGCTCGCAGCCGGTCGCGCAGCACTTCGAGCGGTGCCTCGCAATCGACGATTTCAAGAGGCACGTCCCAGGTGCGGGCCAGCGCGCGCGCCTCGTCGCGCTCGGCGCGCCGCAGGAAGGCCGCATCGAGCACCACGGGCCAGCCGGCAGCCAGCAGCGGGCCCGCCAGCGTGAGCAGGCGCGCATAGGTCTGCCCCGTGGCCTCGGGCGTGTAGAGGTCCAGGCCCTGCTCGCGCGAGCGCGCCAGGGGCGCCAGTCCGTGCAGGCGCTTGCGCTCCACGTCCGAGCGGATGCGGACCGCCCCGCTGTCCTGAAGCAGCCGCTGCGACTGCCAGCTCTTGCCCGAGCCGGGCAGGCCGTGGGTGATCCACAGCTTCGGTGCCGCGGGCGCGCTCCAGCCCAGCGCCGCGCGCGCGTAGCGCTGCGCGTCGGCACCGTGCGGCTCGCGCAGATGGCAGGCCAGGGCGCGCACCAGCGCCCGGTAGGCCAGGCACAGGCGCAGGCCCGGCACGCCCTCGTACTCGCCCGTGTGCTGCAGCCAGCCATCCAGCAGCCGCCAGGCAAGCCCGGGCAGGTCCTGCGCGGACAGGTCCATGACGGTGAACGCGATGTCCTCGATCACGTCGATGCGGCGCAGCGACGGGTCGAACTCCACCGCGTCGAACGCCATCACCTCTCCGTCCAGCGTGAGCAGGTTGGCCAGGTGCAGGTCGCCATGGCCTTCGCGCACGTGGCCGGCAGCGGCGCGCGCGTGCCACAGCGGCAGCACCGTCTCCGCCTCTTCGTCGATCCAGCGGGCCAGCTGCGCCTGCTGCGGCGCGGGCCAGAGGCCGCGGGCGCCCTGCAGCGCGGCCAGCGCGCGCGAACGCAGGTCGGTCGGGCCGGGCGTGCAGCGCGGGGCCTCGGCATGGAAGGCGGCCAGGCGTTGCGCCAGCCGGTCCACCAGGGGCGCGTCCAGCGTGCCGCGCGCGGCCTGTTCGCTCAGCAGGGCCCCGGGCGGAAAGCGCCGCATGCGCACCGCGTGCTCCAGCGCCGCGCCGCTGCCGTCGATGTCCGGGGCGTCGATCGAGCCGGTGATGCGCGCCACGCCCAGGTACAGGCCGGGCGCGAGCCGCCGGTTCAGCCGGACTTCCTCCTCGCAGAAGGCGCGCCGGCGCTCGGGCGTGGAGTAGTCCACGAAGGGCAGCCGCAGCGGCTTCTTGACCTTGTACGCGAACTCGCCCGCGAGCAGCACCCAGGAGATGTGCGTCTCGATCAGTTGCCCGCCGAGGCGGCGGGCCAGGGCCTGCACGAGGGCGCGCGATGCGGTGGCGTCCATGGCGTCAGGGCCGGCGCGCCTGCACGCGCTGCCCGTCGCTCACGCTCGGCGGCGGATAGAGGATGACGCTCTCGCCGGGCTTGGCGCCGCTGCGCACCCAGGCCTCGTTGCCGTTGCGCCCGCCCAGTTCCACCGGCTGCAACTTCGCGCGCCCATCCACCACGCGGAACACGCCCATGCCGCCGTCGCCGATCGGAAACAGCGCGCCCACGGGCACGAGCACCGCCTGGTCCACCTGCTGCGTGAGGATGCGCAGCGTGACCCGGAAGCCGTCGCCCATCGCGCGCCACGCCTGCGGCGGCGCGTCGAGGTCCACCACCACCTTCACGCGCTGCTCCTCGATGCCCAGCGCGGACACCTTGGTGAAGGCCGCGGGTTCGACCAGCCGCACGCGGGCCGCGACCGGCGGGCCGCCCCAGCGTTCCACGATCGCCGCGCCGCCGGGGTGGGCCTGCACGGCGTCGGTGGTGAGCAGTTCGGCGATCACCTCCATGCGGGCGGGATCGCCGATGTCCAGCAGCGCCGCACCGGGCGCCACCGTGGCTTCGCTCGCCTGCGGGATCCTGAGCACCACGCCGTCCACCGGCGAGCGCACCGTGAGCGGCCGGCCGGCCTGCACGCTGCCCGTCACCGGCAGCAGCGCCGCGGCGGCCTGCGCCTGCTCGTGCACCGCCGTCTCGCGCTCCGCCCGCGCCACTTCCACTTCGCGCCTGGCCGCCGAAAGGCCCAGCCGCGCGCTGTCCAGCCGCGAGGGCGCGAGGAAGCCCTCGCGGGCCAGCTTCTCCGTGCGGTGCAGTTCGAGCTGCGCCTCCTCGGCCGCCACCTGCGTGCGGGCGATGCGCGCCGTGGCCCGCGCCACGTTGGCGACGGCGGCCTGGTGGCGGGCCGTCGCCTCGCGCGTGCTGCGCTCGTCCACCATCGCCGACATCACCGGCATCAGCACCGCCACGGGCTCCCCGGCCGACACGTGGTCGCCTTCGCGCAGGGTGATGCGCATGACGCGCGCGGCCACCGGGGCGGAGACCGTGTAGCGGTCCTTCAGCCGCGTGCGGCCGTCTTCCTCGATGGACTGTTCGTAGCGCCCCTGCAGGATCGGTGCGGTCTCCACGGTGACCGGGCGGGGCGAGAACGCCCAGGCGAGCAGGGCGGCGGCAGCCAGGCCGGCGGCCGCGAGGACGATCGTTCTTTTCTGGAGCATGGCTTACTCCCGGGTCTTGAGGGCGGCGACCATGTCGAGGCGGTCGATGCGCCGGCGCACGACCAGCGCACTGGCCACGCCCGCGGCCACCACGCAGATCGCCGCCCAGGCGTACGTGCGGGGCTGGATCACCACCGGAAACAGGAACTGGTCGGTGCGCATCAGGTCCACGATGGCGTGGGTGAGCGACCATCCGAGCAGCATGCCGACCGGCAGCGCGATGGCGATGCCGATCGCGAGCTCGCCCAGCAGCAGCAGCGACACCTCGGCCCGCGTGAAGCCCAGCACGCGCAGGCTGGCCAGCTCCCAGCTTCGCTCGGCCAGCGCGATGCGCGCGTTGTTGTAGACCACGCCCACCGCGATCACCGCCGCGAATGCGGTGAGGATGGAGCTCATGATGCGCACGTTGCGGGCGCTGATCTCGTCCATGTTGCGCAGCATCGTCGCCTTGCTGAAGGCGCCGGCCACCTTGGGCAGGCCCTGCGTCGCCTCCAGCACCCGCGGCAGGTCGGCGCCGGCCACGCGCAGGCTGAAGAAGTTGGCGAGGTCGCCGTCGCCCAGCATCCGGTTCAGCGCATCGCGCTGGATGAAGGCGTTGAGGCCCATCATGTCGCTCACGGTGGCGCGCAGCACCATGGGCACGACCTCGCGTGCGCCTTCGCGCACTTCGACGTCCACCGTGTCGCCGGGTTTCAGGTGCAGCTTGTCGGCGAGGCGGTCGGTCATCAGCAGGCCGTCCGGCGGGGCTTCGGCCGCACGCTGGCGCACGTCGACCACGCGCTGCAGCAGGGCCACCGGCGGATGCCCGTCCACCAGCCCCTTCGCGCTGCGGTGGCCGTGGCTGAAGCGCACCTGCAGCCGCCGGCCGGACTCGACCTGCAGCACGCCGGGCAGGCGCGCCAGCTCGCGCGCCGCGGCTGCGTCCACCGGCTCGGTCATCCACACGATCACGTCGCCGCGCATGCCGTGCTCGAACTGCGTCGCGACGATCGCCTCGATGGCGTCGCGGAAGAAGTTGCCCATGATCACGATGGCCACCGACGCGGCGATGCCGCCGATGGTGAGCGCCGCGCGCAGGGGCCGCCGCTCGAGGTTGCGCACGATCATGCGCACCGCGGGCGTGACCGGCAGCCACGGCACGCGTTCCAGCAGCGCGCGCCGGTACCGCCCGGGCGCGGGGGGACGCATCGCCTCCGCGGGCGACAGGCGCACGGTGGAGACTATCGCCGTGAGCGTGCCCAGCATCGCGGTGACCGCCACGATGCCCAAGCCGACCAGTGCCAGCGACGCCGGCACCTGGTGCTCGAAGCTCGGGAAGCGGAACAGCTCGGCGTAGAGGCCGGTCAGCATCCCGCCCATCCAGCGCCCCAGCAGCAGGCCCAGGGCATAGCCGCCCAGGACCATGGGCGCGACCAGCTTCAGGTAGTGCAGGGCGATCGCGCCGTCGCGGTAGCCGAGCGCCTTGAGCGCCGCCACCTGTTCGCGCTGCGTCGCGACCAGCCGCGCCGTGACCACGTGCAGCAGGAAGCCGGCCACGGCGAGGAAGATCGCCGGCAGCACGGTGCCCAGCACGCGCTGCTCGCGGATCTCGTTGTCCAGCATCGCGTGCGAACCCTGCTCGTCGCGGCCGTGTGCGGGCGTTCCGCCCAGGCCGCGCAGGCGCCGCGTCACCGCATCGAGCACCGCCGGCTCGGAAGCGGAGGGCGCGAGCTTGAGCGCCACGCGGTTGAAGGCGCCGCGCATGTCCATCGCCGCCGCCAGTTCGTCGTGGTCGACCCAGAAGACGCCGAAGGCGCGCATGTCCGGCAGCCCCATGATGCCGCCGAAGATGTATTCGGGCGACAGCGCGGTGCCGGTGATGCGCAGCGTGCGGCGCTTGCCGTTCACGAGCGCCGACACGGCGTTGCCGGGCTTCAGGCGATGCGCGTCGGCGAAGGACGCAGTCACCACCGCCTCGAGTTCGCCGCCGACGCGCGTGCCGGCCTCGGGCCAGCGGCCGCCTTGCAGCTGCACCTGGTTCAGGCGCAGCGGCCGGCGCGCGTCCAGGCCGATCAGCTGCCCGATCACCGGGTCGACCGTGCCGGGCACGCTCACGCGGGCCACCGCCTCCACCGCGGTCTGCACGTCCACCACGCCGGGCACTTCGGCGATCCGCTCGGCCAGCGCGTCGGGCGCCCGCTTGACCAGCACGAAGGCATCGGCGAAATGGCCGGAGGCATAGAAGGCGTCGCGGGCGCCCGCCAGCGAATCGACGGCGGAGAGCGTCGCGATGAAGCCGCCGATGCCGCTGGCCACCACCAGCGCGATCGTGACGGCCTGGCTCCACAGCAGCCGCAGGTCACGCAGCACCTTGCGATCCAGCGCGTTCATCGCTTCACCATGCCAGTTCGGCCGGGGTCAGCCTCCGGGCGGGCCGCTCCTCGCTGGCGATGCGGCCGTCGGACACGCGCAGGACGCGGTCCGCCATCCCGGCGATCGCGGCGTTGTGCGTGATCACCATCGCGGTGGTGCCCAGTTCGATGTTGATCCGCGCGATCACTTCCAGCACCAGCTTGCCGGTGGCGTAGTCGAGCGCGCCGGTCGGCTCGTCGCACAGCAGCAGCTGCGGGCGCTTGGCGATGGCGCGCGCGATGGCGACCCGCTGCTGCTCGCCGCCCGAGAGCTGCGAGGGAAAGTGGTTGCGGCGCGGCGAGAGGCCCACGAGGTCCACCGCCTCGTCGACGGGCATGGGGTCCGTCGCGATGTCGGTCACCAGCGCCACGTTCTCCGCCACGGTGAGGCTGGGGATCAGGTTGTAGAACTGGAACACGAAGCCGACGTGCTCGCGCCGGTAGGTGGTGAGCGCCTCGTCGCTGGCGCCATGCAGTGCGTGGTCCTCGAAGAACAGCTCGCCGGAGGTGGGCACGTCCAGCCCGCCCAGGATGTTCAGCAGGGTGGACTTGCCGCTGCCGGAGGCGCCCAGCAGCACGACGAATTCGCCGCGTGCGACCTCCAGGTCCACGGAGCGCAGTGCGTGCACGGCGGAGTCGCCGCTGCCGTAGACCTTGGACAGCGCATGCGCACGCAGGACCGGGGCCATGGACCCAATGTAGGCAGCCCTCGGGGGGCCACCTTGATCTTTCGCAACAGCGGGGTCAGGGGACGAGCACGGCCGCGCCTTCGAGCCGGCCCGCGCGCACGGCCTCGATCGCGGCATTCGCATCCGCTAGTGCGAAGGACTGCACGTGCGTGCGCACCGGCACGCGTTCGAGCAGGGCGAAGAAGTCCTCGCCGTCGGCGCGCGTGAGGTTGGCCACCGATCGCACTGCGCGCTCGCCCCAGAGCAGCGCATAGGGGAAGGCGGGGATGTCGCTCATGTGGATGCCGCCGCACACCACCACGCCACCCTTGCGGACCGTGGCGAGCGCGGCGGGCACGAGCGGCCCCGCGGGCGCGAAGATCAGCGCGGCATCCAGCTCGTGCGGCGGCTTGTCGGCGCTGCTGCCCGCCCACGCCGCGCCGAGGCTGCGCGCGAACGCCTGGCCCGCGGCATCGCCGGGCCGCGTGAACGCGCAGACCTCCTGGCCTTGTCCCACCGCGAGCTGGCACACGATGTGGGCCGCGGCGCCGAAGCCCCACAGGCCGATGCGGCGGGCAGCGGTGCCGCCGGCCAGCCGCCAGGTGCGAAAGCCGATCAGGCCCGCGCACAGCAGCGGCGCGGCGTGCAGGTCGTCGAGGGGCGCGGGCAGCGCGAAGCAGAAGCGCTCGTCCGCCAGCGCGTACTCGGCGTAGCCGCCATCGCGGTCGTAGCCGGTGAACAGCGGCGCGTCGCACAGGTTCTCGCGCTGCATGCGGCAGTAGGGGCACCGGCCGCACGCGCGCCCCAGCCACGGAATGCCGATGCGGGCTCCGGGCGCGAAGCGTGCGGCATTGGCGCCACAGGCCACGACTTCGCCGACGACCTCGTGCCCCGGCACCACGCCGGCGCGGTGCGGCGGCAACTCGCCGTCGATCACGTGCAGGTCCGTGCGGCAGACGCCACAGGCGCGCACCCGCACGAGCACCTCGTGCGCGGCGGGCACGGGCACCGGCTTGCGCACTTCGCGCAGGCGGTGACTCGCGGCATCGACGGCCATCGCGCGCATGCTGGTCGGCAACATGCGTGCATCGTAAGGGAACGCGTCTTTGACCTGCGGCAAGTTCAGCGTTCCATCGAAGCTCGACCATCTGGACATGGCAGCATCAATGAACGGTACCTACACCCCCCGTCCCGATCCGCTGGACCTCCCCCTGAAGACGGCCCTGGTGAAGATGGCCAACGGCATCTCGCCCGCCTCCGTCGCGCTCGCGCACGTCGACTGGCTCACGCACCTGGCGGTGCTGCCCTCGAAGCAGGCGGCGCTGTCCACCAGTGCCCTGATCAAGGCGGCGAGCTGGCTGAACTACGTGGCGCGCAGCACGTGGAAGCCCGACACGCCGCACTGCGTCGAGCCGCCGCCGGACGACAAGCGCTTCACGCATGCCGAGTGGCAGTTGCCCCCCTACAACGCGCTGGCGCAGGCCTTCCTGCTCACGCAGCAATGGTGGGGCGAGGCCACCACCGACATCCGGGGCGTGTCGCGGCACCACGAGGAGGTCGCCGCCTTCACCGTGCGCCAGTGGCTCGACATGCTGTCGCCCTCCAACTCGCCGGTCCTCAATCCGCAGGTGCTGCGCGAGACCGCGCGCAAGGGCGGCATGAACTTCATGCACGGCTTCGCCAACTGGTGGCGCGACGCGCTCGCGGTGTCGGCCGGCGGGCCGCCGCGCGGCGTCGAGGCGTTCCGCCCCGGCGAGGCGGTGGCCCTCACCCCGGGCAAGGTGGTGCATCGCAACGGGCTGGTCGAACTGCTCCAGTACGAGCCGACCACGGCCAAGGTGCGCAAGGAGCCGGTGCTGATCGTGCCGTCGTGGATCATGAAGTACTACATCCTCGACCTGACGCCGCAGGACTCGCTGGTGAAGTACCTGGTGGACCAGGGCCACACGGTGTTCATCGTGTCGTGGCGCAACCCGGACGCGGCCGACCGCGACATCGGGCTGGACGACTACCTCGACGCCGGCGTGCTGGACACGGTGGCCGCGGTGCAGCGCCTGTGCCCCGGCACCACCATCCACGCTGCGGGTTACTGCCTGGGCGGCACGCTGCTCGCGATGGGCGCCGCGGTGTTCGGTGCCCGCAAGGAGCATCCGCTCAAGACGGTGAACATCATCGCCGGGCAGGTGGACTTCCAGGACCCGGGCGAACTGGGCCTGTTCATGGACGAGAGCCAGGTCGCCTTCCTCGAGGACCTGATGGCCGAATCCGGCTACCTCGATGGCCGCCGCATGGCGGGCGCCTTCCAGTTGATCAATTCCAAGGACCTGGTGTGGTCCAAGCTGCTGCACGAATACCTGATGGGCGCCGAGACGCCCATGAACGCGCTGCGGGCCTGGAACGCGGATGCCACGCGCATGCCGGCGCGCATGCACGGCGAATACCTGCGGCGGCTGTACATGGAAAACCAGCTGGCCGACGGCGAGTACCGCTTCCGCGGCCTGCCGATCAGCCTGCGCTCCATCCGCGTGCCGATGTTCGTGCTGGGCACCGAGCGCGACCACGTCTCGCCCTGGCCTTCGGTGTTCAAGGTGCTGCGCCTGGCCCATGCGCCGGCGCGCTTCGTGCTGACCGCCGGTGGCCACAACGTGGGCGTCGTCAACCCGGCGAACGGCTCGCTCGCCAATCCGAAGGCAACCTACCGCTGGGCCGACCACTCGCTCGACGAAGCGGCACCGGCGGACCCGCAGGCCTGGTACGCCACCGCGCAGCAGGAGCGCGGCTCCTGGTGGGCCTGCTGGAACGCCTGGCTGCACCACCATGGCAGCGGCAACGTGCCGGCACGCAAGGTGCCCGACGTGCGCTTCGACGGCAAAGTGGTGCCGGCGCCGGGCACGAACGTGTTCCAGGAGTGAACCGGAGCGCCGCGGCGCGGCAGCCGCTAGCGCCGCGGCATCGCCGGCCGCTCGTGGATCGCCTGGCAGGCGGTGCAGAACGGCGTGGCGGGCATGGCGAACAGGCGGCGCTCGTCGATCGGCTCGCCGCAGTCCAGGCACTCGCCGTAGCTGCCGTCGTCCACGCGCCGCAGGGCCGCGCTGATCTGGTGCAGTTCGGCGGTGGCGTTCGCCAGCGTGGCCTCGTCGATGATGGCCTGCCGGTCCTCGGCGGCCACGTCCTTGAAGTCCAGCACGTCGGGCGGATTCTCGCTGGCGCCGACCGCCGCGCCCGCGTGCTGTTGCAGCAACGCACGCAGTTCGGCGTTGCGCTGCCGCAGCTTGGCGGCAAGCTGCTTCGTGACAGGCATGGCGACGAAATCTGGCATGGCGGCGGGGCGGGACGGGGAACCTCAGGGCGATTCTGGACAGCAGGCTGGCACGCGTCTTGATCTGGAGCAATGGATGGGGCGCCGCAGCGCCTAATCTTGCTGCACCGCAGCATTGCACACCGGAAAGCCGATTCCTTCATGTCCGTCCGCCATCTCGATGCCCTGTTCGCCCCCCGGTCGGTCGCCGTGGCCGGTGTTTCCACGCGCGAGCGCAACCTCGGCGCGATCGTGCTCCACAACCTGCGCGAGGCAGGCTTCGCGGGGCCCGTCTGGGGCGTGAACCGGCATGTGGGCGAGGTGGAGGGCGTCGAGGTGCTGGCCTCGGTCGACGACCTGCCGGCGGTGCCCGACCTGGCGATCATCTGCACGCCGGCGGCCGCGGTGCCGCAGCTGGTGGAGGACTTCGCCCGCAAGGGAACCCGCGCCGTGATGGTGCTGACCGCCGGCCTCAAGGAGCGCGCACGCGAGGGCGCGCCCAGCTACGAGCAGCAGATGCTGGCGGCGGCCAGGCCGAACCTGGTGCGCATCCTGGGCCCCAACTGCGTCGGTGCGCTGGTGCCGGGCCTGCACCTCAATGCCAGCTTCGCCCCCGGCACGGCAGCGCCGGGCCCGCTGGCGTTCGTCTCGCAGTCGGGCGCGCTCGCCACCGCGATGCTGGACTGGGCGAACGCGCACCGCATCGGCTTCTCGCATTTCATCTCGCTGGGCGACAGCGTGGACGTGGATTTCGGCGACGTGCTGGACTACCTGGCCAGCGACTACAGCACCCGCGCCGTGCTGATGTACATCGAGTCCGTCAAGCACGCGCGCAAGTTCATGTCGGCCGCGCGTGCCGCCGCGCGCAACAAGCCGGTGATCGTCGTGAAGGCCGGCCGCGCGCCGGAAGGCGCCCGTGCGGCGGCCTCGCACACGGGTGCGCTGGCGGGCTCGGACACGGTGTTCGACGCCGCAGTGCGCCGCGCCGGCATGCTGCGCGTCGACACGCTGGAAGGCCTGTTCGATGCCGCGGAAACGCTGGCGCGTCCGCGGCCGTGGCGCGGCGAGCGATTGGCCATCGTCACCAACGGCGGTGGCGCCGGCGTGCTGGCCGCCGATGCCCTGGCCCTCGGCCAGGGGCAACTGGCCACGCTGTCCGACGAAACCATGGGCAAGCTGGACGCGCTGCTGCCCGCCACCTGGTCGCACGCCAACCCGGTGGACCTGATCGGCGACGCGCCCGTGCAGCGCTACACCGAAGCCCTGCGCGTGCTGCTGGCGGCGCCCGAAGTCGATGGCGTGCTGTTCATGCATGCACCGAGCGCGATCGTGCCGGCGGCCGACATCGCTGCCGCCTGCGTGCCGGTGCTGCGCGACGCGCCGAAGCCGGTCCTGAGCTGCTGGCTGGGCGGCCTGAGCGTGCGGCCCGCGCGCGAGGCCTTCGCCCTGGCCGGCCTCAGCGGCTACGCGACGCCGGAACACGCGGTGGCCGGCTGGCTGCAACTGGTGCACTACCACCGCAACCAGCAGGCGCTGCTGCAGCTGCCGCCCTCCGAGCTGGCGGAACTGCGGGTGGACAAGGCCGCGGCCCGCGCGCTGCTGCGCGAGGCGCTGGCGAACGGGCGCGAATGGCTGGACGAAGTGCAGGCGAAGAAGGTGCTGGAGGCCTACGGCATCCGCACGGTGCGCACGCAGCGGGCGCGCGACGCCGAAGAGGCGGCGCGCGCGGCCGACGAGATCGGCTACCCCGTGGCACTGAAGATCCTGTCGCCGCAGATCCTGCACAAGTCCGACGTCGGCGGCGTGGCCCTGAACCTCGGATCGCCCGCGGAAGTGCGCGCGGCGGCGCTGCGCATGCGCGACGCCGTGGCGCGCACGCACCCGCTGGCGCAGGTGCTCGGCTTCAGCGTGCAGGCCATGCTGCGCCGCCCCGAGGGGCACGAGCTGATCCTGGGCATCGCGGACGACCCGATCTTCGGCCCGGTGGTGCTGTTCGGCGCCGGCGGCACCGCGGTGGAAATCCGCAAGGACCGCGCGCTCGACCTGCCGCCGCTGAACGCCACGCTCGCCCGTGACCTGGTCGCGCGCACGCGCGTGGGCGCGCTGCTGGGCGGCTACCGCGGCCGCGCGGCCATCCGCGAGCCCGCGCTGATCGATGCCTTGCTGCGGGTTTCGCAGCTCGCCTGCGACCTGCCGGAGCTTGCCGAACTGGACATCAATCCGCTGCTGGCCGATTCCGACGGCGTGATCGCCCTGGATGCGCGCATCCGCGTGCGCCAGCCGGTGCCGGGCGAGGGCAGCCGTCTGGCGCTGCGGCCGTATCCGGCCGAACTGGAGGAGACGTGGGTGCTGCAGGGACAGCAACTGCGCGTGCGGCCGATCCGGCCCGAGGACGGCGAGCGGCTCGAGGCCTTCTATGCGCAGGCCACGCCCTCGGACATGCGGCTGCGCTTCTTCCTCGCGCGCCGCGAGATCCCGCGCTCGGAGCTCGCGCGCTATTGCCAGATCGACTACGAGCGCGAGATGACCTTCGTCGCGCTGGACGGCGAGCGCATGGCGGGCGAGGTCCGGGCGATCTGCGATCCCGACAACCACGAGGCCGAGTTTGCCGTGCAGGTGGCCTCCGATTGGCAGCACCGCGGCCTGGGCCGCATGCTCATGGACAAGCTGCTGACCTACCTGCGCAAGCGCGGCACGGCCGAAGTGTTCGGCCAGTGCCTGCCGGAGAACCAGGGGATGGCGGTGCTCGCGCGCGAAGAAGGCTTCGAAGTGCACATGGATGCGGACCACACGATGCACATGCGCCTGCGGCTGCGGGTTCGCGCGTAGGCAGGGGTGAACCGCGCAGCGCGTGAACCCCGGCGCTGGGGTTCGCGGCCTGCGGCGCTCACCGCCAGCCTACTCGTCCCGGGCGGCGGGAGAGGAGCCAGCGGGCTCTTCGCCCAGGCGCCGGTACAGCGTGTTGCGGCTGATCCCCAGCCGGCGCGCCGCTTCCGATACGTTCCCGCCCGCTTCCGCGAGGGCGCGCCGGATCGCGCCGCGCGAGATGCTGCGCAGGTCCTCGGCTTCCGGCACGGGCGCCGGGGCCACCGCTTCGAGTGCGCGCAGCTGCTCCGCGAAGTCGTCGCACAGGTGGTGCCAGCCGATCACGCTCTCCTGCGCATCGAGCAGGGCGCAGGCGGTGCGCAGCGTGCTGGCCAGCTGCCGCAGGTTGCCGGGCCACGCATAGGCGCGCATGGCAGCGAGCACGGATTCTTCCACCTGCACGTCGCGCCCGGGCAGCAGTTGCGCGAGCTCCCGCTCCAGCAGCGCCTGCAGGTCGCTGCGCGCCCGCAGCGCCGGCACCTTCAGCGTGAAGCCGTTGAGGCGGTAGAACAGGTCCTCGCGGAAGCGCCCGGCCTCGATCTGCGCGCGCAGGTCGCGGTGCGTCGCGCAGATCAGCCAGAAGTCCACCGCGACCGGCTTGCCGCCGCCCAGCGGCGTGACCTGCCGGTCCTGCAGCACGCGCAGCAGGCGCGTCTGCAGCGCCATGGGCATGTCGCCGATCTCGTCGAGGAAGAGGGTGCCGCCGTGCGCCTCGCGGATGCGCCCCGTCGCGCCTTCGCGCGCCGCGCCGGTGAAGGCGCCGCGTTCGTAGCCGAACAGCTCGGCCTCGATCAGGGTTTCGGGCAGGGCGGCGCAGTTGACCGCGACGAAAGCCTGGCCGCGGCGCGGACCGGATTCGTGCATGGCGCGGGCCAGCACCTCCTTGCCCGCCCCGGATTCGCCCTGCACCAGCAGCGGGATGGCACTGGGCGCGAGCTTGCGCGCGCGGGCCAGCGTCGAGCGCATCGCGAGGTCGCCCGTGTCCAGCGCCGCGAGGGCGTCGACCGGCGCGGCCTCCTCCACCACCGTGGGCGGTGCGCCGGCGCGCAGCGACGATAAGGGTCGCCCCGCCTCCACCCGCACCCACAGTGCCGTGCCGCCGTGCCCGTGCACGATGCGCGGCACCGAGGGCGAGCGCCGGAACCAGTCCATCAGCAGGTGCACCGGCTCGGCCAGCACGTCCTCCACGCGGCAGCGCGCGAGCTGCGGCCATTCCAGCCCCAGCATCCGCAGGGCCGCCCGGTTGGCGCCGGCCAGGGCGCCGTCCTCGCGCACGGCCAGCAGGCCTTCGGTGAGCGTGCCTATGCCTTCGGGCTGCGCATGCAGGCGCAGCACCAGGCCGTGCCAGTGGCGCACGTCGTGGTGGGTCTCGAACAGGCGGTGCTCGATCATGCGGACCGCCGAGCGCACCAGCCCGATGGTGTGCGGGTGGTAGCCGCGGTGGTCGCCGGAGACATCCAGCACGCCCAGCAACTGCCCGCCCGGCGCCAGGATCGGCGCCGCCGCGCAGGTCAGGAAGGCGTTGCGTTCGAGGTAGTGTTCCTCGGAGTGGACGACGATCGCCTGCTGTTCGGCCAGCGCGGTGCCGATGGCGTTGGTGCCGCGGTACTGCTCCGCCCACGTCGCGCCCGGACGCAGCGCGACACGCTCGGCCCGGCTCACGAAGTGCAGGTCGCCCAGGGCCTGCAGCACGACGCCGTCGGCGCCGGCCAGGATCACCATGCTGTCGGTGCCCTCGGTCTGTTCGGCCAGGAACTCCATGACGGGGCGGGCGTGCGCCACCAGTTCGCGCTGCTGTTCCAGCGCCCGGGCCAGCTGTGCCCCGGATGCATGCGGCGCGCCCGGCATGCGTCCCGCCGGCTGCAGCCCGGCCTGCAGGCTGCGTTGCCACGAACGCGCCAGCTCCGCGCCGACCAGCTCCCGCGGCAGTTCACCCTTTTCGAGCAGCTGGCGCCGGGCCAGCCGCAGCCCGCTGCGCGGCGGTCGCTGTGCGATCTCTTGCGTACGCATGGTTTGTCTCCTGCTGCGCATTGTGGAGGCACCGACCAGGCCCTTTCGCCGGATTCCGGGGCGACTTGTTCCGTTCTGACACAGGGGGCTGCCACGACTGCACCGTCCCTGCACGTTGCGCACCGTAAGCCGGGCGGCTTTCTGCAGCCTTGCAGCCATTCTGCGCCGACACCCCATGGTGGCACGGCGCCTGCAATCCGATGCACGGAGGCGCAAGGGCGCTTCTTTCATCCACCACCGGAGACAACCGTGATCTATGCCAAGCCAGGCGCCGCCGGCGCCCCCGTCGCCTTCAAGAGCCGCTACGACAACTTCATCGGCGGCAAGTTCGTCGCCCCCGTGCGCGGCCAGTACTTCGACGTGCTGACGCCCATCAACGGCCAGCCCTTCACGCAGGCCGCGCGTTCCACCGGCGAGGACATCGAGCGCGCGCTCGACGCCGCCCATGCCGCCGCGCCCGCCTGGGGCCGCGTGTCGGCCGCCGAGCGCGCCAACATCCTGCTGAAGATCGCCGACCGCATCGACGCCAACCTCGAGAAGCTGGCCTATGCCGAGACGGTGGACAACGGCAAGCCGATCCGCGAGACGCTGGCGGCCGACATCCCGCTGTCCTCCGACCATTTCCGCTATTTCGCCGGCTGCCTGCGCTCGCAGGAAGGCACGCTGAGCCAGATCGACCAGGACACGGTGGCGTACCACTTCCAGGAGCCGCTGGGCGTGGTCGGCCAGATCATCCCGTGGAACTTCCCGGTGCTGATGGCCGCGTGGAAGCTCGCCCCGGCGCTGGCCGCCGGCAACTGCGTGGTGCTCAAGCCCGCCGAGTCCACGCCGGTTTCCATCCTGGTGCTGATGGAAGTCATCGCCGACCTGCTGCCCCCCGGCGTGATCAACGTGGTCAACGGCTACGGCAAGGAAGCCGGCATGCCGCTGGCCACGAGCAAGCGCATCGCCAAGCTGGCCTTCACGGGTTCCACGGCCACCGGCCGGGCCATTGCCCAGGCCGCCGCCAACAACCTGATCCCCGCCACGCTGGAACTGGGCGGCAAGTCGCCCAACATCTTCTTCGACGATGTCGCTGCGGCCGACGACGAGTTCCTCGACAAGGCCATCGAGGGCCTGGTGCTGTTCGCGTTCAACCAGGGCGAGGTCTGCACCTGCCCGTCGCGCGCGCTGATCCAGGAGTCGATGTACGACCGCTTCATGGAGCGCGCGATCAAGCGCGTGAAGGCCATCAAGCAGGGCAGCCCGCTGGATACCACGACCATGATGGGCGCGCAGGCCTCGCTGCAGCAGATGGACAAGATCCAGTCCTACCTGAAGCTGGGCCGGGAAGAGGGCGCCGAGGTGCTGGTCGGCGGCGACCGCGCGAAGCTGCCGGGCGACCTGGTCGAGGGCTACTACATCCAGCCGACGATGTTCAAGGGCCACAACAAGATGCGCATCTTCCAGGAGGAGATCTTCGGCCCGGTGCTGGCCGTGACCACCTTCAAGGACGAAGCGGAGGCGCTCGCGATCGCCAACGACACGCCGTACGGCCTGGGCGCCGGCGTGTGGACGCGCGACGGCAGCCGCGCCTACCGCATGGGCCGCGCCATCCAGGCCGGCCGCGTGTGGACCAACTGCTACCACGCCTACCCGGCCCACGCCGCCTTCGGCGGCTACAAGGAGTCGGGCATCGGCCGCGAGACCCACAAGGTCATGCTGGACCACTACCAGCAGACCAAGAACCTGCTCGTGAGCTACAGCCCGAAGGCGCTGGGCTTCTTCTGATGTCTCCCCGGGGCGCCCGCGCGGGCGCCTGCCCTTGACGGTGCGCGGGACCCCCCGCGCACCTTTTTCCCCCGGAGTACCGTGATGCCCGATGCGATCGAAGGACCGCACCTGCTGCGCTTCCGTTCCCTCCTGCAGGAAGGCCTGGCCTTCGTGTTTCCCTGCGATGCCCGCGGCCGCGTCGACCTCGACGCCCTGAGCGACCGGGCCCGCCTCAATTACTTCTATGCCCGCGCGATGATCGGCCGCGAAGTGGCCGCGCCGCGCGTCACAGTGGCGGCGTGCTGAGCGGCGGCTGGCGCACCCGCGCCGCCTGCTCGAACGCGTAGGCATAGGCCAGCAGCTTCGCCTCGGTGAAATCCGTGGCGAGCAGTTCCGCCCCGACCGGCACGCCCAGCGGCGCCGTCGCCGTCGGCCGCGAGAAGCCCCCCGGAAAGGTCACGGCCGGAAAGCCGGTGCCGTGCGAGAGCACGCCGTTGCGCTCGGCCTGCTCGGTGTGGCCGGTGGGCACCACCAGGATGCGTTGCAGCGGGTAGAGCAGGGCGTCGAGGCGTAGTTCCGCCATCCGCGAGGCGAGCAGCACGCGCAGGCGGTCGCGGTTGGCCAGGCGCCGCAGGTAGTCCGGCTGCGCGAGGCCGTCCTCGATCGCGAGTTCGGCCTCCATCGCCTGCTGGACCTCCGGCGTCGCGGTCCGGGTCTCCACCAGCTGGCGGAAGCTGGTGACGGGCGCCTCCGCGCCCAGCCCGGCGAAGTATCGCTCGCACGCCGCGCGCGCCTCCCAGCGGTCCGTGCTGACGTGCGCCGTGAGTTCCTCCAGCCCGGGGATGCGCAGGCGCAGCACCGTCGCGCCCTGCGCCTCCATCACGTGCAGCACCTGCTCCATCACGGCCTGGACCGGGGCATGCCGCTCTTCCCCGCCGCAGAGGTTTTCCAGCAGCCCGATGCGCGCGCCGCGCAGCGCGTCGGCATGCAGGCCCGCCGCGTAGCTCGCCGGCGCCTTGCCGATGCCCAGCGCGGTGACCGCATCGCGCGGGTCCCAGCCCGCCATCACGTCCAGCATGCGCGCGGCATCCTCCACGGTGCGCGCAATGGGGCCGGCTTCGTCCTGCGTGAAGCTGTTGGGCATCAGCCCCGAGCGGCTGACGAGGCCGCGCGTGGGCCGCACGCCAACCAGGCAGCAGGCCGACGCAGGCGAGCGGATCGACTGGCCCGTGTCGCTGCCGGTGCCCAGCAGCGCGAAGTTCGCCGCGATCGCCGCGCCGGTGCCGCCGCTGGAGCCGCCGGGCGTGCGCGTGAGGTCGTAGGGATTGAGCGTCTGGCCGCCCAGGCTGCTGATCGAGATGCCGCCGCGCGCGAACTCCTGCAGGTTGGCCTTGGCCAGCACCAGCGCGCCGGCCGCCCGCAGCCGTTCCACGGTGAAGGCATCGCGCCGGGGCTGCGAGTGGCGCATCGCCACGCTGCCGCCGGTGGTGGGCAGGTCGTGCGTGTCGAAGTTGTCCTTGAGGATCACCGGGATGCCGTGCAGCGGGCCGGTGTTGCGCGCGTCCGCGCGCCACTGCGCATCCAGCCGCGCGGCCTCGTCGAGCGCGCGCGGGTTGACGGTGAGCAGCGAGCGCAGGGCCGGGCCGCGGCGGTCGTAGGCCTCGATGCGCGCCAGGCAGGCCTGCACGAGTTCGACGGCGCTGAGGCCGCCGGTGCGAAAGCCGGCGTGCACGCTGGCGATGGTGGCCTCTTCGAGCGCGAACGGAGTCGTCATCCGCCCATTATGGGCAGCCGCCTGTGACACGAAAGGATCCATTCGGCACGCGAGTGTCGCTCGCGTTTTCGCGCAAGGACACTACGGCCGTGCTGTGAGGAGGGCATCGCACCCCGAAAGTGCCGAGGCTCGCTAGACTCGCCGCGCGCCCTTGCACGAGAAAGACGTATCCATGCAGCCACGTTTGCCTTCCCTGGCCCTCGCCGGCCTCGTCCTGCTCGCCGCCTGCAGCGAGCGCGTGCCGGAGCGACCCGCCATCACCGCCGCGTCCGCGCCCGCCCCGGCACCGGCCGCGGCCGGCAACGGTCCCGCCGACAGCTACGACGTCTCCAGGATGGACCTCAAGCCCACGCCCTCGGTGCTGTCCGCCGAACGTCACACCGGCTCCTTCGCGCTCGGCAACGCCCTGAGCCTGGATGCCGCCGTCAAGCCACTGGACCCGTCGCCGGTCAAGGAGGTGCGGCTGGACACCACGCACAAGATCATCGAGATCGCGCCCGGCGTGAAGTTCAGCGCCTGGACCTTCGGCGACCAGGTGCCCGGTCCCGTGATCCGCGCGCGCGTGGGCGACCGCATCAAGTTCACCATGACCAACCGCTCCGACGAGGTGATGCCGGGCGTGGGCGTGCACGCGGCGCCGATGATGCACTCGATGGACTTCCACTCGGCGATGGTGTCGCCGCAGGACAAGTACAAGTCGATCGCCCCGGGGCAGACGATCTCCTTCGAGTTCACGGCCAACTATCCGGGCGTGTTCATGTACCACTGCGGCACGCCCATGGTGCTGGAGCACATCGCCTCGGGCATGTACGGGATGATGATCGTGGAGCCGCGCGGCGGCTATCCGACCAAGGTGGAGCGCGAGTACGCCGTGATCCAGAGCGAGTTCTATACGAAGCTCGACCCGGACAAGCGCAAGGTGGACGGCGCGCCGCTGTACGTGCTGGACGGCGAGCGCGTGCGGACCAAGGCACCGACCTACACCGTCTTCAACGGTCGCTACAACGGCATGGTGGACAAGCCGCTGGCGTCCAACCCGGGCGAGCGCGTGCGCCTGTTCGTGCTGAACGTGGGGCCGTCCAACACCTCCAGCTTCCACGTGGTGGGCACCATCTTCGACCGCGTCTGGCTGGAGGGCAACCCGGACAACCAGCTGCGCGGCTCGCAGACGGTGCTGCTCGGCTCGTCGAACAGCGCCATCGTGGAGTTCGTCGTGCCCGAGGCCGGCAACTACGTGATGGTGGACCACCATTTCGCCAATGCCTCGCAGGGCGCGATCGGCTTCATCGCCGCCGGCAGCGTGCCGGGCGGCGACCCCGAGCACCACAACATCCCGGCCACCACCCTGGTGCCCACGGACCCGATCGCGCAGCGCGCGCAGCTCGCCTTCCAGTCCAAGTGCCTCGCCTGCCATTCGCTGGGCGGCGGCGACAAGCTGGGCCCCGACCTGCTGGGCACGACCAGGCGGCACGACACGGCCTGGCTCACGCGCTGGCTCAAGTCGCCCGAGCAGATGCTGCAGACCGATCCCACGGCCAAGGCGCTGCTGGAACGCTGGAAGATCCCGATGCCGAACCAGGGCCTGAGCGACGAGGAGATCAAGGGCTACATCGAGTACTTCAAGTGGGCCGACGCGAACATCCAGCCGACCAGGACGGCGGCGGCCGCCACGCCGGGCGCGAGCGCGCCGGCCGGCGCGGCGACCCCGCCGGCCGCATCCGCCAGCGGGCCCGCCAGCGGCGCCTCCGGGGCCAGGCGATGAAGCCCGCGCTGGCCGCCGCCCTCCTGCTCGTCGCGGCCGCGCAGGCGCAGGCCTGCGGCATCTGCGCCGAAGACAAGGTGGCGGCCACCTACGACTACCGCTCGGTGCAGGACGCGCTCGCCCGCGGCCGGGTGGTGGTGTATTGCGAGCTGGCGGGCCTGCCCGACGTGCAGCGGGCACGGCAGGCCGCCGCGCGCCTGCGCGGGGTCGAACCGAAAAGCGTGCGCGTGTCCGCCGCGCCCTCGGCCGTGTCCTTCGTGCTCGATCCGAAGCAGCAGTCGGCGCAGGCGGCCGTGCTCGCGCTGCAGGCGGCGCTGCCTCCCGGAGCGAAGCTGGCGATCCTGAAGGTCGAGGGGCGTTAGACCAGCTTTGGGTAGGCTGGCGGTGAGCCCCGCGAACCCCAGCGATCGCCAGCGCCAAGCTGGGGTTCGCGCTGCTCACCTTCCCCCGCTGCCGCGGGGCCAGCCTACGCGGCCGCGACGCCGTTGACGAAGGCGTCGGCCAGCTTGCGCCGCAGCAGCTTGCCGGTGGCCGTGCGGGGCAGGGCAGGCACCTCGTGGAAGGAACGCGGGCGCTCGTGCGGCCGCAGGCTGGCGGCCCGCTCGCGCAGCGCCTTTTCCGCCAGCGCGGCTTCGCCCGGCCTGGCGGCGTAGAACAGCACCACCGAATCGACGCCATCCTCGTCCGGCACGCAGATGGCCGCCGCCTCGAGCAGCCCCGCCACGCCGGCGGACATCTTCTCCTCCAGTTCCACCAGGTTCACCCAGCGGCCGCGGATCTTCACGAGGGAATCCTCGCGGCCCGCGAAGCGCCAGCCGCCGCCCTGCGTGTGCACGAACAGGTCGGCGGGACAGAAGGCGCCGCCGCGGAAGGACTGCGCCTGCGCCGCGGGCCGATCCAGGTAGCCGCGCGCGAGCGTCGAGACGTGGAAGCTCAGTCGCGTCGGCAGGCCCGCGATCGCCGCTTCGGGATCGAGCGGGTGCACGTCCACGCCGGGCGAGGGTTGCAGGCCGTCGTCGTCGCCCTTGGCCGTCAGCACCAGCACCAGCGTTTCGGAGGCGCCGTAGCCGTCCACCATCTCGAGCCCCGTCGCCTTGCGCCACGCTTCGCGCAGGCTCGCCGGCAAGGTCTCGCCCGCCGACACGCACTTGTGCACGCCCGCCGCGGCCAGCGCCGGCGCGAGCCCCGCATGCAGCAGGTTGCGATACAGCGAAGGGACGCTGAAGAACACGGTGGGGCGCTGCCGTTGCACCGTTTCCGCGGCGGAGGCGGCGGTGGGCCACTGCGGATCGAGGATGACCGTGGCGCCGATCTTCAGGCCGGCGAACAGGCTGTTGGTCTGGGGATAGGAGAAGAACAGGCGCGAGGTGGCGAACAGGCGGTCGTCCGCGGTGATGCCGAGCCGCTCGCGCGAGACGCGCTCGATCTCGCGCGCGAAGCGGTGGCGGTGCACCACGGCCTTGGGCTTGCCCGAGGTGCCGGAGGAATGGCACCAGAAGGCCGGCGTTTCGTCCTCCACCTCCTGCGGCGGCAGCGGCTCGGCCGCCGTCACCTCGTGCCGCCCCGGCTCCAGCAGGATCACGCGGCTGTTCCACGGCGCCGGCGTGTCGTCGGCGTGCTCCGCGAGGATGATCGCGAAGCCGGCCTCGTCGAGGATGTAGCTCCATTCGGCCGGCGGGATCTGCGGGTTCACGGCGACCGCGACGCCGCCGGCCCAGATCGTGCCGAGGAAGGCCACCACCCAGTCGATGCCGTCCGGCAGCTTGATCGCGACGCGGTCGCCGGGGCGCAGGCCGCGCGCCTTCCAGGCGCCAGCCGCGCGGGCGACGCGCTCGCGCAGTTGCGCGTAGGTCAGGTGCTGCTCGCCGCAGACCAGCGCCGTACGCTCGGCTTCGCCCGCGGCCAGCAGCAGGGCCGCGGCGTTGAGCCGATCCTGCGCCTGCGCGGCGGGCGCCTGCGGCGCCGGCGGTGCCTCCACCGAAGGCTGGCGCGCGCGCCACTCCTCGTAGGCTTTCGCCAGCAGCTCCGCGTGCTCGCGCTCCTCGGCGGCGAGCTCCAGGTACAGGTGCTGCTCGGAGGAGCCGGCCGGCGCGACCGCCGCGCGCATGCGGAAGAAGGCGGCGGCGCGCTCCTCCAGCGCGATGGCGATGCGGAACAGGTTCTCGGGATCGCGCGGGCGGTGCTCCACGTGCGCGAACAGCGCGGCGAGCTCGACGCGGAACGCAGGCGAGGGCGGCGGCACCTCGACGCGGTAGCGCCCGCTCAGGGTCTCCATGTGCCCGCCTTCCATCACGGCGAAGCGCTCGAACAGCGCGCGCATGTCGGCGTCCTCGCTCTCGGCGGCGGCGCGCTGGTAGAAGGCGCGACCGCCGAGTTCGATCTCGAAGGCGAGCCGCACGGCGTCCTGCGCGGTCTGGTCCGGCCCGAGCCGCCGCGGCTCGTGCAGCAGCGCCATCTGGCCGCCGCAATGCGGGCAGCGTCCGTACGGGAAGGCGAAGCCCACGCTGATGCGGCCGCAGTCGGGGCAGTGCCACTGCGTCGGGGCGTTGGCGCAGCAGGAGGACGCCGTGCCGGTGTCTTGCGCGATGCGGACCATGTGCACTCTCCACACGCAGCGGTGCGGCCGCAGCAGGGCGCGGCAAGGCCCGCTCGAAGCGGGCGCGGTTCGGGACTTTGTCTCCTGCTTTTCTTGTAGTTCGCTGCGCTCGCAGTAAACCCCCGGCGCGCCGCGGCAACGTTGACGTGCCTCAAGATTGCTTTCGGCCTAAGGGTCAGTCCCGAGGGTGAGCGAATGATGCCCTTGCGCCGCATGGGCCCTTGATGACCGTCAACGTTCCTTCACCCTGCGCACGCGCGCCTGTCCATTGCGCAACCACGGCGCGACGATGTCAGGCGTGGAACAACGGGACCTCTCGCAACGACGGCATGCACGCGCAGCAGGGTGCATGTCTGCGGGCAGCACCCGCGCCGCCGCGGAAGTCCTTGATTCCATTGCAGATCCTGTGGCCGCGTCGGGCGGGGTGCATATCCCGCCTGTACTTCGCGCCCTCCCGCGCGGGCCGCACGCAAGCCCCCCTCGAATCGCAAGTGCCTGTCATGAAAGGAGAAACGCCACGCGCACGGCACGTGGCACGACTGATGCTGTGAGAAAGGCAAGCAAACCAACCGGCAAGCGCACCATGAAGCCCGCCACCAGGATCCTGATCGTCGACGACGAAGAAGTCGTCCGCCTCAGCTACATGCGCATCCTGGCCAGCGCCGATTGCCAGGTGAAGGCAGTGTGGACCTGGGAACAGGTCGACAAGGCGATGGAAGAAGAACCCTTCGACCTCGTGCTGCTGGACCTGCGCATGCCGGGCATGGACGGACTGGAAGTGCTGCGCGAGCTCAAGGCGAAGTGGCCGGACAGCGAGGTGATCATCATCACCGGCTATCCCACCCTCGCTTCCGCCAAGGAAGCCGTCTCGCTCGGTGCCTACGACTACCTGACCAAGCCCGTGGGGCCGGCGCAGGTGATCGCCGCGGCCAACGCCGCCATGTTGCACAAGCTCTGGGCCCTGCACGACGACGCCGCGGGCAAGGCCTCCACGGTTCAGTCCAACCCGATTCACTAGGGGAATCATCATGACAGCACTGCGCAAACTTCTCGTCGTCGACGACGATCCGGTGGTGGGAGCGAGCTTCAAGCGCGTCCTCTCCGGCAAGGGCTACCTCGTGGTAGCCGCGGAAAACGGCCAGGTGGCCCTCGACAAGCTGAAGGCCGAGAAATTCGACGCGGTGTTCACGGACCTGCGCATGCCCGGCATGGACGGACTGCAGGTGGCCGAGAAGATCCGCGCCGCCCAACCCTGGACGCCGGTGGTGATCGTCACCGGCTACGGCTCCCCCGCCAGCGAGGCGCGGGCCCGCGCCTGCGGCGTGAGCGAATTCCTGAACAAGCCGCTGTCGCCCGAGATGATCGAGGACAGCGCCGAGAAGGCCGTGCGCACCGTGATGGAAGGCGTGACGGCGCCGCGCGAGCAAGCGGCACCGGCGGCTACCCTCGCCGCCCCCGTGACCTTCGCGGCGCCTGCCGCCGAAGCGCCGGCGAAGTTCAGCGCCTTGCGGATGCTCAGGAACATGGCCCTGTTCCTCGCCGCGCCCTTCATCGGCCTGCTGTATGCGGTGCTGCTGCCCTTCGTCGGCCTCGGGATGCTGGCCTGGGTGGCGGTGAAGGGCAAGAAGGCCGAGGCGCCCGCGCAAGAGGCAGCGCAAGCCGCGCCCGCCGCGGCACCGGTGGCCGAAGCGGCCGTCGCGGCGCCCGAGGCGATGGCCCCGGTGGCCACCGAAACCCCGAACCGCGGTGTTGCGGGCGCGGCCAAGGTCGCTGTCGGCATCGTCGCGGCCCCGTTCCTCGGCCTGGCCTGGATCGTGGTGGCGCCCTTCGTCGGACTCGCCGCGCTGGCCTGGATCGGAATGAAGACCGTGTTCGAGCGGGCGAGCTGAGGACCCCTCGACACATTGATACGACCCCCGGAGGACCCATGAAAATCAGTCAAGGATCGAAGCTCGCCGCCTACGCGGCAGCGGCCCTGGCACTGGCCTTCTCGCTGGTGGCGGGGCCGGCGCATGCCGCCGACCCGGCCGACTCCAAGCTGTCCAAGGAAGACCAGGCCTGCCTGGAGTGCCATGCCAAGCCCGGTGCGCGCAAGACGCTGGGCAACGGCGAGACCCTGTCGCTGTACATCGCCGCCGACGCGTTCGCGGCTTCGAAGCATGCGCGCGAAGGCTGCGAAGGCTGCCACTCGCAGATCGACACGGCCACGCACGGCAAGGCCGGCAACGAGCAGAAGATGGCCAGCAAGCGCAGCCACGCGGTGGAGGCGACCGAGACCTGCCGCGACTGCCACCAGAAGACGATGAAGAAGTACGACGACAGCGTGCACTGGGCGCTCGTCAAGGCCGGCAGCGCCAAGGCGCCGCTGTGCGCGAACTGCCACAACCCGCACGCCACGAAGTCGCTCAAGGACGCCAACCCGGCGGACAACGTGCTGTGCCAGGAGTGCCACAAGGACATCTCCAAGGCCTTCACCGCTAGCGTGCACGGCACGGACGGCGAGAACCTCGAATGCAAGGACTGCCACCGCACGCACGACGTGAAGGCGGCCACCGTCGGTGACCACCTGCGCGGCCAGTGCGTCTCCTGCCACAAGGAAGTCGCGACCTCGCACGCCAAGTGGCTGCCCAACGCGGAGCACCACCTCGAAGCCGTCTCCTGCGGCGCGTGCCACAACCCGACCGCGGCGCGGCGGGTCGACCTGCGCATCTACGAAGGCAAGGGGGAGCAGAAGCCCGCCGCCGAGAAGATCGGCGTGCCGCAGTTCGTGACCCTGACCAGCACCGACAACGGCCTGGACGGCCGGGCCCTCTGGAGCCTGCTGCAGGACCTGAGCCGCGGCAACGGCTGGGACAAGCGCAGCTTCGTGCGCGGCCGCCTCGAGGTGCAGACCGGCGTCGAAGCCCACGCGCTCGCCGCCAAGGGCAAGGCGGTGAAGGATTGCGCCACTTGCCACAAGCAGGGTGCCGCCGCCTTCCAGGCCGTGACGGTCAGCATGGTCGGCGCGGACGGCCGCCCGGTGCGCAAGGGCGCCACGCAGGGCATCCTGAGCTCCGCCGAATCGATCGGCTCCGTGAGCGGCTTCTACGCCGTCGGCGGAACGCGCATCAAGATCCTCGACGTGCTGCTGCTGATGGCCCTGGCCGGCGGCGTGCTGCTGCCCGGCGCGCACCTGACCATGAAGCTGCTGAGCGAGCGCCGGCGCAAGGCCGCCGCCGAGCGCAACACGTCCGACACCGATTGAGGAGATCACCATGAGCAAGGTCTATGTCCATCCCCTGCCGGTGCGCTTCTGGCACTGGACCAACGTCATCCTGTTCATCGGGCTGATCGTGACGGGTGTGCAGGTCCGCTACCTCGACCTGTTCGACTACATGTCGTTCGGCACCGCGGTGACGCTGCACAACTGGGTCGGCTTCGCGCTGATCGCCAACTTCTGCATCTGGCTGCTGTTCTACCTGTTCTCCGACCGCAACCAGGCCTACCACCCCGAATTCAACATCGTGAAGCTCACGCAGGCCTCGTTCGAGCAGGCGAAGTACTACGGCTGGGGCATGTTCCGCGGCGAGCACAACCCGCACCGGATCGACCCGTACCACAAGTTCAACCCGCTGCAGCGCACGCTGTACCAGATCCTGATGCTGTTCCTGCTGCCGCTGCAGTTCGCCACCGGCATCCTGATGTGGGACATCAAGCGCTTCCAGGCGGTGGTGGACATGGTGGGCGGCATCCGCGTCGTCTCCACGGTGCACGTGCTGATCTTCATCTTCTTCGTCTTCTACCTGTTCTTCCATCCCTACCTGGCGACCCTGGGGCACACGCCCACGGCGCACATCAAGGCGATGGTCACCGGCTACGAGGACGTCGAGGAGGAGCCCGCGGCGCCGGTGGCGTCGTGAAGGACACCGCTTTTTCGCAACCATGACTTTTAGCAAGGAGAGAGAGATGAAGTTGAAGACCTGCGCGGCTGCTGCGGCCGTCCTGTGCGCGTTCGCGCTGCCGGCCACGGCAGGCGTCGACACGGACGCGGCGGTGAAGCTGACCAAGGACAACGGGTGCACCAAGTGCCACTCGGTCGACAAGGCGAAGAAGGGCCCGGCCTACCAGAAGGTCGCGGCCAAGTACAAGGGCAAGGCGGACGCGGAAGCCAAGCTGGTGGAATTCGTGACGAAGAGCCCGAAGGTGAAGCTGGACGACGGCAGCGAAGAAGAACACAAGGCCGTCGCCACGAAGGACACTGCCCAGATCAAGAATCTGGTGCAGTGGGTCCTGGCGCAGTAGGGTAAGGCCGCCAGGATCTTTCGGGGCCCAGCCGCGACGGGGGTCGGCGGCAGGGCCCCTTTCTCGTTGGAAGGACGGGGAGGGAGCTACTCGGGCTGTTCCTGGTCCGCGTGGGGCTCGGTGTCCCGCACGCGGATGTTGTACTTCTTCATCAGCGCCTGGAAGTTGGCCCGCTGCATGCCCGCCGCCTCGGCGCTGCGCGTGACGTTCCACACGTTGCGCTTGAGGGTCTCCTGCACGAACAGCTTCTCGATGTCCTCCACCGACCGCTCGCGCGCGAGCTTCTTGATGTGCTTGAGTTCCTCCGCGGTGCGCGGAACCTCCAGCTCGCTCTTGGGCGCGCTGTCCAGGATGCTGGCGAGATGCGCCTGCCGGATCATGTCGTCGGAGGCCAGGATCACCGCGCGCTGGATCGCGTTCTGCAGCTCGCGCACGTTGCCCGGCCAGGCGTGGTTCACGAGCAGGCTCATCGCGCCGTCGGAGATCCTGGGCACCGGCCGGCCCAGCTCCTCGCAGAAGGCCTTGAGGAAGTGGAAGGCCAGGGCGGGGATGTCGTCGCGGCGCTCGCGCAGCGGCGGCACGTGGATCGGGAACACGTTGATGCGGTAGTACAGGTCCTCGCGGAAGCTGCCGTCGGCCACCATCGCCTTGAGGTCCGAGTTGGTCGCGGCCAGGATGCGCACGTTGGTCGCCTGCGTGCGCGTGTCGCCGACCGCCTTGAACTCGTGCTCCTGCAGCACCCGCAGCAGCTTGGCCTGGGTGGACAGCGGAATGTTGCCCAGCTCGTCGAGGAACAGCGTGCCGTTGTTGGCCATCTCGAACATGCCGCGCTTGTGCGCCACGGCGCCGGTGAAGGCGCCCTTCACGTGGCCGAACAGCTCGCTTTCCAGCAGGTTCTCCGACAGCGTGTTGCAGTCCACCGGCACGAAGGGCTGGTCGCGGCGCAAACTGTTGTAGTGGATGGCCCGCGCCACCATCTCCTTGCCGGTGCCGCTCTCGCCGGTGACGAGCACCGTGCAGTTGGTCGGCGCGCACTGGGCGATCAGACGGTACACCGCCTGCATCTGCGGGCTCGCGCCGACGATGTTCTCGAAGCGGTACTTGGAGCCGGCCTCCGACTTCAGGGTGCGGTTCTCGCGCAGCAGCCGCTGCCGCTCGATCGCGCGGTCCACCACCATCTTCAGTTCGTCCGGGTCGAAGGGCTTGGGCAGGTAGTCGAAGGCGCCCAGCTTCATCGCCTTGACCGCGGTCTGGATCTGCGACAGGCCGGTCATCATGATCACGTCCATGTCGGGGTGCCGCTCCTTGACGTGCTGCAGCACCTGCAGGCCGTCGATGTTGGGCATCATGATGTCCAGCACCACGACGTCGTAGCCGTTCTCGTCGATGCGCCGCAGCGCCTCCCAGGGATCGAGGACGGACTCCACCTCGTAGGGGTCGCCCGCCAGGATGCGGGTGCAACTGCGCAGGACGATGTCCTCGTCGTCGACGATCAGGATGCGTGCTTTCATGCGGTGGTCTCCGGCGTGCCGTGCGGCTCGCGCACGGGCAGGGCGGCCGGCAGGAAGATGCGGAAGGTGCTGCCGGCGCCGACCGCGCTCTCGACCTCGATCTGGCCGCCGTGGGCCTTGACGATGCCGTAGCTGACGGACAGGCCCAGGCCGGTGCCCTTGCCGACTTCCTTGGACGTGTAGAAGGGATCGAAGATGCGCTGCAGGTTGGCTTTCTCGATGCCGCAGCCGGTGTCGGTGACGGAAAGCTCCACCACCGGCTCGGGTTCGGAGCGCAGCGGCAACCTGCGCGCGGGGTGCAGCCGGGTGCGCACGGTGATGCGCCCGGGCCCGTCGATGGCCTGCTGCGCGTTCACCAGCAGGTTCATCAGCACCTGCTTGATCAGGTCGGCGTCGGCGTGCAGCGGCGGCAGGTCGGGATCCGGCTCCATCAGGATGTCGACCTGCTGCAGCGCCGCCGAGCGCTCGACGAAGCGCACGGTCTCCTGCGCGATGTCGTTGAGGTTCACCACCGACTTCTCCGGCGGCTTCTCGCGCGCGAAGTCCAGCAGGCGGCGGATGATGCTGGCGCAGCGGCGCGTCTCCCGGATCACGAGGTCCAGGTCCTCGGCGTCCTGGCTGCCGGCGGGGGCCTTCTGCCGCATCAGGGACGTGAAGGTGAGCACGCCGGTCAGCGGGTTGTTCAGTTCGTGGGCGATGCCGGCCGCGAGCTGGCCGATGGAGGCCAGCTTCTCGCCGCGGGCGACCTCGGCCTCGGCCAGCCGCAGTTCCTCGGTGCGCTCCTTGACCTTTTCCTCCAGCGTGTCGACCCAGTCCTGCAGTTCCTTGTGCGACTTGCTGACGGCGGCCATCATCACGTTGGTCGAGGCTGCCAGCCGCCCGAATTCGTCGTCCCCGCGCACCGGGATCGGCTGGCCGAAATCGCCCGAGGCGATGCGCTCCGCCCCGCGCGCCAGGTCGCGCAGCGGCCGGTAGATCAGGCGGCGCAGCAGCCAGCCGGCGCTGATCGCGACCAGCAGCACGAAGCCGACCGAGAACGCGACCATCTTCAGCACGTGGTCCTTCATCGTGCTGTTGAATTCGTCGAGCGAGTAGGTGATGTCCACCACGCCCAGCACCGACTGGCTGGCCGGGTGGGCGTGGCACGAGGCGCTGGCGCAGGAGGGCTCGTTGCGGATCACCTCCATGTTGCCGAGCAGCTGGTGGCGGTCCGGCGTGTCGAAGATGCGCCACTTGATCGCGTGCGGGGAGTCGCCCAGTACCTTCTTCGTGCCTTCATGGCATTGCGAGCAGTGCTCGGCGTCCTTGTCGATGTGCTGGCCGACCTCGCCCGCCACGTTGGAGTGCGCGATCGTGCCGTTCTTGCGCAGCACGCGCACGCGGTTGATGCCTTCCTGCTTGCCGATGTCCTCGATGATCTTGTCGACGATGTCCGGCTCGTCCAGCAGCATCGCATAGCGGGTGCTGCGCTCGATGACCTGCGAGAGCTGCGACATGTGAGTGACCATGGTGCGCAACTGCTCGCCGCGTTCCTGCCGCACCAGCAGCACGATCAGCAGCACCATGGCCGCCCCGAGCACGAGGGTCAGGTAGAGGCTGACTTTGAACTGGAGGCTTTTCGGCGTCATGCCGTTGTGTTGGGGGCCGGCCGGACCCGGACGGGCCCGACACGCCGAGTGTGCGCGCCGCAGGGAGGGGGCCTATTGATGGCACGCAAGGACCTGTCCGCCAGGCGGGCCGGCCCTGTTGCCGGCGGGCGACAGGTGCGCCAGGACGCTCAGGCCGTGGCAGGCGCCGGCACGAGGCGCAGCGTGCGCGCCCGCAACTGCCCGCAGCCGCCCTCCACATCCTGCCCCGCCGACTGCCGCAGCTTGGTGAGGATCCCGCGCCGGTGCAGCGTGCGGGCGATCTCCGCCGCGCGCTCCCGGCTCGGGCGGCGGAAGGCGATGCCGTCGACGCGATTGAACGGGATCATGTTCAGCACGCCGTAGCGGCCGGCCAGCAGCCGTACGATGCCTTCGAGTTCGTCCTCGCCGTCGTTCACGCCTTCCAGCAGCGTCCACTGGTACTGGATCGGGTAACCGGTGGCGCGGGCATACGCGTCGGCCGCTTCGACCAGCTCCTCGGGCGTCATGCGCGGCGCGCGCGGCAGCAGTCGCTCGCGCAGGTCTGCCTTGGTGGTGTGCAGCGACAGGGCCAGGGCGGGCTTGACGCGCTCGCGCGGCAGCCGCTCGAACACGCGCGGGTCGCCGACGGTGGAGAACACCAGGCTCTTGTGGCCGATGTTGCCGGCGGTGCCGAGCAAATCGATCGCCTCCAGCACCGCATCGAGGTTGTGCGCCGGCTCGCCCATGCCCATGAAGACCACCTTCTTCACCGCGCGGCGCGAGCGGCCGAGGGCGACCTGCGCCACCATCTCCGCGCTTCCCAGCTGCCGCAGCAGCCCGGTGCGGCCGGTCATGCAGAACTGGCAGCCCACGGCGCAGCCCACCTGCGAGGAGATGCACAGGCCGTCGCGCGGCAGCAGCACGCTTTCCACCGTCTGGCCGTCCGCCAGTTCCACCAGCAGCCGCTCGGAGCCGTCGGCGCCGGGATGCGCCGAGACCACGCGGGCGAGGCCGGCCAGGTCGCGCTCGAGCGCCGGAAGCTCGGCGCGCAGGGAAGCGGGCAGGAAGTCCTCGATCCGGCGCTTGCCGCTGTCCATGGGCAGGGCGTTGGTCCAGAGGCGCAGGATGCGGCGTTCGTGCTCGGGGCCGGCGCCGGCGCGGCGCAGGCGTTGCACGAGGGTGTCGATCCGGGTCATGGCCTCGATTGTGCCGAAGCCCGTCGCGCCCCCGGCGCTGGACACGCTTCGATCATTCGACTAAAGTCGAATCATGGAAGAAAAGGATGCCGTCGCCGCGCTGGCCGCCCTGGCGCAACCGCTGCGCCTGCGCGTGTTCCGGGCGATGGTCGGCGCCGGGCCGCAGGGCATGAACCCGGGCGAACTGGCGCAGATGCTGGGCATCGCGGCCTCCACGCTGTCCTTCCACCTCAAGGAGCTCGTCCACGCCGGCATGGTCAGCCAGGAGCGGGAGGGGCGCAACCTGATCTACCGTGCCTCGCTGGAACGCATGTCCGAGCTGATGGACTACCTGGCGGCGCACTGCTGCCTGGGCGCGGGCTGCGAGCAACTGGCCATTCCCGGCTGCACCAACTGCTGAAAACGAAGGAATCCCCATGAAGCGCTTCCACGTCCACCTGCATGTCGCCGACCTGGACAAGAGCATCGGCTTCTATTCGAAGCTGTTCGCGGCCGAGCCCGCGCGCCGCGAGGCCGACTACGCCAAGTGGATGCTGCAGGACCCGCCGGTGAACTTCGCGATCTCCACGCGCGGCCACGCCGCCGGCATCGACCACCTGGGGATCCAGACCGACAACGCCGAGGAACTGGCCGAACTGAAGGCCCGCGCCGAGGCCGCCGATTTCGCGCTCCAGGACGAGGGCGAGACCACCTGCTGCTATGCACGCAGCGAAAAGCACTGGATCACGGACCCGCAGGGGATCGCCTGGGAGCATTTCCACACCCTGGGCAACATCCCGGTGTTCAACGAGCAGGCGCAGCCCGCAGCGGCTGCCTGCTGCGCTCCGCGCGCGCCTGCCGGCAAGCCGGTCGGCATTCCCGTGAAATCCTCGTGCTGCTGAGGCCGCCACGCGACGCATGACTGCCGCCACCTTGAAGGAGGTCCGGGCGCAACCCGCGCCCATGAGCGTCTTCGAGCGCTACCTCACCGTCTGGGTCTTCCTGTGCATCGTGCTGGGCATCGCCCTCGGCCAGTTCCTGCCCGGCGTGTTCCAGGCGATCGGCCGCATGGAAGTGGCGCGGGTGAACCTGCCGGTCGGCCTGCTGATCTGGGTGATGATCGTCCCGATGCTCGTGAAGGTGGACTTCGGGGCGCTGCACCAGGTGCGCGAGCACTGGCGCGGGATCGGCGTGACGCTGTTCGTGAACTGGGCGGTCAAGCCGTTCTCGATGGCGCTGCTGGGATGGATCTTCGTGCGGCACGTGTTCGCGCCCTATCTGCCCGCGGGGCAGTCCGACAGCTACATCGCGGGCCTGATCCTGCTGGCGGCGGCGCCCTGCACCGCGATGGTGTTCGTCTGGAGCCGCCTTACCAACGGCCACCCGCTCTTCACGCTGTCGCAGGTGGCGCTGAACGACACCATCATGGTGTTCGCCTTCGCGCCCATCGTGGCGCTGCTGCTGGGGCTGTCCGCGATCGTGGTGCCCTGGGACACGCTGATCGCCTCGGTGGTGCTGTACATCGTGATCCCGGTGCTGATCGCCCAGTGGTGGCGACGCAGCCTGTTGCGGCGCGGGCAGGGAGCGCTCGATGCGGCCCTGGCGCGCATCGGCCCCTGGTCGATCGCGGCGCTGCTGGCCACGCTGGTGCTGCTGTTCGCCTTCCAGGGCCGCGCGATCCTCGACCAGCCGCTGGTGATCGCGATGCTGGCCGTGCCGATCCTGATCCAGGTGTTCTTCAACGCGGCGCTCGCGTACGGGCTCAATCGCGCGGTCGGCGAGTCGCACAACGTGGCCTGCCCCTCGGCGCTGATCGGCGCCAGCAATTTCTTCGAGCTGGCGGTGGCCGCGGCGATCAGCCTGTTCGGGTTCGAATCCGGCGCAGCGCTGGCCACGGTCGTCGGCGTGCTGATCGAAGTGCCGGTCATGCTGCTGGTGGTACGGGTCGTCAACCGCAGCAAGGGCTGGTACGAGGCGAGGGCGTAGCGCCGCCCGTCCCCGCAAGCTGACCGGTCGGCGGGCGCCGCCGGCTGCCTGCGGGTTCCCTTGACGCGGGCCGTACGAAGCGCGCGGGCCGGCTGGCATCATCCCGTTACACACGAAGACGTTGGAGGGAACGGGATTGAGCAACAGACCCCTTCGGGTGCTCGCCATCGCCGTGGCGGGCCTGGCCAGCCTCGCGGTCGATGCAGCGCCGCGCGTGCTGGCGATCGACAGCGGCACGCCGGGCCTGCAGGCCCCCGAGCAACGGCGACACGAAATCGAGCAGGCGCTGCAGGCCTGGAAGCTCGCGTGGGAGCTCGGCGAGGCCGACACCTACCTGCGCTTCTACGACCCGGACTTCCGCGGCCGGGCGCCGTCGCGCGCCGACTGGGAGAAGGAACGGCGTGCGCGCCTGGCCAACCGCAGGATCTCGGTGGAGATGGAGGCGCTGCGCATCCGGCTCCTGACCCAGTCGGAAGCCGAAGTGCACTTCGTGCAGCGCTACATGTCGGCCAGCCACCAGGATGCCGGCGCCAAGCGGCTGCGCCTGAAGCGGGGCGGCGGGGCCTGGCGGATCACCGTGGAGTCCTGGGCGCCGCAGCCTTGAGAAGGAGCGTGGCTGCGGCGACGCGCACCGGGGCGCCCTTCTTTACTTGCCCGTGAACCGGGCCGCCCTGCGCTCCACGAAGTGCGCCACGCCTTCCCGGAAGTCCTCGCTCTGCAGGCTGGTGAACATCTCCGCGTTGGCCAGCGCCACGGCTTCGCCGAGACCCTGGTAGGGCGCTTCCCAGAGCTGCCGCTTCATCACCCGCACCGAGCGCGGCGAAACCTCGCTGGCGAGCGTGTGCGCGAGGGCCAGGGCCTGCGGCAGGAGCTGGTCCGCCGGCACGACGCGGTTCACCAGGCCCATGCGCAACGCCTCCGCGGCGTCGACCTTGCGGGAGGTGAGCAGCAGGTCGGTGGCGTTGGCATGGCCGACGATGCGCGGCAGCATCCAGGCGATGCCGTGTTCGGCGATGAGGCCGCGCTTGGCGAACGCCGTCGCGAAAACAGCCTGCTCCGAGGCGATGCGGAAATCGCTGTAGAGCGCCATCACCAGGCCCAGGCCTGCCGCCGCCCCGTTGATCGCACTGACGATCGGCTTGGGCACGGCGGGGAAGTACGAGTAGCGGGTCTGGTAGTCGGCGCGCCGGTTCATGTCGTAGGGGCGCATCCACTGCTCGGCCCGGATGTCCTCGGGCGGCAGCACCTCGAGTTCGTCCATGTCCATGCCGGCGCAGAAGGCGCGGCCGGCGCCGGTCAGCACGATGGCGCGGATCTCCGCGTTGCGGCCGGCCTGCTCGATCGCGTCGCGCAATTCCGCCTCGAGCACCTTGGTCAGCGCATTCATGCGCTCGGGCCGGGCGAGGGTGATGACGGCCGTCGTGCCGTCCACGGTGGTCTGGATCTGCTGGTAGCTCATGGCGTCTCGAAATAGGCAGGGGGCAATTGGAGGGACACGGGTTCGAGGAACTCCTCGATGCCGAAACGGCCGTTCTCGCGGCCGAGGCCCGAGCGCTTGAAGCCGCCGAAGGGCGCCCGCGGGTTGAACGGCGCACCGTTGACGTCGACCTGGCCGGCGCGCAGGCGCCGCGCCACGGGCAGGGCGGCGGCGGGCGTGGCAGCCCACACGGTGGCGGCGAGGCCGTAGTCCGTGCCGTTGGCGATGGCCACGGCCTCGTCGACACTGTCGTAGGCGAGCACGACCAGCACCGGCCCGAACACCTCCTCGCGCGCGATCGCCATCTGCGGCGTCACCTCGTGCAAGACCGTGGGCGGGAAGAAGAAGCCGTGCGGCGGCAGCGCAAGCTCGCCCGTGGCACGCCGCGCACCGGCCGCGATGGCGGCATCGACCATGCCGCGCACCTTCTCGCGCTGCGCGGCGGAGACCAGCGGGCCGAGCCGCGTGGCCGGATCGGCCGGATCGCCCATGGCCCACGACGCCGCCAGTTCACCCGCGAGGTGCGCGGCCTGCGCCGCTTGCTCGCGCGGCACCAGCAGGCGGGTGGTCGCGGAACAGGTCTGGCCGGAATTCAGGAAGCAGCTGGCCAGCGTCGCCTTGACCGCCAGGTTCAGGTCCGCGCCGGGCAGCACCACGGCGGCGGACTTGCCTCCCAGCTCCAGCGCCACGCGCTTGATGTCCTGCGCCGCCAGCGCCGCGATGCGCCGGCCCGCGCGCGTTGAGCCGGTGAAGGAGACCATGTCCACCTCCGGGTGCGTGACCAGCGCTTCGCCCACGTCGGGGCCGCCGCCGTGGACCAGGTTGAAGACGCCGGCCGGCAGCCCCGCCGCTTGCACCGCCTCGGCCAGCAGGAAGGCACTGGAGGGCGCGAGCTCGGAGGGCTTGAGCACCACCGTGCAGCCGGCCAGCAGGGCAGGCGCGACCTTGCCGGTCACCTGGTGCAGCGGGTAGTTCCAGGGGGTGATGCAGGCGACCACGCCGACCGGTACCTGCTGCACCAGCGAGTGGGCGATGCGCGTTTCCCATTCGAGCTGCCCCGCGAGGTCCGCGTACAGGTCCCAGGCGGCGATCGGCGCCCCGGCCTGGATGCGCGCGGACAGCTTGCCCGGCATGCCGACCTCGCGCGAGATCACGCGGGCGATCGCATCGCTGCGTTCGCGCAGGGCGGCGGCGACCCGCCGCACCGCGGCGATGCGCTCTTCCAGCGGCGTGGCGGACCAGCCCTCGAAGGCGGCGCGCGCGGCCTGCACCGCGGTGTCGACGTCGGCGGTGGACGCGCAGCGGTAACTGGCGAAGACCTCCCCGGTGTAGCTGTCGGTGACGGGCAGGTCGGTGCCCCCGCCGGCAACGCGCCAGCCGCCGTCTATCCACAGGTGTTCGTGTTTCTTCATTGCATCTCCTTGCGTTGGCGACGGGCCAGGAATTCCTCCATGACCCGTGCCGGCTCGCCGCTGGCGTAGCACTCCAGCTGGTAGCGGATGCCGGCGGTGCAGGCCTCCTCGAAGCCGGCCTGGGTGCGCTCCCGGAAGCGCTGCTTGGTCAGGCGGAAGGCGGTGCGCGGCAGCGCCGCCAGCTCGCGTGCCCGCTGCAGGGCCCGCTCCAGCACCTGGTCTGGCGGCACCAGCTCGTTGACCAGGCCGATGGTGTGGGCGCGCTCGCCCGAAATCAGTTCGCCCGTGAGCGACAGTTGCTGGTTCAGCGAATGGCCGATCTGCAGCGACATCAGGTAGGAGCCGACGATGCTGGCGAGCCCCGCACGCACCTCCGGCTGGCCCATGCGGATGCCGGGATGGGCGACGCGCAGGTCGCACATCAGCGCCATCTGGAAGCCGGCCCCGACGGCCGTGCCGTTCAGGGCGGCGACGATGGGCTTGCTCACGTCGCGCACGGCCTGGTACATCGCGTGCTGGCGATTCAGCCAGCCGGCCAGGTTGCCCGGCTGCACGGTGGCCGATTCCTCCAGGTCCTGCCCGGCGCAGAAGGCGCGCTCGCCGCTGCCGGTGAGCACGATGGCATCGGCGTGGTCGCCGGCATCGAGCTGCTTGAGCGCCCGAACGAGGCCCGAGCGGATCGCGTCGTCCACGGCGTTCATCGCCGCCGGCCGGTGGAAACGCACGACTGCGACGCGGTCCGCGAGTTCCAGGGTGACGGCCTCGTCGCGGTCAGCCATGGAGTGCCTCCACCTGTTCGATCACGGCGTCGACCGCCCAGCCGCCGGCGCCGGCCGCACCGGCGATCAGCGGATTGAGGTCGATCGAGGCGATGCGGTCCCCCTGCGCGGCAGCGAAGCGGCCGAGGGCGACCGCGGTGCGCGCCACCACCTGGAGGTCCACCGGCGGCTCGCCGCGCACGCCCGCGAAGACGGGCGCGACCCGCAGGCGGGCCAGCTTGTCCAGCACGTCCTGCTCGGTGAAGGGATGCAGCAGCACCGCGAAGTCCTTCAGCGCCTCGACGTACTTGCCGCCGTCGCTGACCATCACGGCGGTGCCGAACAGGGGGTCCTGCTTCACGCCGAGCGCGAATTCCCGCTGGCCGCGCACGCGTTGCGCCACCAGCACACCCTCCAGCGGCTGGCCGAGGGCGCGCACGCGGGCGACGCATTCCTCGTAGGAACGCAGCACGTCTTCCTCGCTGCGCTGGTGCAGGAACACGAGGCCGTGTTCCGACTTGTGCGGGATCGCCGCCGAACACGCCTTGACGACGACCTCGGGGCCGAGTTCGCGGAAGGCGTGGACCGCTTCGCGCGGGCTGTGGCACAGGCGGTGCGGGACGACGGGGATGCCGGCGGCGTGGAGCAGGGCGAGGCTGGCGGCTTCGCTGAGGGTGGTGGAGCGCTGGGGTTCGGCGCTGCGCGCGCTCACCGCCAGCCTACGGGGGACGTCAGCTAAGCGGAGGGAGGCACGTTCCACCAACGCCGCATGGCGGCTCACCTGGTGCAGCGCCGCCAGGGCGTCGGTCTCGTGGCCGAACACCGGCACGCCGGCGGCACGGAAGGCCGCGCGCACGCAAGCCTGCGGGGCCGACACCGCCACCGGCTTGGCGGTGCGCCGCAGGAAATGCGCGGTGTCGGCGGCCATGCCCTGCACGTCGTAGCCTTCGCCGGCCACGGGCACGCCGACCAGGAACATGTCGCCCTGCGGGTCGGCGGCCAGCACCTCCAGCGTGCGGGCGAACATGGAGCCGTCGGACAGCAGCGAGGCGGTGAGGTCGATCGGGTTCCGCGCGGTGGCGAAGCCCGGCATGATGCGCGCGAGCGCCTGCACCGTGCCGCGATCGAGTTCCGCCAGCGGCATCCCGAACTTTTCCGCCGTGTCGGCACAGACGACACCGACGGCGCCGCTGTGGCTCATGACCACCAGCCGGCGCGCGGCGCGCAGGCCCGAGGCCAGGTAGAGCTCCACGGCGTTGACCAGGCCGTGCACGTCGTCGGCCCGCCAGATGCCGTGGCTCTCCAGGAAGGCGTCGACCAGCGCGTCGTCGTTGACCATGGCGCCGGTGTGCGAGGCGGCTGCCTTGGCACCGTGGGCGCTGCGGCCGGACTTCAGCGCCACCACCGCCGCGCCGCGGACGCGGGCGATGCGCGCCGCCTCGGCGAGCACGGCCGGATCCGCCAGCGACTCGATGTACAGCAGCAGCACCCGGATGTCCGGATCGGCCGCCGCCGCGAGCGCCAGTTCGCACACCGAGGTTTCGGCGTCGTTGCCGCTGGCGACGACGTAGCGCACGCCGATGCCGCGCTCGCGCAGCATCGCATAGGGCATCACGCTCGCCGCGCCGCTCTGGCTGATCACCGCCACGGGCCCGTCCTGCGGCGCGACCTCCATGAACATGGTGCTGAAGTTCAGCACGGCGCCCGACTGGAAATTGGCGATGCCCTGCGCGTTGGGGCCGACGAGGCGCACGCCCAGCCGGCGCGCCTCGGCGACGAGTTCCGCCTGGCGCCTGGCGCCCTCGGCGCCCGTTTCGCCGAAGCCGGAGCTCATGACGACGAGGCTGGAGGTGCCGCGCACCGCGCACTGCCGCAGCACGCCCTGCACCTGGTCGCCGCCCACGGCCACCACGGCCACGTCGGGCGCCTCGGGCAGGTCCTGCAGCGCGGCATAGGCCTGGTAGCCCTGGACGGTGTCGCGCTTCGGGTTGATCGGGTACACCGCGCCCTGGTAGCCGAAGCTGCGCAGGTAGTGCAGCGGCCTGCCGCCCACGCGGTTGCGGTCCTCGGTGGCGCCGATCACGGCGATGCTGCGCGGCCGGTACATGGCGGCGATGCGCGGGTCGATGGGGGTCACGTACGGGCCCTCAGTCGAGCGAGGCGCCGGACGCCTTGACCACCGGGCCCCACTTGGCCATGTCGTGCCGGATGAGGGCGGCGAATTCGGCGGCGGAGGTCGGCCGCGCCTCGGCGCCGTCGGCCTGCATGCGCTTCTTCATCTCCTCGGTCGACATCACGGCGACGATCTCGCGGTTCAGGCGCTCGATCACGGGCGCCGGCGTTGCGGCCGGTGCCAGCACGCCGTACCAGATCGTCACGTCGAAGTCCTTCAGGCCCGCTTCCTGCGCGGTGGGCACGTCGGGCAGCAGCGGGGAGCGCCGCGGCCCGGTGACCGCCAGCGCCCGCACCTTGCCGGCGGCGATGTTGCCGGTCTGCTGGGCGATGGTGTCGAACATCATCGTGATCCGGCCACCCAGCAGGTCCACCAGCGCCGGCGCGCTGCCCTTGTAGGGCACGTGGGCGATCTGCAATCCTGCACTGGTGCGGAACAGCTCGCCCGAGAGGTGGTTGGAACTGCCGTTGCCCGCGGAGCCGTAGGTCATGGTGTTCGGCTTCGCCCGGGCCAGCTTGACCAGGTCGCCGAGGTTCTTCGCCGGCACTTCCGGGTTGACGACCAGCACGTTCATGGTGGTGGCCATCAGGCTCACCGGCGCGAAATCCTTCAGCGGGTCGTAGCGCAGCTTGGCGTACAGGCTGGGATTGATGGCCATGGTGCCCGTGGTGCCGAAGAACAGCGTCTGGCCGTCCGGTGCCGCCCTGGCCACCGCCTCGGCCGCGATGCTGCCGCCGGCGCCGCCCCTGTTGTCCACCACCACCTGCTGGCCGAGGCGCTCGCCGAGCTTGAGCGCGAGCTGGCGCGCCATGGCGTCGGTCGGGCCGCCGGCGGGGAAGGGCACCACGAGCGTCACGGGTCCGCGCGGATACGCCGGTGCCTGCGCATGGGCCAGGGGAACGATGGAGAGGGCGGCGGTGAGGCCGACGATCAGCTTCGCGATGCGCATGGTGCTTGTCTCCTTGGATGGGTGACGGAGATTAGGCCGGCGCAGGCTTGCCGGAAAGAGTGGCTGGTGCAATCCAGCCTTGCATTAAAGTGAAGGCATGAACCTCAAGCAGCTGCAGTCCTTCGTGCACGTGGCGGAGCAGGGCTCGCTGGCGCGCGCCGGGGCCGCGACCGACCTGGCCGAATCGCTGATCAGCCGCCATGTCGCGGCGCTGGAATCGGCCTGGGGCGACCGCCTGTTCGAGCGCACGGGGCGCGGCATGGCCCTGTCCGAATTCGGGCGCCGCATGCTGCCGGAAGTGCGGGCCGCGCTGGACCAGGTGGCGCGGCTGGATGCGATCGCGCGCGAAACCGCCGGCGTGCCGACCGGCACCGTGCATGTCGGCGTGCTGCCCTCGCTCGCGCCGCAGCTGCTGCCGCTGCTGTTCGCCGACCTGCGCGCGGGGGCGCCGGGCGTGCGGCTGCACGCGGCCGAAGGTTTCAGCGGCAACCTCGACGAACAACTGGCCAGCGGCCGGCTGGACCTGGCGGTCATCAACCGCTATGGCCCCGGCGTCGCCCGGTCGGAGGAGGTGCTGGGCACGGCCGACACCTATCTGATCGGCCAGGCCGGCAGCGCGCTGCTGGCCCAGGACAGCGTTGCCTTCAAGTCCCTCGCCGGCGTGCCGCTGGTCCTGCCTTCGGTCCCCAACGGGCTGCGGCAGACCCTCGACCAGCTGGCCCGCCGGCATGGCTTGCGGCTCGAGATCGTGATGGAGGTCGACAGCTCCGGCAGCATGAAGGACGTGGCGCTGAGCGGCCTGGCCTACACGCTGCTGCCGCTGATGGCGGTGAAGGAAGAACTCGCGCGTGGCACCCTGGGCGCCGCGCCGGTCGTCAAGCCCGGCATCCGCCGCACGATCGTGCTCGCCGTCACGTCGCAGCGGCCCTTGACCCGCGCCGCACGCCACGTCGCGGGGCGCATCCGGGCGCTGGCGCCGCGGCTGGTGCGGTGAGCGCCCGGCCAGCCACGAGGATGCAGCAGCGCCCCCGTCCATCCGGTCGGGCGCTGCCTGGGCAGCGGCGAAGGGTTCAATCGTCTTCGTCGCTGTCGAAGTCGAACCGGGACAGCATCTCCGAGACGGCGGCGGCGGCCGAGGCCAGCACGCGCCGGGATCCCTGTTCGTCGATCTTCGAGGTCTTCTTCAGGTAGTCCGCCGCGAGGTAGCGCAGGTCGAGGACGGGCATGCCGTCGATCGATGCGAGGACGGGAAGCTGGTTGCCGCCCTGCGCCGCGCCACGGATCTTCATCACGAGCGGCGCATAGTTGAACGGCTCGATCGGAACCTTTTCCTTCCACAACAGGACCATGGACCGGTTCTTCGCGTCCGGCACGTCGGCCACCGCCAGCTTGCCGCTGTCGGCGGCTGCCTTGGCGATGGCCTGGGCCACCGCGGCCAGCACCTGCGCTTCGTTGCTGCCGCGCGGGCACTGCAGCTTCACGAGGATGCGGCGGACCGGTTCCAGGCCGTCCGGCGCCATGCGCAGGTGCCGGGCGTGCAGGCGCGCCGCGTAGCTCCCGGCCACCGCGAACTGGGCGCCGATGTCGCCCAGCGCACGGTTCGTCGCGCGCGCCAGATCGCGCAGGAAGGTGTCGAAGAACTCCTGGCGCGCCTGGAAGAACGCGGTCCGGGCCGTCCAATGCGCCGCCATCCGCTCCGACAGCGCGTGAGCGACGCCGACGTCCGTGGCGAGCTCGCCTTGCGCGCCGTCCAGCACCTTGGCCAACGCCGGGGGCAGGGCGGGAGGATTGGCGACCGTCGCCGCCGCCTCGGTATCGAACAGGGCCGCGAGTTCGCGGTCCTGCACCAGGTTGTAGGCCTGCGCGAACTCGCTCATCATGATCCCGAACAACTCGCGGCGGCCCTTGGCCTGGATCGTCGCGATCCGGTCCGCGGTCTTCGGCAGCACGGCCAGGCGCCTGCTATCGACCATCGAGGGCCCCTCGCTGGCCAGGATCAGGCCGAAGCGGGTGATGCGCTTGGGTGCCTTCTTCGCGTCCGCATTGGGAAGGAAGGCATCGCGGATCATCATCAGGTATTCGTTCAGGTAGTAGGTGCGATGCGGGTAGACCACGCCGTTCGCGGCCTCCAGCAGGGCGCCCTGCGCGCTCAGGCGCGTCCACTCCTCCAGCGCGGAAGCGGAATCGCGGCGAGGGATGCCGATGTCGATCAGTTCGGCCTTGCACGTCGCCGTGTCCCCGCCGCTGTGGATGTCGCTGGCTTCGTTCCTTGCGCTTTCGTCGTCGTCGGCAAGATCGGGGGCCGTCTTGCCGCGCAGGTACTCGGCGAACGGCGAGGCGTTGGCCTCCACGAGCGCGGTGAATTCCGCCTTGAATCTCCGCAAGGCCGCCAGCAGCACGTCGTGGACCTCGGAGTAGCAGCGGTACCAGTCCTCCGCCGGCAGGCCGGGGTCGATGACGACCTGCGTGTCCCAGTCGTTCTCGCCTTTTTCCGGGGTGCCGAGATAGAAGTTCAGCGCCCGCCCGCCCTTGAGGAAGAACACGACGCGGCGCTGCTGGCCCGGCCTGTTCAGCGCCCGGATGCTGCGCCCGAGTTCCGCGATCTTCTCCGTCAGCCACTTCGACAGCCATCCCATCCTGCCCGCGTCGCCGTTGTGCAGCAGCTTCGTCAGGTCCCCGCTCAACTCCGCGCGCAGGTCGTCGCTGATCGGCTCTGCCGACTTGATGCGATAAGGGACGAGCAGGCGAAACAGGTAGAAGCCCTCGATCAGGTGGTTCATCCGTACCGCGGCGAAATCCGGGCCGCTCTGGAGGTCGGCGGGGGTGAAGGTGAAGCTCACCGGCGGGCCCGCATCTGGGATGAAGTAGCGCGCCAGCGTCTCCGATTGCTCCTTGATCCGGTCGGCGTCCGGCTCGCGGCCCGCGTGGTGGACGATCCGCTGGTACGCGTTCTCCAGCACCTGCAGCGGATGAACGGATGAAGCCTTCCACATGAAGGCCTTGTCTTCCGCGGCGGGGTAGACGACCTCGATGCCCGTCCGCTTTCCCCGGGCAATCGCGCCCATCCTGCGGAAGGAAGCCGCGGGTTCCAGTTCCTCGCTGTTCCAGCAGGACCAGACGAGCGTGACGGGATCCGAGCTCCTGGCCAGCGACACGAAGACCCGGTCCCTTGCGGCGTGCACGTAGATCATGAACTTGCCGGGACGCAGTCCGCCCGCGCCGGCGCCGGCTTCCACCTCGGGATAGATCGCCTTCATCGTCGCCAGTGCGTGGGGGCTGATTCCCGGCGTGGCGCCGCTCGCGGGGTGGGGGCGGCCGGCGAAGCTGGCGAAGCCCGCGAGATCGCCGTTGAACTGCTCGATCGGGCTCCAGCGCTGCTCCTGCCGCATCCGGTTGAATTCGAAGTTGGCATAGCTGACGGGTGGCATGGCGCTACTCCTCGCGGCGACGGACTCGAGAGCGGGGCCGCGCCGTCACGGCCCCGGGACATTGGACTGCCGGGGGGAGAACGGCACCAGCGAACTGGTCCACGCCACCACCTGGACATCCGTGGGGGATGCGGCAGCGTTCAGGCTGAAGGGACCGAGCGACACCTGCGTGCCGCGCGCCAGGGCGGAGGAGAGCACCGCCCGGTCCGTGTGCCCCCAGCTTGCATCGAGCGCGATATCCCTGCCCAGCAACATGCCGGTCGGCAGCAGCGGAAACACGCCCCCGTTGTCGTGCAGGTCCCCCGAGGAACAGTAGCCGCTGCGCTGCTGCGACAACAACCATCCTCCGGCCTGGAACAACTCGTACCGGAACCAGGGCCGGTTGAAGAACACCGGCAGGTACTTCATCCGGAAGGAATGGATCGTCGTTGCCGGATCGGAGGACGTCTTGATGCCGGCCGGCTCGCTGACGCTCAGGCCCAGCGGCGCCGGATCGCCGATCATGGCGTAGGCACCCCCGCCGCCGCCTTGCGGCTCCGGCAGGTCGACGGCGAGGTCCTGGAACCGTCCCTCGATGGAAAGATCGGACCAGTCGTCGGGGACCGCATACACCGGGCGCCAGCGGCCGGGCGTGCCATCCATGTTCGCGAACGTGTCGGCCTCGAACTGCGCCCTGGCATCCGCAAACAGCCGGGCGGTGAACGGGCTGTCGGCAGCCAGGGTGGCGCCCTCGAGGATGGATTCGTAGAGGCGTTCGGTGGACATGCCGCTGGAAGCGTAGAAGCGCGTGAAGCTCGGCACGGGATCGACGAGATCCCGGAAGGCGGCGAGGGCGCGGAGATCCCCGTCCGGCCTCGAATTCGACCTCGCGTCGGCGTATCGCTTCAGGTCGAGCGCCATGGGCGCCAGGCCGAACTGGAGCACGGGCTTGACGCTCGCCGCGGCGGCCGCGGTGGCTCGAACATCCTGGGGCAGGGCGCGCCGTCGCGTGCTCGCGCGGGCGAACGCATCCAGCGGCGGCAGTTGGACCGCAATGGCATCCAGCAGGTTCATCGGCTCGTCCTCCCGACTGCCGCGCACGTGCGCGAGATCCGCCACGACCACTGCATGCGGCGGGATCGACGGGGGCGGACGGAAGTCCCGTCCGCCCGGGCCCGCGCTGACGCGACGGGTGAAGCTACTTCGGGTCGCGCGGAGGGCTCAGCCGCGGGACCGTGTTGATCCAGGCGATCAGTTGCAGGCCCGGAAACACGAGGGAGCCGCCATCGAACTTCGAGTTGAAATCCTCCTTCGAGTCGGAGTGGGCGTACTTGCCGCTGAAGCTGAACGGCCCCCAGCCCGCCTCCGCCTTGGTGGCGATCGAGTTGCTGATGAACTTCTTGTCTTCCGAGGAGAAGTCGGCCGTGATCTTCACGTTCTTCGCCAGCACGAATCCCGTGGGGATCAGTGCCAGGGTTCCCGCCGGGTTCTTCGGGTCGCCGTTGGACAGTTCGCCCTTCCTGGCGGAGTTGATCCACCAGCCGTTCATGCCCAGGAGCAGGGGACTGAACCACGGGCGCACGATCGACACCGCGATCAGTTCCGCCTCGAGCTTCAGGTTCTGGGCGTCCATGTGCGACGAGGAGCTCTTGTGTTCCCCTTCGACGCCACCGGACGCGTGGAACAGCCCGAAGCTGCCGCCCGCCTGGGCCCCATAGCTGTCGGCCTGGCTGCTGGTGGTCTTGTTCAGATAGGCGCTGGTGAACTCGAGTTTCGGCCCGTGCAGGTCGTCGGAGGCCCACTCGGTCGGCACGCCGTACGACGGCAGCCAGGCGAAACCGCCCGGCGTCGAGGACGGCAGCTTGTGTTCCGCGGAAGTCGACTTGGCGATCTGGTCGATCGCCAGCCTGACCGCGTCGCCGATCGTCGAGTTCAATGCCGCCTGCGCTTCCTCGACTTCCGTCTTGCCGGCGCGGCCCCAGGCGTTCCAGGTCTGGTCCACCAGGTTCTGCAGCATGGGCGCCGCCGCGTTCCAGGCCCTCTGGTCCTCCTTCTTCGTCAGGTCGTAGCCGTTGTAGGCCGTGCGATAGCCCGAAACCGCGGAGATGTAGGCCGCCTTGGCCTGTTCATAGGCGAGGGCGATGGGACTCGGGTTGTAGGTCCTGGTGACGTTGCCCCGGAAATCCTTGCCTTCGACCTCGGTGACCAGGAAGTTGAAAGCGTCGTCGTAGAGCTTTTGCTGGTCGGGCGTCGGCTTGGAATCCGTGTTCGCGGCGGCGAGGTTCGCGTATTCATCCGACAGCTTGTCGGTGCTGTCGGCCCAGAGCGGGCCCGGGGACGGCAGCTTGTCCACCATGGCGGAGTAGAGCTCCGCGGTGAGCTGGTTGCCGTTGGGATTCGCCGGGCTGAGCATGTCGGCGAAGTCGGACGGCCGCAGCACCGTGTTCTTGGTCATCTGGAAGTAGATGTTCTGGGGCGAAAACGCCGGCGCCTTCCCCTCCGGCGAATAGGTCACGGCGTCGTGTAGGCGGTCGTACAGGCTCGCTAGAACCAGTTTTTCCTGTTCGGGTGACATGCTTGGCGCTCCTCTCTCACGTTGATCGCGCAGTGCAGTGAACGAGCCAACGGGTGCCGTTTCGAGCGGCACCGCAGTGGCCTCTCGCGGTCTGTCGGTCACCTGGGGGGGGGATGACGCTCATCTGCCAGCGCGTCGTGACCGCCTTCGAGCCGTCGCGCCGAGCCAAGAATGGGCGGAAAGCTGCGGCTGTTCAAGGAAGGCCGAGGCATCCCCGGAATTCACTTAGCGAGGAGTACGCCTGCCGGCTAAGCCTCGTGTCTGCGCGTGATTTGACATAATACGCATCGTATCAATCAAGAACGGCGGTTACAGAGGCCCCCCGACAGCGCCGAATCCATGTAAAAAACGTGACGCCGCGGATGGACCGCGGTCCACGATTATTTGGGAGACCCCATGCACTTGATCGCGAGCTTCACCGTCATCGCGGCCGTCCTGCTGGCCGGCTGCGCGTCGCAGGACCCTCTGTACAAGGGTGTTGCGGCAGGCACGGGCAAACACCTGGTCTACCGTGACACCGCGGGCAAGGTGATCCGCCAGTTCGACTATCCGGACGATGCCATCTGCCGCCGCGTCGAAACCCTGGCCGGCCGCACTGCCCGTTGCCAGGAAACGCCCGCCAGCGGCTTCCAGGCGCGCGCCACGCTGCGCTACAACCCGCCGGGCATGCTGGTCCAGGGACACTACGCCGACATGGCGCGCTGCCGCGCCGACACCGGGGTCATGTCCGCGGGCGTCGAGCTGATCAACCCGTGCACCACCCAGTAGGCCCGATCAGCACTTGAAGTTTCCCAGGCAAGTGGTTGTCACCATTTGCCTTTGGGGTGCGCGGCACGGATCGCCGCCGCGATCATTTCGGCCGAATCGCGCCGGTTGCCCTGTTGCGCGAACTCGATGGCCGACAGCCCCAGCTCGTTGCGCAGGTTCGGGTCGGCACCCGCCTCCAGTAGCAGCTTCACGGCCGCCGGCGTGCCGTACTTGGCCGCCATCATGAGCGGCGTCGACTTGTTGGGCGACTCCGCATCGATGTACGCATATTCGTCCAGCAGGATCTGGATGATCTCCACGTGCCCGCCCGTGGCCGCATAGTGCAACGGCGTCCAGCCCGTCTTGTTCACGTCGGCGTCGCGGGCGATCAGCTTGCGCACGATCTCCTTGTGGCCCTTGAGCGCGGCGAGCATCAGCGGGCTTTCGTCCTTGGGGCTGCGCCATTCCACCTGCGTCTTGGGCCAGGCGATCAGCGCCTCCGCCGCCTTCAGGGAGCCTTCCCTGACCGCGATGAACAGGCCGGGTGTCTTGTTCGGATCGAGGGCGTTGGGATCGAACCCGCGTTGCAGCAGCTGCGTGATCGTGCGGCCGTCGTCCTGCCTGACGGCCTGGAAGAAGTCCTCGTAGGAGCCCGCCCGCGCCAGGGAAAGCGAAAGCAGGGCAACAAGATAGAAGGCGGTCTTGAAGTAACTTCTCATGATGCGGCCGGCTGGAACAAGGTCTCGAAATTGCGGCTGGTGAGCTCCGCCACGCGTTCCACGGACAGTCCGCGCACCTCCGCCACCTGCCTTGCCACATAGGGGACGTAGGAGGGGTTGTTGGTCTTGCCGCGATACGGCACCGGGGCGAGGTAGGGGCTGTCGGTCTCGATCAGCAGACGGTCCTCCGGGACGAAGCGCGCCACTTCGCGCAGGTCGGCCGCGCTCTTGAAGGTGAGGATCCCGGAAAACGAGATGTGGAAGCCCAGGTCCAGCGCGGCCCGCGCCACTTCGGCCGTCTCGGTGAAGCAGTGGAACACGCCGCCCACGGAGGCCGCGGAGCCGTCCTCGCCCTCTTCCTTCAGGATCCGGATCGTGTCGGCCGACGCGGCCCGCGTGTGGATGATCAGGGGCTTGCGGCAGGCGTGCGCGGCGCGGATGTGGGTGCGAAAGCGCTCCCGCTGCCACTCCAGGTCCGCGATGCTGCGGCCGCCCTTGCGCTCTTGCATCTGGTAGTAGTCCAGGCCGGTCTCGCCGATGCCCACCACCCTGGGCCGGGCGGCCAGTTCCAGCAGCTTGTCCACTGTCGGTTCGGCGATGCCTTCGTTGTCCGGGTGCACGCCGGCGGAGGCCCAGAAGTTGTCGTAGCGCATCGCCAGCGCGTGCACGTCCTCGAACTCCTCCAGGGTCGTGCAGATGCAAAGCGCGCGGTCCACCTTCGCGTCGGCCATGGCCTGGCGGATCTGGGGCAGTTGGGCGGCAAGCTCGGGAAAGCTCAGGTGGCAGTGGGAATCGACGAACATGGCAAAAGCAGGCGCGCCGCGCGGCCTCGCGACCCGCGGCGCTGAAAAAGGGATTCTAGGCGCCCGCGCGCCCGGGCATCAGATGGTCTGCGTGGGCCGCTCGGAGGCCAGGTGGCCGCCGAGGATCTCCTCGATCTTGACCTTCAGCAGCTTGGACTTGTCGTCGGAGGGGAAACGCACGCCCACGCCCTGGGTGCGGTTGGCCGCCGCCCGCGCCGGCGTGACCCAGGCGACCTTGCCGGCCACGGGGTAGCGCTGCGGGTCGTCCGGCAGCGACAGCAGCACGTAGACGTCGTCGCCCAGCTTGTACTCGCGGGTGGTGGGGATGAACACGCCGCCATCGGAGAACAGCGGGATGTAGGCGGCGTAGAGGGCCGCCTTTTCCTTGATGGCGAGCTGGATGACGCTCGGGCGGGGCGTGTTGGCGGTACTCATGGGTGGCTCCTCGAGTGTAGGGCCGCCCGCGCCTGGCTCACAAGGTCCTCCAGCATCAAACCGGCGTTGAAGGGGTGGTCGACCGTGCGGGAAGTCGCAGCCAGGCTGCGCCACCAGCCCGTGAGCGCCTCCACGGAGGCCGGCGGCGGCAGGTCGGTGGCCTCGAAGAAGCGCGGCGCGGCGCCCGAACGCACCGCCAGCAGGTCGTGACAGAGCTTCTGCAGGGACTCGACCAGGTCGGCCGGCCCCCAGTCGGCGATCGCGCCGGCGTCGCCGCGCACCAGCGCCTTGGGCCATTGCGACCACGCCCGGGCGTCCAGCCCCGACCGGTGCAGGCGCAGCGCGTCTTCCGGACGGCCTCCCGCGGCGCGCAGCAGCACCGGCGCGGCGGCGGCGGGAACGCCCTCCTCCTGCAGCCAGCCTTCGGCTTCGGCGGCCACCGGCCAGGCCATGGGGTGGGCCTGGCAGCGGCTGCGGATGGTGGGCAGCAGCAGGTGCGCCGCCTCGGTGGCCAGCACGAAGCGCACGTCGCCGGGCGGCTCTTCCAGCGTCTTGAGCAGCGTGTTGGCGGTGATCGTGTTCATGCGGTCGGCCGGATACACCAGCACCACCTTGCCGCGGCCACGGCCGCTGGTGCGCTGGGCGAACTCGATCGCATCGCGCATGGCCTCCACGCGGATCTCGCGGCTGGCCTTGCGCTTCTTCTGGTCGATGTCGTCTTGCGCCTTCTCGCCCAGGGGCCAGCCTCGCGCCAGCATCTCGGTCTCCGGCAGCAGCACCGCCAGGTCCGTGTGGCTGCGCACCTCCACCTGGTGGCAGCTGCGGCAGTGGCCGCAGGCGCCGTCGGGCGTCGGCTCGTCGCACAGCCAGGCCTGCGCCAGGTCCAGGGCCAACTTGTACTGTCCAAGTCCCGACGGTCCCTGCAGCAGCCAGGCGTGGCCGCGCTGGGCGAGCAGCTGGCGCAGTTGCGCGCGGATCCAGGGGGCGGTCATGCCAGCAGCCCCCGGGCCTTCAGGCCCTCTTCCACGTCGCGCCACACTGCCTCGCGGGGCTGGTCGGCAGCCACCCGCAGGAAGCGATGCGGGTCGGTCGCTGCACGGGCCGCATAGCCGGCGGCGACGCGGGCGAAGAAGGCCTGCGGCTGCGACTCGAACTTGTCCGGCACGCGGGCGCCGGCCAGGCGCTGCGCCGCGACGGCCGGCGCGAGGTCGAACCAGACGGTCACGTCCGGCTGGCGGATCGCCGGCGCGGCCAGCGCGGGCACCGATTGCACCCAGCGCTCCAGGCCCGCCAGCACCTCCGGGTCGAAGCCGCGGCCCGCGCCCTGGTAGGCGAAGGTGGCGTCGGTGAAGCGGTCGCACAGCACGGCGTCGCCGCGCGCCAGGGCCGGCTCGATCACCTGCAGCAGGTGGTCGCGCCGCGCCGCGAACATCAGCAGCGCCTCGGTGAGCGGATCCATGGGGTCGTTCAGGGCCAGCGCCCGCAGCTTTTCGGCCAGCGGCGTGCCGCCCGGCTCGCGGGTGAGCACCACGGTGCGTCCGCGCGCGCGCAGGGCCGCGGCCAGGGCATCGATGTGCGTGGACTTGCCGGCGCCGTCGATGCCCTCGAAGCTGATGAAGAGGCCGCGTGTCATCGACCGCGCTGGTACTTGTTGACCGCCTGGTTGTGTTCGTCGAGCGAGGCGCTGAAATGGCTGCTGCCGTCGCCCTTGCCCACGAAGTACAGGAAGTTGCCTTTCGCCGGCTGCACCGCCGCCAGCAGCGAGGCCTTCCCCGGCAGGGCGATCGGCGTCGGCGGCAGGCCGGGGCGCAGGTAGGTGTTGTAGGGCCCGTCGGTCTGCAGGTCGATCTTGCGCAGGTTGCCGTCGAACTTCTCGCCGAGGCCGTAGATCACGGTGGGGTCGGTCTGCAGCGGCATGCCGATCTTCAGGCGGTTCTGGAACACCGCGGAAACCAGCGTGCGGTCGGCCGACTTGCCGGTTTCCTTTTCCACGATGCTGGCGAGGATCAGCACTTCGTCGACCGTCTTCAGCACGGATTGCGGCGCGCGCTGCGCCCAGGCCTGCGCCAGGCGCTTGTCCATCGCGCGCAGGGCGCGCCGGTACACCTTGAGGTCGCTGGAGCCCTTGGAATAGGTGTACGTGTCGGGGAAGAAGCGGCCTTCGGGGTGCACCCCGGGGCGCCCCAGCTGCTTCATCAGCTCGGCGTCGCTCAGGTTCGCGGCGTCGGGCTTCAGCTGGTCGGCCTTGGCCAGCGCGGCGCGCAGCTGGCGGAAGGTCCAGCCTTCCACCACGGTCACGGCGCGCAGCGACTCCTCGCCGCGGGCGAGCTTGTCCAGCAGGCGCTCGGGGGTGATGCCGCGTTCCAGCTCGTAGCTGCCGGCCTTGATCCGCTGGCCCTCGCCGGAGATGCGGAACCAGGCATAGAGCAGGCGCGGGTCGACGTCGACGCCCGCGTCGCGCACGGCCTGCGCCACGCCACGCGGCAGCGTGCCCGGCTCGATGGACAGGTCGAGGGAGGGGGCCGCGAGGCGCAGCGGGTGGTGGATCCACCACCAGCCGGCCGCGCCGGCAGCGGCAACGGCCAGCAGCGCCAGCATGAACAGCAGGGTGATAAAGCGGCGCACGTCCTTGCCCGGCAACTGGAATCAGCGGGCCATGATAATTCACCCATGTCCCAATCCCTGAATGGCGTCGCCCCCCTGCCACACCTCGGCGTGATCCGTGCCCAAGGCGAGGAGGCGGCGAAGTTCCTGCACAACCAGCTGACGCAGGATTTCGCCCTGCTCGGCGCGGCCGAAGCCCGGCTGGCGGCCTTCTGCACGGCCAAGGGCCGGATGCTGGCCAGCTTCATCGCCTTCCGGCGCGCGGCCGACGAGATCCTGCTCGTGTGCAGCCGCGACGTGCTGCCCTCCACGCTCAAGCGCCTGTCCATGTTCGTGCTGCGCACCAAGGTCAAGCTCAGCGACGCGAGCAGCGAGCTGGCGCTGTACGGCCTGGTCGGCGAGCCGGCGACCCCCGCCGATGCGCCCTGGAGCGTGCGCGAGGCGGCCGGCGGCTGGCGGGTGCAGCTCTATCCGGCCGAGGGCCAGCCGCGCGCGCTGTGGGTCGGCCGCGCGGGCGCCGCAGCCCCGGCCGGGCCGGCGCTCGAAACGAGCCTGTGGCAATGGGCCGAGGTGCGCAGCGGCATCGCCACCATCACGCAGCCGATCGTCGAGGCCTTCGTGCCGCAGATGCTCAATTACGAATCGGTGGGCGGCGTGAACTTCAAGAAGGGCTGCTATCCCGGCCAGGAGGTGGTGGCGCGCAGCCAGTTCCGCGGCACGCTCAAGCGCCGCGCCTTCGTCGCGCATTGCGATGCCGAACTCGCCGCCGGCCAGGAGGTGTTCCAGGCCGCGGACCCCGAGCAGCCCGCCGGACTGGTCGCGCAGGCGGCGCCCTCGCCCGCAGGCGGCTGGGACGCGATCGTCTCGCTGCAGCTGGCCGCCGCACAAGCGGGCGACCTGCACGCGCAGCGCGCCGACGGCCCGGCCCTGGCGCTGCTGCCCCTGCCCTACCCGCTGCTGGCCGACATCTAGGGTGTCAGGCGGCCGGCCTCAACGAGCCGAAGCCGCGACCTGGGCGCGGAACTCCGCCGGGATCTCCTCCACCAGCGAAGCGCGTTCCTGCGGTGACGCAGCCGCGGCCAGGCCGGCGCGGAACGACTGCAGCGCGCGCTCCTGCTGCTTGAGTTCCAGGGCCAGCGTGCCCTGCTGCACGAGCCCCCGCGCGCGGGTCTCGGGCCAGCGCTGCATCCGCTCGTCCAGCAGCTTCTGCGCCACGTCGAACTGGTTGGCGCGCCACGCCAGCAGGAAATACGTGTTGACCATGTCGAAGTCGGCGATGCCCTCGTCGTAGGCCGCCTTCGCCAGCGCCAGGGCGCGCTTCTCGTCGCCCGAGCGCGCCGCCAGGATCACCTCCAGCGAGCGCACGGAGGGTGCGCGCGGCTGCAGGCGCCGGGCGCGGTCCAGGTAGGCCTGCGCCTTGTCCGGCTGGCCGAGGGTGGCGTAGCCGCGGGCCACGTTGGTCATGATGGCCACCACGTAGGGCCGCGAGGACAGCACGCTCTCCCAGATCCAGGTGGCGTCGCGCCAGTCGCCCCAGCGGGCCAGTTCGTCCGCCACCATCGGGGTGATCTTGCGGTAGTGGGGGTTCAGCGCGATGCCCTGGCGCACCAGCTCCAGCATCTCCCGGCGCTTGGCCGCGAAGGCGGGGTCGTTCGGGTTGCCGGTGGCCGAGAGCGACAGCGCGATCTTGGCCGCGCCCACCAGCTTCTGCTCGCTCTCCGCGGCGCGCTGCGTGATCGCGAGGGCCAGCACCACGCACACGCTGACAGCGCCCAGTGCGACGTGCGCGATGCGGGGCGACCAGCGCAGGGGCTGCGCGAGCAGCCGGCGCACCGGCCCCAGGCGCGCGTCCGAGGCCGCGAGGCCGCCCAGGCAGGCCGCGAACAGCGCTCCCGTGGCCGCCAGCCGCCACGGAAAGCCGATGCTGCTCACCAGCATCAGCGCGAACAGGCTGGCCAGCAGCGTGGCGCGCCAGAGCTGGTCCTCCTGGCCTTCGCGCTCGCCCGGCGCCCAGGTGCGCCAGGCGGATGCGAGCAGGTAGGCGGCCAGCAGCAGCAGGAAGATCCAGCCGACCACGCCGTATTCGGCCACGAGCTGCAGGAACTCGTTGTGCACGTAATAGTCGGTCTCCAGCTGCGAGCCTTCGGCCTGGTAGCGCGGGATCTCGTTCTCCCAGGCGCCGGCGCCCAGGCCGGTGAGCGGACGCGCCGCGATGGCCGTCAGCGTCGCCTTCCACATCACCATGCGCAGGTTCAGCGAGTAGTCGCCGGGCCCGATCTGCTGCGCGCGGTGCAGCCCGCGCTCGATCGGCGTGGTGCCGAAGTTCTCGTCGATGACGGCCTGGGTGGAGGTGGGCAGCATGCCCAGCAGCAGCACCGTGCCCACGATCACCGCCAGCGCGCCGGCCTGCAGCCCGCGCGACCAGCCGGTGCAGGCCAGTCGCGCGCGGCAGCGCCACGCCACCAGCGGCAGCACCGCCAGCATCAGCACCGTCATCGCGATCAGCGCCGATCGCGTGCCGGTCATCAGGACGCCGGTGGCCAGCAGGCCGAGGCTGAAGGCCAGCAGCGCCACCCGGGCGCTGCCCCGCGCGCGCGCCAGCAGCAGCGCGCCGAAAGGCAGCGCGCAGACCGTGTACTCCGCGTAGAAGTTGCGGTTGATGAAGGTGGAGGACGGGCGCGGCCCCTGCGGGAACATCTCCAGTCCGCCCCAGAACTGCGCCATGGCCCAGAAGGTGGCCACCAGCGCGCCGGCATGGAAGGCCCAGGCGAGCGCGCGCAGGCGTTCGCGGGTGAAGGTGTTGAGGCCGATCCACGCGATCAGCGCGAAGACGAACCAGCGCACCGCCTCCACGCCGGCCAGGAAGGCATGCGACCAGGCCATGCTGCCCAGGGCATACGCCATCAGCAGCAGAGGCAGCCACAGGACGCCGTGCCACCGCAGCGGCTGGACGCGCTTGCGCTGCGCGAACAGGAACAGCAGCGCCGCCGCCAGGGCGCCGAAGGACACGACGATGGACTTGAGCGTGTCCTGCAGCAGCAGCTCGTGGGGCACGCCCAGCGCCGGGGCGAGGAACAGCGCGAGGGCGAGCACGCCCACCGCCCAGCCGTCGTTCGCGGGCTCGCGCGGGAGATCGGTGGCCGGCGGGGCGGCGGGGACGGCGGCGGCGGAGACCGCGGGAGCGGGCCGCGCGTCGGCCAGCGGCAGGTCTGCGGGCCGCGCGCCGGGCCCGGGTTTGCGTTTGCGGGCCACGGGTCAGCGCTCCAGCGGCAAGGCGCTGGTCATCGTCAGGTGCGGGATGCCCGCTTCCTCGAAGGGTGTCCCCTGGGGCTCGAAGCCCAGGCGCGCATAGAAGTCCTTCGCGGTGCGCTGGGCATGCAGCTCGATCGCGCGGTCGCCGCGCCGGGCCGCCTCCAGAGCGAGCGTGCGCAGCACCTGCTCGCCGAAGCCGCCGCCGCGCAGCACCTGGTGCACCGCCATGCGGCCGATCTTCGCCACGCCGCCGGTGGCCGGCAGCAGCCGCCCGGTGGCGATCGCCTGGCCGAGCCGGTTGTAGGCCACCGCGTGCAGCGCCGTCGCATCGGCCTCGTCCCACTCGAGTTCGGCGGGGATGCGCTGCTCCTTGACGAACACCTCGGTGCGGATGCGCCCGGCTTCGGCGCCGAGTTCCGCCCAGGTGCCGGTCTTCACCTGGATCATCGGCTCGCCCGCTTCGTAGCCCGTGAGCATCTCGCGCAGCAGCGCAGGCACCGGCCGCGAGGTCTGCGTGGCGGGATCCGCGAACACGTAGACCAGCTCGCAGGTGATCAGCAGTTCCTCGGCGCGGAAGATCGCGCCCGTGAACAGCATCGAGGAGTTGCCGACGCGGGCGCACTTCAGGCCGACGTCGAGCCGGTCGTCCATGCGGGCCGAGGCGTGGAATTCGACGGTGCCCTTCTTCAGGTAGATGTCGCCCTGCAGCAGCTGCATGGCTTCCTCGTAGGGCATGGCCAGGGCGCGCCAGTAGTCCGCCACCGCCGTGTCGAAGTACATCAGGTAGTGGGCATTGAAGACGATCTTCTGCATGTCCACTTCGGCCCAGCGCACGCGCAGCCGGTGAAAGAATCGGAAATCTTCTCTGTTCATTCTTGCAAGGCGCGTTGGAGGGCGGCCGCCGCGTCGGCCTGGGCCTGCCGGGCCTCGGGCAGCGCGCGGCCCATCTTGATGAATTCGTGGGTGACGCCGCGGTAGATCTCCAGGTCCACGGCCACCCCGGCAGCCCGCAGTTTATCCGCGTAGGCGATCGCGTCGTCCACCAGCGGGTCGCACTCGGCCAGGCCGAACCAGGCCGGCGCGACGCCGTCGACGTCCGGCGTGTTCAGCGGGGCGAAGCGCCAGTCCTCGCGCTGCGCGTCGGCGATGTACTGGCCGAAGAAGTATTCGATGTGGGCCTGCTCCAGGATCAGGCCCTGGTGGTAGCGCTGATGCGAACGCGCCTCCTGGCGCGCGGCGCAGCCGGGATAGAACAGCAGCTGCAGGCGCAGCGGGAGGCCGGCGTCGCGGGCCAGCGTGGCGCAGACGGTGGCCAGCGTGCCGCCCGCGCTGTCGCCGCCGACCGCCAGCCGGAGCGCGTCCAGCCCCAGGGAAGCTGCGCCGGCGGCAAGCCATCGCGTCGCGTCCCAGGCATCGTCGACGGCGATGGGGAATCGGTGCTCGGGCGCAAGGCGGTAGCCCACCGAGACGACGGCGCAGCCGCTGCGGCCGGCGAGGATGCGGCACAGGGTGTCGTGCGAAGCGACGCTGCCGATCGTGAAGCCGCCGCCGTGGAAGTACAGCAGCACCGGCAGCGCCTGCGTGGAAGGCGCGTAGAGCCGCGCCGGCAGCGCGTCGCCGTCGCGCGTCGGGATGCGCAGGTCCTGCACGCGGGCGAGCTCGGGCGGCGACGGCTCCAGCACGTGGGCGCCCTTCTCGTAGGCCGCCCTCGCCTCCTGCGGGGACAGGCGGTACATCGGCACGTGGCGCGAGCGCGCCATGCCCTGCAGCACGGAGCGCATGGCGGGCGTGAGTTCGGGAAACTGCGGAAGGAATGTCACCGGGGGGACGCCTGTCGCGGCGTTACAGTCAGGCTCCCCATCCTAAGCGACGCAGGCAGCCATGGCCCTCATCTACTACGTCACCCAGATCCAGTTCGAGTTCGGCGCGATCCGCCTGCTGAAATCCGAATGCGAGCGCGTGGGCATCACCCGGCCCCTGGTCGTCACCGACGCGGGCGTGCGCGCCGCCGGCGTGCTGCAGCAGGCGCTGGATGCGCTGCAGGGCCTGCCGCACGCGGTGTTCGACGGCACGCCCTCGAATCCCACCGAGGCCGCCGTGCGGGCCGCCGCGGAGATCTACCGGGCGCAGGGCTGCGACGGCCTGGTCGCCGTGGGCGGCGGCTCGGCGATCGACTGCGCCAAGGGCGTCGCCATCGCGGCCACCCACGAGGGTCCGCTGACCCGCTACGCCACCATCGAGGGCGGCTCGCCGCGGATCACCGACAAGGTCGCGCCCCTGATCGCGGTGCCCACCACCAGCGGCACGGGCAGCGAGGTCGCGCGCGGCGCGATCATCATCGTCGACGACCACCGCAAGCTCGGCTTCCATTCCTGGCACCTGGTACCGAAGACGGCGATCTGCGATCCCGAACTCACCATGGGCCTGCCGCCGAAGCTGACGGCCGCCACCGGCATGGACGCGATCGCGCACTGCATGGAGACCTTCATGTCGTCGGCGTTCAACCCCCCGGCCGACGGCATCGCCCTGGACGGCCTGGAGCGCGGCTGGGCGCACATCGAGCGGGCCACCCGCGACGGCAGCGACCGCGAGGCGCGGCTGAACCTCATGAGCGCCTCGATGCAGGGCGCGATGGCCTTCCAGAAGGGACTGGGCTGCGTGCACTCCCTGAGCCACAGCCTGGGCGGGGTCGATCCGCGGCTGCACCACGGTACGCTCAACGCCATGTTCCTGCCGGCGGTGGTGCGCTTCAACGCGCAGTCGCCGGCGGTGCAGAAGGAGCGCCGGCTGGACCGCATGGCGCATGCGATGGGGCTGCGCTCGGGCGGAGACATCCCGGAGGCGATCCGCGACATGAGCGCACGGCTGGAGCTGCCCTCGGGCCTGGCCGCCATGGGCGTGCAGCGGGAGTGGTTCGAGAAGATCATCGACGGCGCGATGGCGGACCACTGCCACAAGACGAATCCGCGCGAGGCGTCGCGGGAGGACTATCGGGAGATGCTCGAAGCGTCGATGTAGGGAGCGGGAGCGGACAGCCGGACGCAGAGGACGCAAAGGGTACGCAGAGGACGCAAAAGAAAACCTTTTAAAGTTTTCTTTGTCTTTTTTGCGTCCTCTGCGTATCTTTCGCGTCCTCTGCGTCCGGCAGTCCGCTTCCTACAAGGCCTCGACCCGCGCAGGATCCGGTTTCTCCAGCCACGCCGCGAATTCGTCGGCCAGCTGGCGGCTCGCGTCCGCGGCCGCAGTCCATGCGCGGATGCGCGCCTGCAGGTCCGTGCCATACCGCGCGAAATCCGTCCGGTCCGGCAGCTTCGCGTTCGGCAGCGAGCGCACCCAGTCGGCATCCGGCGCCAGCACGATCATGCGATCGAGATACGGCGTGGCGCGATGGCGCCATGTCAGGCCCTTGTCCAGCCAGCCCGGCACCACGGCCTTCTGGAAGTGCGGATACAGCACCAGCCCGGGGCCCGGCCCGCAGTCGTACTTCAGGTGCAAGTGGTAGTCCGTGATGCCGCCGTCCCAGTACGCGCCGCGCGGTGCTCCCGGGATGTCGTGCACGGCCTGCAGCACGAAAGGGATCGAGCAGCTCGCCTGCAGCGCGGGCTGGAAGTTGGCTTCGGTCAGCGCCACCTGCCGCGTCGGGAAATCCTCCGTGCCGAAAGGCAGCGGACAGGCCACGCCGTGTTCAGGCGCCGAGAACACCACGCGCTCCAGCCAGGCGCCCATGGCGCGGCGATGCAGCGTGTTGGCGAGGAAGGCGCCGAGATATCCCAGCGGCGTGCCGAGGCGGTGCTCGCGCCGCAGCACGTGCCGCCCGCGCGACGTGACGATGTGCAGCCGCAAGCGCGGATGCTCCAGCACCTCGCGGATGCGCCCGCCGTAGAAGGCCTCCAGGCTCTCGCCGAAGCGCTGCGATACGTGCGCTGCCGTCGGCGTGCGCTGTCCCGGCGGCAAGTCGTAGTGCTGCGCGATGTAGTCGCGCTCCAGCCGCTCGAAGGCCTGCACCGGTTCGCGCAGGCAGGCCGTGGCCATGCGCCACGCGCCTATGGAAGCGCCGACGAGATGGATCGTGTGGTCGGTGGCGGGCAGCCACTGGCCGAACAGGAAGCGGTCCAGCGGCCCGAGGATGAGACCCTTCGGTCCGCCCGCCGCGGCCGGCACCACGCCGATGTCGCGCGCCGCGAGCCCGTGCTGCGCGATGTGAAGGCGCGCCGCCGGCCCGGCGTAGATGCGCAAGGCTTGCATCGCGCGGATTCTAGGAGCCGAAGGCGACCAGCAGCGCCACGCCGGCCGCCAGCAGGTAGCCGCAGGTCCAGGCGGTGACGGCCCACGACGGCCCTTGCCGGCCCGAAGGCGCGACCCGCCCTTCGGCCAGCGCGCGCAAGCCGGCGCTGGAATCGAAGCCGGGCGCGAGCGACCAGCCCCCCTGCCCGTTCGCAACGGTGACGTCCACGTCGACGGCCTGGGACTTTGCCGGCGCCGTGGCCGCGTAGGGGTCCCCCGCCGCCGCAGCCGCAGCCTCGGCCGCGGCCGCAGCCGCAGGCACCGCGTGCGCGCGCACCAGGGTGGCACGGCACTGCGCCAGGTCGCGGGCCATCTCGCCCGCATCCTGGTAGCGCGAGCGCGGGTTCTTCTGCATCGCACGCGTGATCACCAGCTCGATGGACGCCGGCAGGTCCGCCCTGACCTGCGAGGGCGGCACCGGCGCGCCATGCATGATCGCCGCCAGCAGCTGCCCCAGGTTGCCGCCCTGGAAGGCAGCCTGGCCCGTCACCATCTCGTACAGCAGCGAGCCCAGCGAGAAGATGTCGCTGCGCTGGTCCACCATGTGGCCGTTGACCTGCTCCGGCGACATGTACTTGGGCGAGCCGATCATGGTGCCGGTGGCCGTGCGCACGTCGGACGTCTTCATGCGCGCGATGCCGAAGTCCATGATCTTGGCCAGGCCGCCGGGCAGCACCATGATGTTGCCCGGCTTCACGTCGCGATGGACCACGCCGCGTTCGTGCGCGGCGGCCAGCCCCAGCGCCACCTGCCCCGCGATGTCCAGCGCCCCGTCCAGCGGAAGCGGCCCGCCCTCCATCAGCTCGCGCAGCTCCACCCCCTGCAGCCGCTCCATCGCGATGTAGAGCCAGTTGCCCTCGCGGCCGAAGTCGTAGATCGTGATCGTGTTCGGATGGCTCACGCCGCCGGCGGCCTTGGCCTCCTGGCGGAAGCGCGCTTCGAGCTCGCGGCTGTCCTTGGCGTCGTCGGGCAGCAGCAGGGTCTTGATCGCCACCTGCCGCTGCAGCGACTCGTCCTCCGCCAGGTACACCACGCCCATGGCGCCGCGTCCCAGCTCGCGCAGGATGCGGTAGCGGCCCAGGTGGGTGAAAGGCAGCGGGGTGCTCACGACGTTCACCAGAACTTGAAGCGATCGAGCGGCCCCGGCTCGGGCCTGGGCTTCGCCTTGGGCGGCGCGGGACGCCGCGGCGCCGGCGGTGGCGGGAAGACGTGCTTCACGGCCAGTTCCTGCCCGGGCTGCAAGTCCACCTGCAGCCGCAGCGGCCTGGCGCGCGTGTTGCGCACCTCGATCGTGTGCGCGCCCGGCGCAACCGACACGCGCGTGAGCGGCGGGCTGGCGCCCTGCGCCACGCCGTCGATGAACACTTCGCCGGAGGGCCGGATGTCCAGCACGATCACGGCCGGCCGGTGGGCGGCCTCGTAGTGCTGGCGCGCCTCGCGCCCCGCCCAGCCCGCGGCCAGGAGGGCCGCCATGCCGCCGGCCGCCAGCAGCGTGCGGCGCTGGCCGCGCCTGCGCGCGCCCGCCGGATCGTCGCGGAACAGCGCGGCACCGCCGGGCCCGGCGACGTCCGTGATCGGCTCCACGTCGTCGGCGAGATCCGGCGCCTCCTGCCGCAGCGCGTCGCGGAATGCGGCCGAGAGCACGGTGCGCCCGCCGGCGAGTCCGGCGACGACGGCGGCGGTGGTGAGGCCCTCGCCCGCCAGGCGCGGGCCGCCGGGCGCTTGCGCGAGCGCGCGCAGGGGCCCGTGGTGCAGCGCCATCGACACGGCGCCGGCTGGCGTGTGAGCAGCGGCGCGGCGGGCGGCGGCGAGCGCCACCGAGGGCACCACCGGGCCCGCCAGTGCAAAACCTTCCGGCGCCTGCAGCACCACCCGGAGCTTGCGGTCCCAGGCGGCCGCGGCCGCTTCGAGCGCGGCGCGCAAGGCCTGCTCGCCGGCAGGCGGCGCGGCATCGGTGCCGCGCAGCCGCAGGAACAGGATGCAGCCCGCCACGGGCCGGGGCTCCTGCTTCATCGCATCGCCATCGCCGAGCGCATGCGCTGCATTCTGCGCGCCCTCCATGGCGCGGCCGGTCGGAAGGGGGACGCGGGGGGCGGTCGCCTGCACGAGGCTACTTGCGCAGCCCCTGCAGCTTGGCGAAGGCGCCCTGCATGGCGGAGCCGATCGCGGGGTTGCCGCTCGCGCGCTGGCCGCGGGCCGCGCCCTCGAAACGGTTGTCCCGCGGCGCATCCTTGCGGCCCACCGGCGCGCCGAGCTTCATCGTCAGGCTGATGCGCTTGCGCGCGGCGTCCACTTCGAGCACCTTCACCTTGACGATGTCGCCCGTCTTCACCACCTCGCGGGCGTCCTGCACGAACTTGTGCGACAGCTGGCTCACGTGCACCAGGCCGTCCTGGTGCACGCCCAGGTCCACGAAGGCGCCGAAGGCGGCCACGTTGCTGACCGTGCCTTCCAGCTCCATGCCGGGCTGCAGGTCGGCGATGTCGTCCACACCCTCGTTGAAGCGCGCCACCTTGAAGTCCGGGCGCGGGTCGCGGCCCGGCTTCTCCAGCTCGCCCAGGATGTCCTTGACCGTGATCACGCCGAACTTCTCGTTGGCGAACAGCTCGGGCTTGAGCGCCTTGAGCATCTCGGCGCGGCCCATCAGTTCCTGCACCGGCTTTTGCACCGTCGCCAGGATCTTCTCCACCACCGGATAGGTCTCGGGGTGCACGCCGGTCATGTCCAGCGGGTTGTCGCCGCCGCGGATGCGCAGGAAGCCCGCGCTCTGCTCGAAGGTCTTGGGGCCGAGGCCGCTGACCTGCAGCAGCTGCTGGCGGTTGCGGAAGGCGCCGTTCGATTCGCGCCATTGCACGACGGCGCGCGCCACCGAAGGCGACAGGCCCGAGACGCGCGACAGCAGCGGCGCGCTGGCGGTGTTGAGGTCCACGCCGACCTTGTTCACGCAGTCCTCCACGACGGAATCCAGCATGCGCGCCAGCTCGCTCTGGTTCACGTCGTGCTGGTACTGGCCGACGCCGATCGACTTGGGATCGATCTTCACCAGCTCCGCCAGCGGGTCCTGCAGGCGGCGCGCGATGCTGGCCGCACCGCGCAGGCTCACGTCCACGTCGGGCATCTCCCGGGACGCGTACTCGCTGGCCGAATAGACCGAGGCGCCGGCCTCGCTCACCACGATCCGCTGGAGGTCGGCATCGAGCCGTTTGGCCAGGTCCGCGGCCAGCTTGTCGGTCTCGCGGCTGGCGGTGCCGTTGCCGATCGCGACCAGGTTCACGCCGTGCTTGCGGCACAACTGGGCCAGCGTGTGCAGCGAGCCTTCCCAGTCGCGGCGCGGCTCGTGCGGATACACGGTGGCCGTGTCCACCAGCTTGCCGGTGGCGTCGACCACGGCCACCTTCACGCCGGTGCGGATGCCGGGGTCCAGGCCCATCACCACGCGCGGCCCGGCGGGCGCGGCCAGCAGCAGGTCGCGCAAGTTCTCGGCGAACACCTTGATCGCCACCTTCTCGGCCTCCTCGCGCAGGCGCGCGAACAGGTCACGCTCGGTAGAGAGCGACAGCTTCACGCGCCACGTCCAGGCCACGCACTTGCGCAGCAGGTCGTCGCCAGCGCGCCTGGCGTGGCTCCACCCGAGGTGCAGCGCGATCCTGCCCTCGGCGATCGAGGGCTGGCCGGGCTCCGGCTCCACCGGCAGCACCAGCTTCACGTCGAGGATTTCCTGCGCCCGGCCGCGGAACACGGCCAGCGCCCGGTGCGAAGGCACCTTGCCGATCGGCTCGTCGTAGTCGAAGTAGTCGCGGAACTTGGCGACATCGGGGTTGTTCTCGTCCTTGCCGGCAGCCAGCTTCGATTTCAGCAGGCCCTCGGTCCACAGCCACTGGCGCAGCGACTGCACCAGCACCGCGTCCTCGGCCCAGCGTTCCGAAAGGATGTCGCGCACGCCATCAAGCACGGCGGGAACGGTCGTGAAATCCTCCCCGCCTTCGCCCTTTTCCGTCTTCACGAAGGCCAGGGCTTCGGTGGCCGGGTCGCGGGCCGGGTCGGCCCACAGCAGGTCGGCCAGCGGCTCCAGGCCGGCTTCGCGGGCGATCTGGCCCTTGGTGCGGCGCCGCGGCTTGAAGGGCAGGTACAGGTCCTCGAGCTCCTGCTTGGTCGGCGCGGCCTCGAGGGCGGCGCGCAGTTCGGGGGTGAGCTTGCCCTGCTCCTCGATGCTCTTGAGGACGGCCTCCCGGCGGTCCTCCAGCTCGCGCAGGTACGAAAGGCGGGCTTCGAGTTCGCGCAGGTGAATGTCGTCCAGGCCGCCAGTGACTTCCTTTCGGTAGCGGGCGATGAAGGGAACGCTGGCCCCGCCGTCCAGCAGGTCGACGGCGGAGCGGACCTGGCTTTCCTGGACGCGGAGTTCGGCAGCGATCTGCCGGATGATTTTTTGCATCGTGTTACTACTGCGGAGCACCGGAGAGCGCGCGAGTTTGCCACACCCCCCGTACATCGAAATAGGTGTCTGGCTGACAGCTGTGGCGGGGGCACTGCAGAGAAACTTGACAGCAACCCCAAGGAGAACCCATGCGCTCGCGCCTGATCCTGCTCGTGGTGGCGATCCTGCTGGTCGCCGCCTTCGCCGCCCTCAACTGGTCCGAGGTGATGCGCACCTCGCCGCTGCTGTTCGGCCCCGTGGTCGTGGACGCGCCGCTCGGCGCCATCCTGCTGACCCTGCTCGCCCTGGCCGTCATCGCCTTCGTGCTGTCCGCCGGTGCGATCCGCACCAGCGCGCTGCTGGATTCGCGCCATCACTACAAGGAACTCGAGGCCCAGCGCGCCCTCGCCGACAAGGCCGAGGCCTCGCGCTTCACCGAGCTGCGCACCTTTCTCGAGGAGAACCTGCGCGAACTGCGCGAGCGCGACACCCTGCGCACGACCGAGCTGCAGCGCGAACTGCGCGCGCAGACCGAGACGACCAACCGCATGCTGGCCGCGCGCCTGAACGAGGTCGAGCACCGGATGGAGACGCGTTTCGAGCGCGCGGGCTGGGGCAGCGGCCCGGCCGTCGTGCCGCCCGTTACGCGCGGCGAAGCCGTGCAGGCGATCCGCGAAGGCGAGCATGCGACGGCCGACGAAGCGCGCCTGGCGCAGATGCGCGAGGAGGAGCGGCTGCGCGAGGAGCGCATGCGGGCTGCCGAGCGCGAATTGCCGCGCGACGAGCGCCCGGCAGGGGTGGACCGGCCGAACGAGCCTTCGGGCTGGCGGCGCTGGTTCTGAGCGGGCGCAGCCATTCGTTGCGGCAGGCCGGCTGTGAAGCGTTCCGGCGGGCTGCGGTGAAGCGTTCCGGCAGGCTGGCGTGAAGCGTTCCGGCAGGCTGGCGGTGGAGCGTTCCGGCAGGCTGGCGGTGGAGCGTTCCGGCAGGCTGGCGGTGAAGCGTTCCGGCAGGCTGGCGGTGAAGCGTTCCGGTAGGCTGGCGGTGGAGCGAAGCGAAACCCCAGCGCTGTCGGCCACCGCCCCCGTCTCGCTCGCCTGCCGATACCTCCGTCGTCCCCGCGCAGGCGGGGACCCGGGGAGAGCGGCCGCGGCCGCTCCCTGTCTGGCAAGCCCTGGATTCCCGCCTCCGCGGGACTGACCTTCACTTCAGTCGACGTTCACTTCACTCGACGGTCACTTCCGTCGAAAAGGCCCGGCTCCAGCCCCAGCCGCGCCCGCTCGATCTCCAGCATCCGCAGCTTCGTGTCTGCCCCGCCTTCCGCCGAAAAGCCGCCTGACCTGCCGCCTGCCGCGAGCACGCGATGGCAGGGGATCACCGGCGCGAAGGGATTCTTCCCCAGCGCCTGCCCCACGGCCCGCGCCGCGCCCGGCTCGCCGACCCGGCGCGCCACCTCTCCATAGGTCAGGACCTCGCCCGGCGGGATCGCCCGCGTGACCTCGTACACCCGCTGGTGGAACGGCGGCACACCCTCCATGGCCAGCGGCAGGTCCGCGAGATCGTCCTTCGCACCGGCGAGCAGCGCCTGGATCCGTGCGATCGCCGTCCGCACGAACGCAGGCGGCTCGCCCTCCGGGACCTCTTGCCCCACGGAACGCAGCAGCCGCCGCAGCGTGCCGGCGCGCGTGGCCTCCGGCAGCTGCACCGCTGCCAGGGCAGCATCCGTCCACGCGATCCCGCAAGGCCCGATGGCGGTGTCGAACAGGCAGCAGCCCTGCGCGCGCACCATGGCGGACCTCAGGTCGGCGCCGCCGCGCGCAGCACGTAGCCCAGGCGCGGGAAATGCACGTGCACGAGGCCGGCGCGCGCATCCTCGCGGCGCAGGCTGTAGTGCGTGCGCGTGGCCGCGATCAGCTCGCCCTCGGTGGCTTCGTTGCCGAAGGACTCGGGCGTGATCGTCACACGGCTGCCCAGGGCGATGCCGTGGTCGTCCTGGAAGGCGCTGTCCACCAGGAGGTTGGCGCCCGGCGGTTGCGGTTCCATCGCGGCCGCGATGGTCACGGCGTCCTGCGGCGTGAGCTGCGTCATGGGGCCGTGCCCGATCGCCTCCAACCGGTTGGCCCACTCCCCCACCGAAGGGGTCGCGTTCAGGATGTCCGCCAGCAGCGGCACCTGCGTTCGCGTGTACCAGATGCCGTGGTAGGCCGCGAAGTCGGCCACGCAGGGCTCCATCCCGAACAGGAAGTCGTGCTCGTCGGCCATGTTGGCGATGCGGCGCAGGTAGGAGCGGTAGGCCGAGGTGGCGTCGCCGGGGCGCAGCCGCACCATGTTGACGGCCATGGCCTTGCGGTCGTCGGCGAAGGCCCGGGCCGCCTCGGGCGGCGCCTTGGCGAACACGTGCGCCGCGCCCTTGGGCTGCAGGTTGTAGCCCATGGCGGCCCAGAACAGCGTGGAGTCCGCCCACTGCGCGAAGATGCGGCACACGCCCTTGAGGTGCGGCGGGTACAGCGTGGGCTCGGGCCGCACGTGCTCCAGCACGTCGCAGATGAGGGCCGTGTCGCAATAGATGTCCGCCCCCACCTGCAGCACCGGCGTGCGGCGGTAGCCGCCGGTCAGCGCGATCACCTCGGGCTTGGGCATGATCGGCGGGATGTGCACCGACTTCCAGGGCAGCTTCTTGTAGCCCAGGACGAGGCGGATCTTCTCGGAGAAGGGCGAGCTGGGGTAGTGGTGCAGGAGGAGGTCGTTCATGCGGGCTCGTTCTCGTTCAGTGCGGGAGGGCGCGCGCGAGGATCGCGTCGAAATCGGTGCGGGCGGACAGCGTGCCGAAGGCCTGGCCCCAGTCGCCGCCCAGGCGCGAGGCGCAGAAGGCGTCCACCACCGCTGGCGGCGCGGTCTGCGCCAGCAGCGCGCCCTGCACGGCCAGCGCCACTTCCTGCGCCAGCCGGCGCGCCTCCACCTCGGTGGCCATCTGCTCGATGCGCGCGGGCAGCTGCGCGGCGGCGCGGTCCAGCGCCGGATGCGCGCCCTTGGCCGGGGCCAGTTCGTGCGCCAGCGCCGCGGCCGCATCGCCGCCGCGCAGGGCCCGCAGCAGGTCCAGCGCCATGATGTTGCCGGCGCCCTCCCAGATCGAATTGACCGGCATCTCGCGGTAGATGCGCGCCATCACGCCTTCGCCGTTCTCCTCGACGTAGCCGTTGCCGCCCAGGCACTCCATGGCTTCCTGGCCGAAGGCGCTGCCGCGCTTGCAGATCCAGAACTTGGAGATCGGCGTGAGCAGGCGCGCGACCGCGGCCTCGTGCGCGTCGTCGCGCCGGTCGTAGCCGCGCGCCAGGCGCAGCGCCAGCGCGGTCGCCGCCTCGCTTTCCAGCGCCAGGTCGGCCAGCACGTTGCGCATCAGCGGCTGCTCGAGGAGCGGCTTGCCGAAGGCCACCCGCTGCTCCGTGTGGTGCAGGGCCAGGGCGAGCGCCTGCCGCATCAGGCCGCTGGTGCCCAGCGCGCAGTCGAGGCGCGTCATGGTCCCCATCTGCAGGATCATCGGCACGCCGCGGCCCTCTTCGCCCACCAGCCACGCCGCCGCGTCGTGGAATTCCACTTCGGAGCTGGCATTGGCCTTGTTGCCCAGCTTGTCCTTCAGGCGCTGGATGCGCAGCGCGTTGCGGCTGCCGTCCGGCAGCACGCGCGGCAGGAACAGGCAGCTCAGGCCCGCCTCGGTGTTGGCGAGCACCAGGAAGGCATCGCACATCGGCGCGGAGAAGAACCACTTGTGGCCGGTGACGCGGAAACGCCGGCCCCAGTCGTCCGCGCCGTCGGACACCGCGCGGGTGGTGTTGGAGCGCACGTCCGAGCCGCCCTGCTTCTCGGTCATGCCCATGCCCATCGTCACGCCGGTCTTGAGCGTGAACGGCAGCAGGCGCGGGTCGTAGCTGCGGCTGGTGAGCTTGGGCGCCCACTCCTTCGACACGGCGGGATTGCCCCGCAGCGCCGGCGTGACCGCGTAGGTCATCGAGATGGGGCACAGGATCGAAGGCTCGAGCTCGGTGAAGAGCATGAAGCCGGCGGCGCGCAGCACGTGGGGAGCGCCTCCACCGGGTGAAGCCCAGGGTGTCCCGTGCAGCCCCGCCTGCACCGCCGCGGCCATCAGCGCGTGGTAGCTGGGATGGAACTCCACCTCGTCGATGCGGTGGCCGAAGCGGTCGTGCGTGCGCAGCTCGGGAGTGTGCACGTTGGCCAGGCGCGCGTGCGCCTGCATCCCGGCCGAGCCGGCCAGGGCACCGAGCTCGCGCAGCGGCGCGGGATCGAGCCCGGGCGCGTTGAAGCGCAGGGCGTCCTGCAGCGCGCGGTTGGTCTCGAACAGGTTGATGTCCACCAGCGGCTCGGGCTGGTTGAACACTTCGTGCGTGGCGAACTCCGGCATGGCGCCTCCCGTCGCGGACGTGATCGCAGGAGTATCGCGCACCTGCGGGCTGCTGGGCAGTCGAGGGGGCCGGGCGACAGCCAAACAGCCAACAACCGGACGCAGAGGACGCAAAGGGTACGCAGAAGGCGCAAAAGAAAACCTTCCAATTTTCTTTGTCTCTTTTGCGTTCTCTGCGTACCCTTCGCGTCCTCTGCGTCCGGAAGTCCGTCTTCTCTCAGACCAGCTTGACCACCTGCTTGCCGAAGTTGCGGCCCTTGAGCATGCCCAGGAACGCTTCCGGCGCGGATTCGAGGCCCTGCGCCACGCTCTCGCGCGGGCGGAACTTGCCGGTGCCGACCAGCGTGCCCAGCTCCTGCAGCGCCTGGGGCCACAGCTCCATGTGCTCGCTGACGATGAAGCCCTGCACCAGCAGGCGATTGGTCAGGATCAGCTGCGGATACGCCATCGGGATCGGCTTGCCGTCGTAGCCGGCGATCATCCCGCACAGCGCGATGCGGCCGAAGGCATTCATGCGCAGCATCACGGCGTCCATCACCATGCCGCCGACGTTCTCGAAGTAGCCGTCGATGCCACCGGGGCAGGCTTCCTTCAGTGCCCGGGCGAGCGACTGCGCGTCGCCGTGCTGCTTGTAGTCGACGCAGGCGTCGAAGCCCAGTTCCTGCTCGACGTAGCTGCACTTGTCGGGCCCGCCGGCGATGCCCACGGCGCGGCAGCCGCGCTGTTTCGCCAGCACGCCCAGCGCGCTGCCGACCGCGCCGCTGGCGGCGCTGACCACCACCGTCTGGCCCGCCTTGGGCTGGATGATCTGCGTCAGGCCGTACCAGGCCGTCACGCCCGGCATGCCCACCGCGCCGAGGTAATGCGACAGCGGCACGTGCGCGGTGTCCACCTTGCGCAGGCCGCCCTGCTCTCCCGACACCACGGCATATTCCTGCCAGCCGCCCATGCCCACGACCTTGTCGCCGGGCTGGAACTTCGGGCTGCGGCTTTCCACCACCTCGCCCACCGTGCCGCCCTGCATCACCTGGCCCAGCGGCTGGGGCGCGGCATAGCTCTTGGCGTCGTTCATGCGCCCGCGCATGTACGGGTCGAGGCTGAGGTAGTGGTGCCGCACGAGCACCTCGCCCTCCTTCAGCGGCGGGGTCTCGCCGGTCACGAGCTTGAAGTTGTCGGCGCGCGCCTCGCCTTGCGGGCGGCTGTCCAGGAGGAATTGACGGTTCTGGGGCATGGGGGCGTCCTCAGTCGGTGGAGATGGCGTTGGCCGGGGCCGTGGGCGCGTGGCGCCGGACGTACTTGAAGGTGCCGGTGGCATGGGCGCAGGCCCGGCCCTCGGCATCGTAGACCGTTCCCTCGGTGAAGGCCATGGACTTCGTGCGGTGCATCAGCCGGCCCTTGCCCGTCAGCACGCCCTGGCAGGGCTGCATGAAGATGGTCTTCATCTCGATCGTGACCACGCCCGTTTCCAGGTCGAGGCTGCGCGCCGCGGTGGCCATGGTCACGTCCAGCAGCGTCATGATGGCGCCGCCGTGCGTCACCAGGAAGGAGTTCATGTGTTCGTGCTTCGGCGCGAACTGGAGGGTGGATTCGCCCCCTTCCATCTGCAGCAGCTCGAAGCCGAGGTGCTCGACGAAAGGGATCTCGACGCCAAACAGCTTGGGAGTCGGCACTTTGCTCAGCCCCCCGCGATGCACGAGACGCCGCCGTCGACGGCCAGCCACTGCCCGGTGATGTGCTTGCCGGCGTCGGACGCGAACAGCAGGCACACCCCCTTCAGGTCCTCGTCGTCGCCGAAGCGGTGCAGCGGGGCGTTCTTCAGCAGTTCCTCGCCCATGGTGTCCAGCGTGTGCTTCGTCATCTTGCTCGGGAAGAAGCCGGGGCAGATCGCGTTCACGTTGATCCCGTACTTGCCCCATTCGGCCGCCAGCGCCTGGGTGAACGTGATCACGGCGCCCTTGGAGGTGTTGTAGGCGATGGTGCTGTGGCCCTGCGGATTGCCGCCCAGGCCCGCGATGGAGGCCACGTTGACGATGCGGCCCTGCTTGCGCGGGATCATGCTGCGCTTGCCGATCTGCTGCGCGAGCAGGAAGTAGCCACGGATGTTGAGGTTCATCACCTTGTCCCAGGCTTCCACCGGATGGTCCTCGGCCGGCGCGCCCCAGGCGGCACCGGCGTTGTTCACGAGGATGTCGACGTCGCCCATGCGCTCCAGCGTCTGGTCCGCCACGCGGCGGATGTCCTCCTCGCGGGCGCAGTCGGCGGCGATCCAGCGGGCGTCGATGTTGGCGGCCTGCAGGTCCGCGACCGCCTCCTCCAGCTCGCCCTCCTTGCGCGCGGTCAGCATGATGCGGGCGCCGGCCTCGCCCAGTGCGTGGGCCAGCTGCAGGCCCAGGCCGCGCGAGCCGCCGGTCACGAGGGCCGTCTTGCCTTTCAGGTCGAACAGCTGGAAAACGCTGCGTGTCATGGTCGTCCTCGGGTCTTTTGTGGGAGAGGACGAATCATGCCGAAAGTCGCGCGGCCCCGCCTGCCGCGTCAGGGACAGCGCCCCGGATCAACGCCGCGGGCCGAGCAGCACCACGCCGCGCTCCTCGAACAGCCGCGCGCGGCTGTCGTCGTAGGGCGGCAGGCGGTCGACGCGCGTGAGCGCCATGTCATCGGGCAGCGGCTCGCGCTTGGGCGAGACGCGCTGCAGGTACACCGCGAAGCTGGGAAGGTGCACCTGCCACTGCGCCACCGTGCCGGGATGCGAAGCCGCGGCGGCGGCCGCGCGCCGCACCGGCCCCTGCAGGGCCTCGCCGAACCAGGGCAAGGCCGCGCCGGCGATGAACAGGGCCACCACACCGCCCGCGGCGGCCAGGCGCAGCGGCGACGGTGCCTGCGCCGGCCGCCAGGCGAGCAGCAGCCCGAGGGCGATCGCCAGCACGACCAGCGGCGCCACGCCCGGCGCCGGCGCCCCGGAGAGCAGCGCGCGATAGAACGGGTCGTGGATCGCGGGCGCGAACTGCAGCACCAGGAAGGGCAGCGCCGCCACCAGCAGCGCGGTGAAGAGGAGGCCGCCCGCCGCCACCCGGCGCCAGCGCGGCGAGGCGTCGGCCAGCAGGCGGGCCATCAGCAGCACCAGCGGCGCATGGCCGTACAGCACGTAGTGCGGCAGCTTGGTCGACGCGAAGGAGAAGAACAGCACGACGAAGCTGCTCCAACCGAGCAGGTAGCGCCCCAGCGGATCGGCCCAGATGGTGCGCCAGCGGGCCACCACCGCCGCCAGCAGCGGCGTCCACGGCAAGGCGAGCAGCGGCAGCACGACGAGGAAGTACAGGGGCGAGCCCGCATGGCCGCCGATGGTGCCGGTGAAGCGTTCGACGTTGTGCTTGAACAGGAAGCCCTCGACGAAGGCCATGCCGTGCCGGTCGAGCGCATAGGCGTACCAGGGCACGGCCAGGGCCAGCAGCAGGGCCCACCCGGGCAGGTCCGCCAGCGCGCGGCGCAGCGGCGCCCAGCGCCGGCTGGCGGTGCACCACACGAGCACCGCCGCGCCGGGCACCAGGATCGCGATCGGCCCCTTCACGACCAGCCCGAGGCCGACCCAGCCGAAGGTGCGCCGCAGCGGCGCCTTCGCGCCCGATTCCAGGTAGCGCCAGGCATCGAGCGTGGCCAGCACCAGCAGCAGGTTCAGCACGCCGTCGGCGGTGGCGGCGCGGCCGATCATCTGGAAGCCCAGGGTGGTGACCGTCAGCACGCCGGCCAGCAGCCCGGCGCGCTCGCCCCAGCGGCGCGCGGCGAAGCCGGCCAGCGCGAGCGCCATCGCCCAGCAGGCCAGCGCCGAGGGCAGGCGCAGCGCGAATTCATGGAGGCCGAACACCGAGGCCGATGCCGCCTGCAGCCAGTAGATGCCGATCGGCTTGTCGAAGCGGGCCGCGCCATTGAGCGTGGTGTGGCCCCAGTCGCCGCTGGCCAGCATCTCGCGGGTGGCCTCGGAGAACGCGCCTTCGTCGACGTCGAACAGCGGCGTGCCCCCGAGCTGCCACAGCAGCGGCAGGGCGAGCAGCAACGCCCAGGCGATGCGGCGCCAGGCGGGCACCGCGGCCCCGCCCTCCCAGCGGGCCGCGGCCGGCGCGGGTTCAGCCATGCCAGCCGCCCTCCACCGGGGTCTCGCCGGCATCGCCGCCGCGCACGCGATAGGGACGCGCGCGCCCCACGTCGAAGTACACGCGCACCAGCAGTTCGGCTAGCACGCCGGTCGTGAGCAGCTGCACGCCGCCCAGCACGAGGAAGAAACCGAGCGAGAGCATCGGCCGGGTGCCGACGTCGTGGCCCGCGAGCTTGAGTGCGCCCATGTAACCCAGCATCAGGCTGCCGATGAACAGCACCGCCAGCCCGATGCCGCCGAAGAAGTGGCCCGGGCGGCTGCCGAAGCGCAGGAAGAAGTGGATCGCCAGCAGGTCGATCAGCACGCGGAAGGTACGCGAGATGCCGTACTTGGAGGTGCCGGCGCGGCGCGCGTGGTGCCGCACCGGCTCCTCCGCCATGCGCGAGGGGCTGGTCACCGTTGCGAGCCAGGCGGGGATGAAGCGGTGCATCTCGCCGTACAGGCGCACCTGCCGCAGCACGCTGCCGCGGAAGATCTTCAGGCTGCAGCCCAGGTCCTGGAACTTCAGGCCGCTCACCCGCCGGATCAGCCGGTTGGCCAGCCGCGACGGAATCTTGCGCATGAACATGCCGTCCTGGCGCTCGCGCCGCCAACCGGCGACCATGTCCAGGTCCTCGGTGAGCAGGCGCGCCACCATGCGCGGGATGTCGGCCGGGTCGTTCTGCAGGTCGCCGTCGAGCGTCGCCACGACGTCGCCGCGCGAGGCATCGATGCCCGCCTGCATCGCCGCGGTCTGGCGGAAGTTGCGCGCCAGGTGCAGCACGCGGATGTGCGGGCCGGTTTCGCGCGCGCGCCGGTCCAGCGCGCGGCCGGTGCCGTCGGTGCTGCCGTCGTCCACCACGATCAGCTCCCACGGCCAGGGATAGGCGGCCAGCGCGGCCTGCACGGCGTCGATCAGCGCGATGGCGTTCTCGGCCTCGTTGTACATCGGCACGACCACCGAGAGGCGGTGCACCGGCAGCGCGGCGAGGTCGGTGGAGGTGGGTTCGACGACGGTGGGCTCGGCCACTGCCGGCTGGGCCAGGGAAGCGGAATTCATGAAGGCGACTCCTCGCGCACGGTGGGCCCGGGCAGGCGCAGCTGCGCCAGGGCCGCGGAGCCCAGCGCCACGGCCAGGCTGAAAGCATGCACCGCCAGGGCGGCGGCGACGACGGTGCCCACGGCACCAGGGGCCGCACCGGCGGCGAGCCAGACGCCGCCCTCGTAGGTGCCGAGCCCCACGGGCGGCTGCAGGGGCTGGACGCCGGCCAGCTCGCCGCCCAGCGCGGCACGCCAGGCGTCCGCCAGCGGCAGGCCGGCCAGCGCGGCCAGCAGGCTGCCGTTGGCCAGCACCTTGAGCGTCCAGTTGCCGGCGCTCACCGCCAGGCCCTTCCACGGATCGGTGATCGCGCCGACGGCACCCCCGGCCACGCCGGCGCGGGCGGCCAGCCAGCGCCACACGGGCGGCAGCAGGAAGTGCAGCACGGCGGCCGACAGCACGGCGAGCAGCACGCGCTGCCAACCGGGCAGCGGCAGCAGGAGCAGGACGGCGAGCATGCCCAGCACCGCCAGGTCCTGCAGCCGCCAGCGCAGCAGGGCGACGCCCGCCGCGCCCCAGCCGACGCCCCACTGGCGCCGCACGGCCATCAGGTAGGCGGCCTCGCCGGCGCGCAGCGGCAGCATCAGCACCATCGCGTTGTGCGTGAGCACGAGGCGCAGGCACTCCCACCAGCGCACGTGCGCCAGGTGGCGCCAGTCGCGCTGCAGGCGCACCGCCCGCAGGCCGTGCCCCGCCAGCAGGGCCATGCCGGCGGCCAACCAGCCCCACACGGGCACCCGGGCGGCCTGTGCGACCAGCGCGTCGATCTGCGCATGCCGCAGCAGCCAGGCCCAGGCCAGCAGGCACACCAGCACCGTGAGGCCCACGCGCACCCAGTGCAGCGGCCGTGCCGCGGCCGGCTCCGGCGCTGCGACTTCCACGGGCTTCATGTGCGCTCCGCGGGCGTATCGGGCAGGGACGGCAGCGCCCGCGATTCGCGCGTGGCGCGCCAGCGCCACACCGCGCTGGCGCAGGCCACGACGGCGATGGCGATCACGACCGGCTGCCCCGCGGGATAGCCGGTGCGCTCCTTGAGCAGGCCGACGGCGCCGAGCACCTCGACCAGCGCCACCCAGCGCTGCCCCGCGCGCGTGGCGATCCGCCGCGTCAGCGCTGCGTGCAGGCGCTGGCCGACGCCGCCTTCGACGGCGGCCAGGCACAGCGCCACGGCCAGCAGGCCCAGCCCGAAGCCGACCAGGACATCCGAGGGCCAGTGCGCGCCGACCACGACGCGCGAGACGGCGATCGCCGCGGCGGCCGCCAGCAGCAGCACCCGCCACGCCAGCCGGCGACGCGGAATGGCCAGGCACAGCAGGGCCGCCATCGCGGCGGCCGTGACCGAATGGCCGGAGGGCATGGACACGGAGCCGCGGAACGCGTCGCCGATCACGTGCATGTGCGGCGCGAGGCCCGTGCCCGCCGGCCGCGGCACCGCCAGCAGCCACTTGGTGACGTGCGTGAGCAGGCCGCCCACCACGAAGGCCGGGACCAGCAGGGCGGCCAGCCACCCTGGCCCGCGGTCGGCGGCCAGCACCAGGATCAGCGCGCACCAGCCGAGGCCCAGCACCGTCAGCGAGGACCACAGGAGCGTCTCGATCCACGACGGCGCCGCCGCATGCACGCGCAGCAGCCAGGCCGCATCGGTGCCCGTGAGGTGCACGACGATGCCCGCGAGCACGAGGAGGGCCGCGCCGCCGAGCAGCCAGGCCAGGGCGCGACGCGAGGAAACCGGCATCGTGCTCATGGCCGCCCCGGCGCCGCGTGATGGCTCAGGTACCAGTCGGCGAAGCGGCGCAGGCCCTCCCGCAGCGGGGTCGCCGGACAGGGGCCGATCCATTCCTGCAGGCGGCGCGTCTGCGCGCCGGTGGCGAGCACGTCGCCCGGCTGCATGGGCATCAGGCGCCGCTGCGCCTTGCGGCCCAGCGTCGCCTCGAGGGCTTCGATCAGTTCCAGCAGCTGCACCGGGTGGCCGCCGCCGACGTTGAAGATGCGGAAGGGGGCGTCGCTGGTGGCCGGGTCCGGCCGGGTGGGATCGAACGCGGGGTCGGGCGTCGCGGGCTTGTCCAGCAGGCGCACCACGGGCTCCACGACGTCGTCGATGAAGGTGAAGTCGCGCACCATGTGGCCTTCGTTGTACAGGTCCAGCGGCTGGCCTTCGAGGATCGCGCGGGTGAAGCGGAACATCGCCATGTCGGGCCGTCCCCAGGGACCATACACCGTGAAGAAGCGCACGCCGGTAACGGGGAGGCGGAACAGGTGACTGTAGGCATGCGCCATCAGCTCGTTGGCGCGCTTGGTGGCCGCGTAGAGGCTCAGCGGGTGATCGACGCCCTCCTCCTCCACGTACGGCAGCTGCGCGTTGGCGCCGTAGACGCTGGAGCTGCTGGCGTACAGCAGGTGCTCCACCTGCAGGGCGCGGCAGCCTTCGAGCACGTTGACGAAGCCCTGCAGGTTCGAGCCGGCGCTGGCGTGCGGCGCCACCACGGAATGGCGCACGCCGACCTGCGCGGCCAGGTGCACCACGCGCTGCGGCGTGGCGCGGTGAAAGGCCTCCGCGAGCGCGGGGCCGTCGTCGATCGACAGCTGCTGGAAGCGGAACTGCGGGTATGCGCGCAGGCGCGCCAGGCGGGCCAGCTTGAGCGCGGGGTCGTAGTAGTCGTTGAGGTTGTCGATGCCGACGACCTCGTCGCCGCGCGCCAGCAGGCGCAGGGCGACGTGCATGCCGATGAAACCGGCTGCACCGGTGAGCAGGATCTTCATGCGCCCGGGGAAGGAAGAACAAACGGGGAAGGCCCCCGGCGGCGAGGTGCAGGCCGCAAGCCTGCCGTCGGCGCCGGTGTCGCGGACCTACGGCGCCAAAGTATGCAACAGAAACATTGCCCCCGCCTTAACGCACGTCACCCCGCGCCTCAGCGGCGCGGCGGCTCGTCCGGCGTCATGCGGGCACGGATCACGATCAGCACGACGCCGGCGAGCGCGGCGAGCACGCCCAGCACGCTGAGGCTCCAGCCGCCGATCGCCGTCTCGCCATGCGAGGCGATGCCCAGCACCAGCGCGAACAGCCCGCCGTAGATCAGCACCCAGGCGGTGGTGTCCAGCCGGTCCAGCGTGCGTTGCGGGGGCATCAGAAAGCGTCCTCCGGCATGGTGGCGCAGGTTGCATCGCGCGTCTGCACCACCTGCAGCCAGGCCGGGATCTTCGGCAGCTCGTAGTGGAAAAAATACCGTGCCGCACGCAGGCGGCCCTCGTCCTGCGCCTGCACTGGCTGCGCCGGCAGGGCCAGCAGCACGTCGAGCCAGGTCCAGGCGATCACCAGGTGGCCGAAGGCCTGCATGTAGGGCACCGCGTTCGCCAGCGCGTCGGCGGGGTTGCCGGTGGCCCATGCGGCCTTGGTGGCGGCGCCGACCTGCTGCAGCGCCTGCCCCAGCGCGTTGGCGTGCTGCGCCAGGTGCGGCTGCTGGATGGCGCGCTCGATCGTCGCGTTGACGCGGCCGGCCAGCAGCAGCAGGCCCTTGCCGCCTTCCATGACCACCTTGCGACCGAGCAGGTCCGCCGCCTGGATACCGTGCGTGCCCTCGTGGATCATGTTCAGGCGGTTGTCGCGCCAGTACTGTTCCACCGGGAAGTCGCGGGTATAGCCGTAGCCGCCGAGGATCTGGATCGCCAGCGAGTTCGCCTCCAGGCAGAACTCGCTGGGCCAGCTCTTGGCCACCGGCGTCAGCACTTCCAGCAGCAGGCGCGCTTCGTCCGCGGCCTGCGGCGCACCGGTGTGCTGTTCGTCCACCAGCCGCGCGCATTGCAGCAGCAGCGCGAGCGCCCCTTCGCAGTACGACTTCTGCCCCAGCAGCATGCGCTTGATGTCGGCGTGCTCGATGATGCGCACCTGTGGTTGCGCGGGGTCCTTGCCCGCCGGTCCGACCGGGCGGCCTTGCGGGCGGTTCCTGGCGTATTCGAGCGAGGCGTAGTAGCCGGCCAGGCCCAGCGAGGTGGCCGCCAGGCCGATGCCGATGCGCGCCTCGTTCATCATGTGGAACATGCAGCGCAGGCCCTCGCCGGGGCGCCCCACGAGGTAGCCGATGGCACCCGGGGCCCCGCGCACGGGGTACCGGCCCTCGCCGAAATTGAGCAGCGTGTTGGTCGTGCCGCGCCACCCCAGCTTGTGGTTGAGGCCTGCCAGCGCGATGTCGTTGCGTTCGCCGGTCAGGCGCCCCTCGGTATCCACCAGCTTCTTGGGCACGATGAACAGCGAGATGCCGCGCGTGCCGGGGACCAGCCTGCCGTCCGCACCGGGGATCTTGGCGAGCACCAGGTGCACGATGTTCTCGGCCAGCTCGTGCTCGCCGGCCGAGATCCACATCTTGTTGCCCTTGAGGCGATACCGGGGGCCGAGGGGATCGCCCTCGAAGTCCTCGCCGTCGGGAGTCGCGCGGGTGGCCACGTCCGACAGCGACGAGCCCGCCTGCGGCTCCGACAGGCACATGGTGCCGGAGAAGCGCCCGCTGAATTCGTTGAGCGCGAAGACCCTCTTCTGCAGCTCGGTGCCGTGCGCCAGCAGCAGGTTGGCGTTGCCGATGGTGAGCAGGCCGCCGCCGATGCTGACGGAGGCGGTGGTGAAGAAGGTGCCCGCCGCGGCCTCGATGGTGTACGGCAGCTGCATGCCGCCGATGTCGTAGTCCTGCGCGGCGCTGAGCATGCCGGAGGCGACGTAGGCGTCGTGGGCCTCGTGGGTGGCCCGCGGCAGGATCACGCGCTCGCCGTCGAAGCGGGGCTCCTCGGTGTCGACCAGCCGGTTGAAGGGCGCGTACTTCTCGCGCGCGATGCGCTCGCAGGTATCGAGCACCGCCCCGAAGGTCTCGCGCGAATGGTCCGCAAACCGCGGCCGCTCGGTCAGCCGATCCGCGTGCAGCCAGTCGTAGAGGAGGAATTCGAGGGTGGGACGGAGGGTGGACATGGCGGGGGCTGGCGAAGGAAGACAAACATCCGGACGCAGAGGACGCAAAGGGTACGCAGAGAACGCAAAGAAAACCTTCGAAAGTCTTCCTTGTCCCTTTTGCGTCCTCTGCGTACCCTTCGCGTCCTCTGCGTCCGGCAGTCCGTTTTCAGAGGACCTCGAACACCCCCGCCGCCCCCATCCCGCCGCCGATGCACATCGTGACGAGGACGCGCTTGGCGCCGCGGCGCTTGCCTTCCAGGAGGGCGTGGCCGGTCAGGCGCTGGCCGGAGACGCCATAGGGGTGGCCCACGGCGATGGCGCCGCCGTTGACGTTCAGGCGGTCGGCCGGGATGCCCAGCTTGTCGCGGCAATAGATCACCTGCACCGCGAAGGCCTCGTTCAGCTCCCACAGGTCGATGTCCTGCACCGTCAGGCCCAGGCGCTTGAGCACCTTGGGCACCGCGAAGACGGGCCCGATGCCCATTTCGTCCGGCTCGCAGCCCGCCACCGCGAAGCCGAGGAAGCGCCCGATCGGCTTCAGGTTGTTGCGGCCGGCGTACTCCTCGCTCACCACCACGCAGGCGCCCGCGCCGTCGGAGAACTGGCTGGCGTTGCCGGCGGAGATCACCCCGCCCGGCAGCGCCGGCTTGATGCCGGCAATGCCTTCCTTGGTCGTGCCGGGGCGCAGGCCTTCGTCCTGCGACGCCGTCACCTCCTTGGTCATGAGGCCCATCACCGGGTCGGCCACGCCGGCCTTGACGGTGATCGGCGCGATCTCGGCCTTGAACAGGCCGGCTTCCTGCGCCGCGCAGGCCTTCTGCTGGCTGGCCGCGCCGTATTCGTCCATCTGGTCGCGCGAGATGTCGTAGCGCTTGGCCACCTGCTCCGCCGTCTGCAGCATCGACCAGTAGATCTCGGGCTTCTTCTCCATCAGCGCCGGGTCCCGCAGCATGTGCTGGTTCATCTCCTGCTGCACGCAGGAGATGCTCTCCACCCCGCCAGCCACGTAGACCTCGCCCTCGCCCGCGATGATCCGCTGCGACACCATCGCGATCGTCTGCAGGCCGGAGGAGCAGAAGCGGTTGACCGTGGCGCCCGACACCGTCACCGGCAGGTCGGCCATCAGCGCGATCTGGCGCGCGATGTTGGCGCCCGTCGCGCCCTCGGGGTTGGCGCAGCCCATGAGCACGTCCTCCACCGCGTCGGGCGCGACGCCCGCGCGCTGGATCGCGGCCTTGACGACGTGGCCGCCCAGGGTGGCACCGTGCGTCATGTTGAACGCCCCCTTCCAGCTCTTGGCAAGGGGGGTGCGGGCGGTGGAGACGATGACGGCGTTGCTCATGGTGATGGCCTTTCGTAGGTTCCGGTCAGGCGGTGGGCGCGTTCAGGTTGCGCAACAGTTGATGGTAGAAGCGCACCAGCTCCGCCAGGTTGGCGACGGCGATGCGCTCGTTGGTGCCGTGCAGGCGCTGCAGGTCTTCGGCCTTCGCGCGCACGGGGGAGAAACGGTAGATGTGGTCGGCGATCGGCACGAACAGGCGCGAATCGGAGCCGGCGACATAGAGCGAGGGCGCGACGACGAGCCCGGGAAACAGCGAGCGCAGCGTGCGCTGGATCTGCTGGTACGAGGCGGAGCGGGTGGGCGTCACGGGCGTGGGCTCGTAGCCGCCGGGGAGTTCCCGCACCGTGAAGCGATCCCCCAGCGTGGCCTGCACGTGCTGCTTGACGCTCGCGCGCGATTCGCCCGGCAGGATGCGGAAGTTGACCACCGCCTGCGCCTCGCCCGGCAGCACGTTGTCCTTCTCGCCGGCGCGCACCACCGTCAGCGCCGTGGTGGTCCGCAGCATCGCGTTGCTGCCGGGCGCTTTCTCCAGCTGCGCGCGCACCAGCGGGCCGAACAGCCACAGGTTGGACAGCGCCACCCGCTGGAAGCCGCGCATCTCGGGCGCGGTGGTCTCGAACATCTCGCGCGCGACGCCCTGCAGCGCGGCGGGGAACTGATCCTGGTCCAGCCGCCGCAGGCCCTCGCTCATGATCGCGATCGCGCTCGTGCCCGGGGCCGGGGGCAGCGAAGAATGGCCCGCCGGCGCGCTGACCTTCAGGCCCAGCGACACATAGCCTTTCTCCGCCACGCCCACCAGCGCCACCGGCGCCTGCACGCCGGGCACCAGGCCCTCCGTGATCACCAGGCCCTCGTCGAGCACGAAATCGAGCCGCACCTGGCGCTGCTGCAGCAGGCGGACGATCTGGCCGGCGCCGCGGGCGCCACTGGCTTCCTCGTCGGCGCCCGAGGCGAGGTAGACGGTCTGCCGCGGCTGGAAGCCGGCGGCCAGCAGCATCTCGATGGCCTCGAGCTGCGCGACCAGGTTGCCCTTGTCGTCCCAGGCGCCGCGGCCCCACACGTAGCCGTCCCGCACCACACCGGCGAAGGGCGGCACCTGCCACGCCGTCTCGGTGCCGGGGGCGACGGGCACCACGTCCTGGTGGGCGAGCAGGGCGATCGGCTTGGCCTGGGGATCGGTGCCGGGCCAGGTATAGAGCAGGCTCAGGTCGCCGACCACCTCGCGCCGCAGGCGGGCATGGACCAGCGGAAAGCGCTGTTCCAGCCAGGCGTGCAGCTTGCGGAATTCGCCCGCGTTGAGGGCCGGGTCGTCGAGGCTCGCGATGGTCTGCAGGCGCACCGCGCCGGCGAGCTTGTCGGCCACCGCCTGCGCGTCGACGGCCAGCGGCGGCGCCGGCGGCACCGCGAGCTGGCGCGAGCCCTGGCGCAGCGTGTTGGCCGCGACGCCGGCGGCCAGCAGCAGCACGAGGGCGAGGAACGCGAGGACGGCGCGCTTGATCATGGGCGGGGTCGTGGATCCCCGCCTGCGCGGGGATGACGGCCGGGCCCCCGCGCGCGGGGGCCCGCGGCCGTCAGTTGAAGGTCTTGCCCTCTTGCGCCAGCTTGAGCAGCAGCGGCGCCGGCTCCCAGAACTTCGCGTCGTCGCGCGGGTTCTTCTGGAAGCGCTTCATGGCCTGGACCACGTTGAACAGCCCCACCTGGTCGGCATAGAGCATCGGGCCGCCCCGGTGCACCGGGAAGCCGTAGCCGGTGATGTAGACCATGTCGATGTCGCTCGCGCGGGCGGCGATGCCCTCTTCCAGGATGCGCGCGCCCTCGTTGACCAGCGAGAACACCAGGCGCTGCACGATCTCGTCGTCGGAGATCTTGCGCGGCTCCACGCCCAGGGACTTGCGGTGCTCGGCGATCATGTCCTCGACCAGCTTCGAGGGGATCGCATCGCGCTTGCCCTGCTGGTAGTCGTACCAGCCGGCGCCGGTCTTCTGGCCGAAGCGGCCCAGCTCGCACAGCTTGTCGGCCGTGCGGCTATAGAGCATGTTGGGACGCTCCTGCGACCGGCGCTTGCGGATCGCCCAGCCGATGTCGTTGCCGGCCAGGTCGCCCATGCGGAACGGGCCCATGGCGAAGCCGAACTTCTCGATCGCCCGGTCCACCTGCTGCGGCGTGGCGCCCTCGTCCAGCAGGAAACCGGCCTGCCGGCTGTACTGCTCGATCATGCGGTTGCCGATGAAGCCGTCGGTGACGCCGGAGACGACCGCCGTCTTGCGGATCTTTTTGGCCAGCGCCATCACGGTGGCGAGCACGTCCTTGCCCGTCTTCGCCCCGCGCACCACTTCCAGCAGCTTCATCACGTTGGCCGGACTGAAGAAGTGCAGGCCGATCACGTCCTCGGGCCGCCTGGTGAACGCGGCGATCTTGTCCAGGTCCAGCGTGGAGGTGTTGGAGGCGAGGATCGCGCCCTTCTTCATGACGGCATCGAGCTGCTCGAACACCTTCTGCTTGACGCCCATCTCCTCGAACACCGCCTCGATCACGAGGTCGGCGTCCTTGATGTCCTCGTAGGAGAGCGTGGTCTTGAGCAGGCCCATGCGCTCGTCGTACTTGTCCTGCTTGAGCTTGCCCTTCTTCACCTGCGACTCGTAGTTCTTGCGCATGGTGGCGACGCCGCGGTCCAGGGCGTCCTGCTTCATCTCCAGCATGGTGACGGGGATGCCCGCGTTGAGGAAGTTCATGGAGATGCCGCCGCCCATGGTGCCGGCGCCGATGACGGCGACGCGCTCGATCTTGCGCTGCGGCGTGTCGTCCGGCACGTCGGCGATCTTGGAGGCGGCGCGCTCGGCCACGAACAGGTGGCGCAGCGCGCGGCACTCCGGCGTGAACATCAGCGCGGTGAAGATCTCGCGCTCGTAGGCCATGCCCTCGTCGAACTTCTTCTTCGTCGCGGACTCCACCGCATCCACGCACTTGGCCGGCGCCGGGAAGTTGCGGGCCATGCCCTTGACCATGTTGCGCGCGAAACCGAAGTAGGCGTCCCCCAAGGGGTGCTTGCACGGCATGTTGCGCACCAGCGGCAGCGGGCGCGTGTCGGCCACCGAGCGGGCGAAGGCGATCGCCTCCTCCAGCAGGCCCTCGGGCGACGCCGCCATGCGGTCGAACAGCTTCTGCCCCGGCAGCCTGGCCAGCATCTCGCTCTTGACGGGCTCGCCGCTCACGATCATGTTCAGGGCGGCTTCCACGCCCAGCACGCGCGGCAGGCGCTGGGTGCCGCCGGCACCGGGGATGAGGCCCAGCTTCACCTCGGGCAGCGCGATGTTCGCGCCCGGGGCGGCGATGCGGTAATGGCAGCCGAGCGCCAGCTCCAGCCCGCCGCCCATGGCCACGGAGTGGATCGCGGCCACGATCGGCTTGGCGGAGTTCTCGCAGGCCAGGATCACGGAGAGCAGGTTCGGGTCCTGCGTGGCCTTGGGAGTGCCGAACTCCTTGATGTCCGCCCCGCCGGAGAAGGCCTTGCCCGCGCCCGCGATCACGATGGCCTTGACGGCCGGGTCCGCGTTGGCCTGGTCGATGCCGGCGGCGATCGCGGTGCGGGTGGCGTAGCCCAGCCCGTTGACGGGTGGGTTGTTCATGGTGATCACGGCCACGTCGCCGTGGACCTTGTATTCAGCCGTCATGGGGTGGGTCCCTTCGTCAGGAAAAAGAACGCTCGTTCGCTTCTCGATTCTAAAGTGCGTCGCCGGGCGCATCCCCGCTCCCAGTCGCAGGTGGGACAGGACCGCGGCACGGGGTCTTGTCTCGCCACACTTGAGCTGGACAGGGGGTATGCGCCATGCTAGAGGCGCCGCACATTCTGGTATCCCCGCGACACCCGGCGCGCGGCAACATCCAATAATCCGACAGGAGGACTCTCATGCAAGCCAGTTCCCAACTCGCCTCGACCCGCTTCGCCGCCTTCCCGGGCACCGACTTCGCCCGGCAGGAGTGGAGCGGCTTCGGCGCGGCCCTGCACCTGAAGGTGCTGACCACCCCGGAGGAGCGGCAGGTGCTGGTTCCCTTGCGCAAGCACGCGCCCATGGGGGTCGAGGACGACCTGGGCGCCGGCCTGATGCCCTTCGAGTCGGCGCGCGACGACGTCGGCGTCGTGACCGCGATCTACCGCGGCGCCAAGCTGGTCGCCACGCTGCGCCTGGTGCCCAGCGGCCTGCGCCTGACCGCCGCCGAGCGCGTCTGGGCGGACCGCAGCGCGGCCCCCGAGATCCTCGGCCCCGGCAACTGGGAGGTGGGCCGCCTGATCGTGGCCCCCGAGGAGCGTTCGCCCGAACTGCTGCACCAGTGCTTCTGCATGGCGCTGCAGGTGCTGATGGACACGCGCGAGGTCGAGCATTTCTATGCGATCTCCACCCCCGCCATGGCGCGGCTGTGGCGCCGCTTCGGCATGCATGCCACGGCGCCGCTGGTGGGCGCCAGCGGCCGGCCGTTCGTGCTGGTGTCCGGCCACGTGGACGCCGTCGCGGCGGCCCTGCACGTCGCCGTGCCGCAACGGCACCCCGGCCTCGTGGCGGCTGCGCGGCACGAAGAAGACATGGCGCTGGCCGACTGATTGGCGCGCGTCCGGTGTTTGCTACATTGATGGGCAAACCCCGGGCCGGGCGCAGGCCACTGGCGTGAGGCGGCACCGGGAGCCGGGAGGGGCATGAAGACAGTCATCAGGGATCTGGCACGGAGCTACCGGCTGCACCACGCCGGCAGCCCCGGGTTGCTGAAGGGGATCGGGCTGGTCGGCACGGTCGCCTTCCCGCTGATCTACCTGCTGCGGTTCACGGGCAAGCTGCCGCCCCTGTACGACGACCTGCCCTGGCGGCTGGTGGCCATCGCCATGTGCGCGCTGCTGGTGGCGCGCAAGTCCTGGCCGCAGCGGCTGCAGCGCTGGTTCCTGCCCTTCTCGTACCTCACGATCTTCTACTCGCTGGCGTTCTTCCTGCCGTTCACGCTGCTGCAGAACCAGGCCGCCACGCCGACGATCATCAACATGGTGGTGAGCGCGCTGCTCATCATCCTGCTGACCGACTGGCGCAACTCGGTGGTGCTGATGCTGGGCGGCTACGCCACCAGCATCGCGGCGTACTGGCTGACCAACCCCGACCCGCGCCTGCCCTCCACCTTCCTGGTGTGGTGGGTGCCGCTCAGCGCCGTGCTGGTGGCCGGCGGCAGCATCTCCAAGTACGTGGAAAAGCGGGCCGAGCTGGAGCGCATGCGCCGGCTCTATTCGGGCATGGCGGGCTCCGTCGCGCACGAGATGCGCACGCCGCTGGCCCACGTGGAACATGCCCTGGAGACCATCGAGGCGAGCCTGCGCCGTGCCGGCCAGCCGAATGCGCCGGGACTCAGCCGGGACGAACTGCGGCGACTGTCCGCCCTGGCGGCGCAGGGCCGGCATGCCGTCCGGCGGGGCCTGCAGGGCATCACGGTCACGCTGCAGCAACTCAGCCACCGGGCGTTCGATCCGGCGCAGTTCCGGCCGCTTTCGGCCGCCGCCTGCGTGCACAAGGCGGTCGACGAGTACGTCTACGAAGGGGCCCACCAGCGCTCGCGCGTGCGCATCGAGGTGGCCGACGATTTCACCTTCATCGGGGACGAGACCACCTTCGTGCTGATCGTCTTCAACCTGCTGAAGAACGCGCTGTACTACCTGCCCCTGCACCCGGACGCGATCATCACCATCACGGTCGAGCGCACGCCGGAGCATCGCGTGGTCGTGCGCGACAGCGGTCCCGGCATCGCCCCGGAACTGCTGGCGCGCCTGTTCGAGGAGTTCCAGTCCTCCGGCAAGAGCGAGGGCACGGGCCTCGGGCTGGCGTTCTGCCGGCGCGCGATGCAGGCCTTCGGCGGCAACATCTCCTGCCGATCGGAACTCGGCCGCTTCACCGAGTTCGCGCTGACCTTCCCCCCGGCCTCCCCGGCGGCGCAACCGCAAAGCACTCCGGCCGCCCTGTCCGCCGGCCCGCAGGTGGACCTGGCCGGCCGCACCGTGCTGGTGGTGGACGACAGCGCCTTCAACCGCACCATCGTCAAGGCGCGCCTGCGCGAACTCGGGGTGCACGCGCTGGAGGCCCAGCACGGCAGCGAGGCCCTGCGCATGATCGACGAAGGCGCCCGGCCGGCGGCCATCCTCATGGATGTGCAGATGCCCGGCCTGAGCGGAATGGATGCGACGCGCGCCCTGCGGGCCCGCCCGGGGCCCGCCAGCACCATCCCGGTGCTGGGGGTCAGCGCCAACGACCTGCCGGCCTCGCGCGACAGCGCCCTCGCCGCCGGCATGGACGGCTACCTGACCAAGCCCCTGCAACCCGAGCTGCTGCGCGCCGAACTCGAGCGCGTCCTGAGGCTCGCCGCCAGCAACGAGCCGTTTCAGCCCTCGGGCCAGACGGCGGGTTTCTGACCCCTCGCCAGCCCCCCCCGGTACGCCCGGCAATGGGGGTTTTTCCCCTCTGTGGCGAGTCATACGAAGGTTCGCGATCTTGCGACAGTGTTGTCGCCGCAGACTCGTTTTCGCATCGCTTTCCCTCCCGGCCATTACTCCATTTCCTTAAGGAAGCTTGAGGCTCATGGCCATCCGCGGCCTTTCTTGGCATGCTGCGTGCTGGGCCCTTCGGGCATGTGACGGCGATCACAGAAACACAGAGCAATATCAAGGAGGAAACAGAAGAATGAGCACGATGAGCAACTTTCCGTCGGCGCGTCACGCCGACTGGCTGGACGAGCCGCTGTTGCTGCCGCTCGCGGCGCTGAATCCGGAGCAGGCGGGCTACGTGCCGGGGTTGCGCCTGCGCGTGCTCAGGACGGCGCGCGAACGCGAGGACATTGCCGGGCTGCGCCGTCACGCCGCCTTCCGTGTCGAGCAGGACCTCGGCCTGGGCCTCAAGCCCTTCGAGCAGACCCGCGACGAGATCGGCATCGTCACGGCGGTCTACCGCGAGCAACGGCCGCTCGCCACGCTGCGCTTCGTGCCCACCGGCCACGGCCTCACCGGGGCCGAGCGGCTGCTGCAGAAGACCTCGTTCGACGCTTCGATCCTCGGCGAAGGCAGCTGGGAGGTCGGGCGCGTGATCATGGAACCCGAGGACCGCCATCCCGACCTGCTGCTGGAATGCCTGAGCGTCACGCTCGAGGAGCTGATGCAGCTCGAGGACGTGCGCCACTTCCACGCGACGACCACCCTGGCCATGGCCCGGCTGTGGCGCCGCGTCGGCATGCGCACCGTCCTCACCGCCACCGGCGAGAGCGGCGGGCGCTATGCCCTGGTGCACGGCCGCGTGGCCGATGTCGCCGCCGCCCTGCACCTGCCGGTCCCGCTGGAGGAGCCCCGGGCCTGGCAGCCCCACGCGATCCAGGCGCCCCACCTGCAGGGGGGCTTCGCCCGCCGGGAGCCGGCCATCGCGCCGGCTGCCGCCGCCTGAAAGCAGTGCCGGAAAGGAGGGATAACGCATGGACGCCTTCAAACGCTTCACCCGCGGGCTCTCGCGTTCGTACCGCTTCCACCATGAGACCAACTCGACCCTGCTGGACTGGATCGGGGTGGTGGGCGTGGTGGCGTTCTCGGCGCTGTACCTGGTGCGCCTGACCGGCAAGCTGCCGCCGCGCTGGGACGACGTCTGGTTCCGCATCCCGGCCATCATCGGCTGCGTGCTGCTGGCCCTGCGCCGCTGGTGGCCCGCACCGGTCGCCCGCTTCTACCTGCCCTACTCCTACGCCACGGTCTTCTACTGCCTCGCGTTCTTCATGCCGCTGTCGCTGCTGGAGAACCGCGGCGCGCCCAACACCGTGGTCAACATGATGCTCGGCGCGATGCTGGTCATCCTGCTGACGGACTGGCGCAACACCCTGATCATGATCGTGGGCGGCTACGTTGCCGCTTCGGCGTATTTCCTGGCCACCAAGCCGGCCGCCGATTTCCCGCTGGAATTCCTCTACTGGTGGGTGCCGCTGTGCCTGGTGGTCGTCGCCGGCGGCAGCATCTCCAAGTACGTGGAGCGGCGCGCCGAGCTGGAACGCCTGCGTCGCCTGTATTCGGGCCTCGCGGGCTCCATCGCCCACGAGGTGCGCAATCCGCTCGCCCAGGTCCAGCATGCCATGCGCACCGCGCAGTCCCTGCTGCCGCGCGGCAAGGGCGATGTCGTGGCGGTGCCGCTGCACCAGCTCGATGCCATCGCGCGCGAGCTGGCGCAGGGCACCAACGCCGCCCACCGCGGGCTGCAGGCCATCACGCTGACGCTGCAGCAGGTCAACGGCAAGGCGCTGGACAGCAGCAGCTTCACCCTGCTGTCGGCGGCCATGTGCGTGCACAAGGCGGTGCAGGAGTACGCGTACGAAAGCCAGGAGCAGCGCTCCCGCGTCGAGGTGCAGGTCGCCGGCGACTTCATCTTCCGCGGCGAGGAGACGGCCTGCGTGCTGGTCCTCTTCAACCTGCTGAAGAACGCGCTGTACTACCTGCCGCTGCACCCGGAGGCGAGCATCACCGTCTCGGTCGAGGCCGCACCGGTGCACCGCATCGTCGTGCGCGACACCGGCCCCGGCATCGCGGCGGAGCGCCTGCCGGAACTGTTCGAGGAATTCCACTCGTTCGGCAAGAGCGAGGGCACGGGCCTCGGCCTGGCCTTCTGCCGCCGCGCGATGCGGGCCTTCGGCGGGGACATCCGGTGCGATTCGGAACTCGGCCGCTACACGGAATTCACCCTGAGCTTCCCGCCCGCGCCCGAGGGCATCGAGCCCGCGCCGCTGCCGGCGCCGCTCGCCCTGCCCGCAGCGCCGCACGTGAGCTTCGGTGGCCGCACCATCCTGGTGGTGGACGACAGCGCGTTCAACCGCGCCATCGTGAAGGCGCGCCTGCGCGAGCTGGACCTGCGCGTGGTGGAGGCCCGCCATGGCCAGGAAGCGCTGAAGATCATCGACGACGGCGCCCGTCCGGCGGCGATCCTGATGGACATGGAGATGCCGGGCATCAGCGGCATCGAGGCGACGCGCGCCCTGCGGGAGCGGCCGGCGCCGGCCAATTCCATCCCGGTGCTGGCGCTCAGCGCCAACGACCTGCCCGCGTGGCGCGAAGGCGCGCTCGCGGTCGGCATGAACGGCTACCTGACCAAGCCGATCCAGCCGGAGATCCTCAGTTCGGAACTGGCCCGCGTGCTGAACCTGGACACGCCCCCGACGCCCTTCCGCGACGACCCCCAGCCGGAAACCACCGCCTCGCGCTGAGGACAGGGGCCCCGGCTGGGGTCTTCAGACCTCCAGCCACTCCTTGCGCACGTAGGCGTCGTGGCGCAGGGTTTCCGGCGTGCCCTGGAACACGATGCTGCCGTGGCCCATCACCAGCGCGCGGTCGGAGATCGACAGCGCGATGGTGAGCTTCTGCTCGATCAGCAGCACCGAGACGCCGCGCGACTTGAGCGTCTTCAGGTAGCCGGCCACGAGTTCGACGATCTTGGGCGCCAGGCCCTCGGTGGGCTCGTCGATGATGATCAGTTCCGGGTCGCCCATGAGCGTGCGGCACAGCGTGAGCATCTGCTGCTCGCCGCCGGAGAGCACGCCGGCCTCGGTGTGCTGGCGCTCCTTCAGGCGCGGGAACATGCCGTACATGTCGTCGAAGCCCCAGCGGCCGCGGGCGCCTGCGCTCGCCTCCTGTTTCCTGGCGCGCGCTCCCTTCTGGCCGAGCATGAGGTTCTGGTGCACCGTGAGCTTGGGGAAGATGTCGCGGTTCTCCGGCACGTAGCCGATGCCGAGGTGGGCGATCTCGTAGGGCTTGCGGCCGACGATGTGCTGGCCCTTCCAGACCACGTCGCCGGTGCTTTCCACCATGCCCATGATCGCCTTCGCGGTCGTGGAGCGGCCCGAACCGTTGCGACCGAGCAGCGCGACGATCTCGCCCTCGCCCACCTCGAAGTGGACGCCGTGCAGCACGTGGCTCTTGCCGTAGAAGGCGTGCAGGTTGTGGATGGAGAGCATCAGCGGGCTTCCTGCTGCGTGGCGATGACGGAGCCCAGGTAGGCCTCCTGCACGCGCTGGTTCGCGCGCACGTTCTCCGGCGTGTCGAAGGCGATGATCTCGCCGTAGACGACCACCGCGATCTTGTCCGCCAGGCCGAACACCACTCCCATGTCGTGCTCCACGGTCAGCAGCGTCTTGCCGGTCGTCACGGCGCGGATCAGGTCGATGAAGCGCTTGGTCTCGGCGCGGCTCATGCCCGCGGTGGGCTCGTCCAGCAGGATCACGCTGGCGCCGCCGGCGATCGTGATGCCCACCTCCAGCGCGCGCTGCTCGGCGTACGTGAGGTTGATCGCCAGCACGTCGCGCTTCTTGTGCAGGTGGATCATCTCCAGCAGCTCCTCGGCGCGCTCGTTCGCGTCGTCGAGGTCGGCCAGGAACTTGAGGAAGGTGTACTTGTAGCCCAGGCTCCAGAGCACGCCGCAGCGCAGGTTCTCGAACACCGACAGCTTGGGGAAGATGTTGGTGATCTGGAAGCTGCGCGAGAGGCCCAGCCGGTTGATCTCGAAGGGCTTCCTGCCGTCGATGCGGTGGCCATGCAGCAGCACCTCGCCGCTGGTGGGCGCGAACCGGCCGCTGACCAGGTTGAACAGCGTGGACTTGCCGGCGCCGTTGGGGCCGATCACCGCCACCCGTTCGCCCTGCTGCACCTGCAGGCTGCAGCCGCGGATGATCTCGGTGCGGCCGAAGCTCTTGCGGACGTCCTTGAGCTCCAGGGCCACCGGGGTCGTATCGCTCATAGGGCCTCCCTGCGCTTCATCTCTTTTTCGATGAACTCCTGGATCTCGCCCCATTGCCGCACGTAGTGCCGGCGCGCCACCTCGAACAGGGCCACGCCGGTGAGCATCACGAACAGGGCGCCGAACCAGCTGTCGGGCCCCCGGGCATCGAGGGTGGCGCCCATGAACTGCAGCTTCGGCCCCAGCGCCGCATTGAGCTGCAGGTGGTACACCATCTCGATCATCGCGGCGGCGCCGAACAGCGCCACCAGCGCCGTGAACGCCAGCGCGAGGTAGCTGACCCACAGCTCCTTCAGGCGCCCGAACGCCGCCACCCGCACGTTCATCATGATCAGGCTGGCGATGCCGCCCGGGGCGTACATCACCATGAAGAGGAACACGAGGCCCAGGTACAGCAGCCAGGCCTTGGTGAGCTCCGACAGCAGCACGCCGGCCAGCACCAGCAGCACGCCGCCGATGATCGGGCCGAAGAAGAAGGTGGCGCCGCCGAGGAAAGTGAACAGCAGGTAGGCGCCGGAGCGCGGCGCGCTCACCACCTCGGAGGTCACGATCTCGAAATTCAGCGCCGCCAGGCCGCCGGAGATGCCGGCGAAGAACGCGGACAGGATGAAGGCGATGTAGCGCACCTTCTGCGTGTCGTAGCCCACGAACTCGACCCGCTCGGGGTTGTCGCGCACCGCGTTGAGCATGCGCCCGAGCGGCGTGCGCGTGAAGGCGAACATGGCCGCCGTGCACACGAAGGTGTACAGCGCGATCAGGTAATAGAGCTGGATCTGCGGGCCGAAGGTGATGCCCAGGGGCTTGGGGCCCGCGACGCGGTTGCTGGAGATGCCGCCCTCGCCGCCGAAGAACTCGGGGAACATCAGCGCCGAGGCCCACACCAGCTCGCCGATGCCCAGCGTGATCATGGCGAAGGGCGTCGCCGCCTTCTTGGTCGTGACGTAGCCGAAGAGCACGGCGAACAGCATCGCGGAGAAGCCGCCCACCACCGGGATCAGGCTCACCGGGATCGGCCAGCCGCCCTTGGAGACCAGGTTGAGCGTGTGGATCGCGAGGAAGGAGCCCATGCCCGAATACACGGCATGGCCGAAACTGAGCATGCCGCCCTGCCCCAGGATCATGTTGTACGACAGGCACACGATGATCGCGATGCCCATCTGCGACAGCATGGTGTGCGACAGGCTGCTGGTGAACACCAGCGGCGCCAGCAGCAGCACGAGCGCATAGGCGCCCCAGATCAACCAGCGGCCGACGTTGTACGGCTTGAATTCGTAATAGTCCTTGTGGCGTGCCATGTCAGCCTCCGACGAGCCGCCTCAAGGAGGCTGAAGCCCCCTCGGGGGGCAGCGACCCACACGGAGTGGGGGAGCGTGGGGGTACCATTTCTCAGCCCTCCCGCGTTCCGAGAAGGCCCTTCGGGCGGAAGATCAGGATCAGCACCAGGAACAAGTAGGGCAGGATGGGCGCGATCTGCGAGATCTTCAGCTTCCACAACGGGTAGCCGAAAGTCTGCGGGGTGACCGTCCAGCCGACCGTCTGCAGCGCGCCCATCAGCGAGGCGTCCACGCCGACCGCGAAGGTCTGGATGATGCCGATCAGCAGCGACGCGACGAAGGCGCCGGCGAGCGAGCCCATGCCGCCCACCACCACCACCACGAAGATCACCGAGCCGACCGTCGCGGCCATGCCCGGCTCGGTGACGAAGGCATTGCCGCCGATCACGCCCGCGAGGCCCGCCAGCGCCGCGCCGCCGCCGAACACCAGCATGAACACGCGCGGCACGTTGTGGCCCAGCGCCTCCACCGTGTCCGGGTGCGTGAGCGCCGCCTGGATGACCAGCCCGATGCGCGTGCGCGTCAGCAGCAGCCAGATGGCCACCAGCATCAGCACGGCCACCAGCATCATGAAGCCGCGGTACATCGGGAACTGGGTGCCGTACAGCGTGAACAGGGGGCCAGCCAGCGCGGCCGGTACGCGGTAGTCCGCCGAGCTCGTGCCCCATACCAGCTGCACCATCTCCAGGATGATGAAGGACAGGCCGAAGGTGATCAGCAGCTCGGGGACGTGCCCGTACTTGTGCACGCGGCGCAGCGCGTACTTCTCGAACAGGGCGCCGAGCACACCGACCAGCAGCGGCGCCACCACCAGCGCCGGGAAGTAGCCCAGCAACTGCGTCGCGCTGTAGGCGAAGTAGGCCCCGAGCATGTAGAAGCTCGCATGGGCGAAATTGAGGACGCCCATCATGCTGAAGATCAGCGTGAGCCCGGAGCTGAGCATGAACAGCAGCAGGCCGTAGCTGATGCCGTTCAGCAGCGATATGGTGAAGAACTCCATCCGCGCGGTTTCTTTTCTGGTCTTGTGCTTGTGGCCGCATTCTGCCGGGTGCGGCAGCCAAAAAAAAGCCGGGACCGCGCGGTCCCGGCTGCGTTCGTCACATGCGCGTCAGCCCGCCGACGGCCGCTTCATCTGGCAGCTCGTGGGGGTGGACGACACGTACGGGTCCATCTGCTTGATCGGCACGAAGGTGTAGCCCGTGTTCTCGACGCTGTACTCGCCCTTCTTGGCCTTCTGCCACTTGGTGATGTACATGGCCTGCTGCAACTGGTGGTCGGACGCGCGCATCGTCACGTCCCCGGCGAAGCTCTTGACCGACAGCCCTTCCATCGCCTTGGCCACCTTCACCGGGTTGGTGGACTGCGCCTTGGCCATCGCCGCCGACAGCAGGTTGATGCCGTTGTAGGTGGCGTAGGTGTAGTAGTCGTCCTTGAACTTCTTGTTGAACTCGTTGGCGATCTGCCCGATCTCGCCGGTGTGGTTGGCGTGGCCGTAGGCCACCACGTAGACCTCGCTGTCGCCGCCCGCGGCCAGCGCGGTGGGCGTGCCGGTCACGCCGGCGTAGTAGGTGTACATCGGGATCTTCAGGCCGGCGTCGTTGAGCGCCTTCACCAGCAGCGTCAGGTCCTGGCCCCAGTTGCCCGTGACGATGGTGTCGGCGCCCGACTGCTTGATCTTGGCGACGTAGGGCGCGAAGTCCTTGACCTGGCCGATCGGGTGCAGGTCCTCGCCGACGATCTTGACGTCGGGGCGCTTGCGCGCGATCGCATCCTTGAAGAACTTGGCGACCTGGTGGCCGTGCGAATAGTTCTGGTTGATCAGGAACACGTTCTTGACCTTGGGCTGGTCCTTCATGAACGTGGTCAGCGCCTCCATCTTCATGGAGGTGTCGGCGTCGAGGCGGAAGTGCCAGTAGTCGCACTTCTCGTTGGTCAGCGCCGGGTCCACCGCGGCGTAATTCAGGTAGACGACTTCCTTGCCGGGGTTGCGCTCGTTGTGCTTGGAGACGGCTTCCAGGATGGCGGTGGCCGCGCCCGAGCCGTTGCCCTGCACCACGTAGTGGAAGCCCTGGTCGATGGCGGCCTTGAGCGTGTTCAGGCTCTCCTGCGGGGAGCCCTTGTTGTCGAAGCCGACGACCTCGAACTTGACGCCGGCGGGATTCTTGGCGTTGAGCTTTTCGGCAGCGAACTGCCAGCTCTTGAGCTGGTTCTGGCCCACGTTGGCGAAGGGGCCGGACAGCGGATCCATGAACGCGATCCGAACGGTCTCGCCCTTCTGCGCGAACGCGGCGCCGGCGGCCATGGCCATGGCGGTGATGGCGATCGCCTTGAGCGTGTACTTCATTGCCTGCTCCTTTGGTCTGCAATAACCTCGGGAGCGTAGCGTCGGGAGGCGCCGGGAAGGGACAGGGATTGCCCGGGTGAATATCGCCTGGGTGACAGAATCCGTCGATGGAAGTCGCGTGGGGGACTGAAGACGTCGTCCCCGCGCAGGCGGGAACCCAGGTCTTCGTGCCTTGGCTGGCAGAGTGCCCCCACCCCCACCTCCACCCCACGAAAAGTGCAAGCACTTTTCGTGAGGACCCCGGAGGCCTCCCCCGGAGGGGGAGGGAGAAGGAACATCAGGCCGAGGGCAGCTTGTAGTCTTTCAGTTGCTCGCGCAGGCGCGTCTTGAGCATCTTGCCGGTGGCGCCCAGCGGGATGTTGTCGACGAAGACGACATCGTCGGGGATCTGCCACTTCGCGATCTTGCCTTCGTAGAACGCCAGCAGTTCCTCGCGCGTGAGCTCCATGCCCTGCTTCTTCACCACGGCCACGATGGGCCGCTCGTCCCACTTCGGGTGGCGCATGCCGACGCAGGCGGCCATCTGCACCGCCGGGTGTGCCATCGCGATGTTCTCGATGTCGATCGAGCTGATCCACTCGCCGCCGGACTTGATCACGTCCTTGCTGCGGTCCGTGATCTGCATGTAGCCGTCGGGATCGATCGTCGCCACGTCGCCGGTCGGGAACCAGCCGTTGACCAGCGGGTCGCCGCCCTCGCCCTTGACGTACTCGCGCAGCACCCACGGCCCCTTGACGTACAGGTCGCCGAAGGTCTTGCCGTCCCACGGCAGTTCCTCGCCGTGGTCGTCCACGATCTTCATGTCGATGCCGTAGATGGCCCGGCCCTGCTTCAGGCGGATCTTCATCTGCTCCTCGGGCGACATCGTCAGGTGCTTGTTCTTCAGCGTGCACAGGGTGCCCAGCGGGCTCATCTCCGTCATGCCCCAGGCATGCAGCACCTCCACGCCGTAGTCCTCGCGGAAGGCATGGATCATCGCCGGCGGGCACGCGGAGCCGCCGATCACCGTGCGCTTGAGCGAGGAGAAGCGCAGGCCGTTGGGCTTCAGGTGTCCCAGGAGCATCTGCCACACGGTGGGCACGCCGGCCGCATACGTCACCTGTTCGGCCTCCACCAGTTCGTAGACCGACTTGCCGTCCAGCGCGGGGCCCGGGAACACCAGCTTGCAGCCGGTGAGCGCCGCCGAATACGGGATGCCCCACGCATTGACGTGGAACATGGGCACGACCGGCAGCACCGAATCGCGCGCCGACAGGCCCATCACGTCCGGCAAGGCGGCTGCGTACGCGTGCAGGATCGTCGAGCGATGGCTGTACAGGGCCGCCTTGGGATTGCCGGTGGTGCCGCTCGTGTAGCACATGCTGGAGGCCGAGTTCTCGTCGAACGTCGGCCATTCGTAGCCGGGGGACTGCGCGCCGATCCAGCTCTCGTAGCTCACGAGGTTGGGGATGCCGCTGGCGGCCGGCAGCTTGTCGGCGTCGCACAGCGCCACGTACTGCCTGATGCCGGGGCACTTGGCGTGGATCGCCTGCACGATCGGCAGGAAGGTCATGTCGAAGCACAGCACCTGGTCTTCCGCGTGGTTGGCGATCCAGGCGATCTGCTCCGGGTGCAGGCGCGGGTTGAGCGTGTGCAGCACGCGGCCCGAGCCGCTGACGCCGAAGTACAGCTCGAGGTGGCGGTAGCCGTTCCAGGCCAGCGTCGCCACGCGGTCGGAGAACAGCAGGTTCATCGCATCGAGCGCATGGGCCACCTGGCGGGAGCGCCGGGCGACGTCGCGCCACTGGTAGCGGTGGATGTCGCCCTCGACCCGGCGCGACACGATCTCGCCGTCGCCGTGGTGGCGCTCGGCATGGACGATCAGCCCCGAAATGAGCAGGGGTTGGTTCTGCATCAGTCCCAGCATGCGTGTTCTCCTCGGTGGTTCTTCCGAGGCCGAATGCTAACCGCAGCGCGACAGCCGAAGTGTCGCGCGACCGACCTAATTGGGCGTGTGCGGCTGGAAGAACAGCGTGACGGCGGCGCCCTCGCCCACCGTGGACTGCACGTCGATCGAGCCGTTGATCGTCTGCATCACGCGCTGGCAGAACATGAGGCCCATGCCGCTGCCGCCGATGGCGCTGCGCGTGGTGACCGGCTCGCGCGTGAGCTTGGCCAGCACCTCGGGCGGGATGCCGGGGCCGTTGTCGCGCACCCGCATCCAGCAGCGCCGGCCGGCCGGGGCCGTGCTGTCGCAGTCCACCTCGAGCCACAGGTGCCGCTCGGGGCGGCCGCGCAGCGCGATCAGGGCGTTCTTGGTCAGCGTGCACAGCACGAGGTACAGCAGGTCGCGCCGGCCGGGCAGGCGGAAGTCGTGCCGCACGTCGATGGTGATCGTGCCGCGCTCGTTCTCCTCGAACGGGAATTCGTCCAGCAGGGCCTCGACCAGGCTGCTGGCGCTGATCGACTGCGGCGCGGCGTCCGGATAGGCGTCGCGGGCGGACTGGACGAAGGTGGAGACGAGCGACTGGCAGTACAGCGCCCGCCGTTCGGCCCGCTCCAGCGCCCGCACCAGTTCGCCGGGCTGGTCCTCCGCGAAGCGGGCGACCCCCGGCTCGCCGCCCTCGTCAGGGGGGATGTGGCGCGCCACCACCGAGGCGACGTAGCCGCGCACCGTGGCCAGGGGCGTGTTCAGTTCGTGGGCGAGGAAGCCGAGCGCCTCGCGCAGGGCCGCCACCCGGCCCTCGTTGACCACCCGCTCCAGGGCCTGGGTGCGATAGAGCTGCAGCGCCTCGCGCAGCGCCTCGCGGGTGGCCTCGCCATCGAGCGGTTTTTCCAGGATGCGCAGCACCTTGCCCTGGTTCACCGCGGCGATCGCGACGTCCTTTTCGGCATAGGCGGTGGCCAGCAGGCGGACCACGTGGCGGTAGTCGCGCTGCACCGCGCGCAGCAGCTTCATGCCATCGCGTTCGGGCATGCGGTAGTCGGTGACCAGCACGCCGAATTCCTGGCTGCGCTCGCGCAGGATGCTCAGGGCCTCCTCGGCGCCGCCGGCGGTCTGCACCCGGAATTCGTCGCCGAACTCGCGGGCGAACCACTTGCGCGACATCGGTTCGTCGTCGACGAACAGCACCGCCGGCGCCTCGGCGGCGAAATCGGGAACCTGCATGCGATCCTCAGGGGCGCGCGGGGCGCCTTTCACGCGGCGCTGGAGCGCGCCTGCTGAGCACAGTATGCCTTCAGGGCTTCCTCGGTGCGAGCCGCCAGCTGGGCGAGCTGGGCCAGCCAGTCGGCCTGGGGCGGCCATTCCGCATGTTCGAGCAGGGGGACGTACAGCCTGCGGACGTGGTGGTAGAGCCCCTGGGCGCCGGCCTCGCCGCTCATGCCGAGCAGCGAGTGCAGCGCCGCGAGGCTGCCCTGCACGTCCGCGCGGCCGGCGGCCTCCCGCAGGGCGGCCAGCAGCCGGCTCATTTCCGGCAGGTAGTCGTTCACGAGCTCGTCGAGCATGCCGAGCCGCTGGTAGCTGTCGAGGCGCTGCAGGTTCAGCAGCGGTTCCGGAACCACGGAGGTGCCGCCAACGGGAGCGCCCGACGACGTGCGCTGCACGAGCGCGGCGCCGGACGTGATGAAGCGGGTGAGGGTCTCGTACAACAGGGTCGTCTCCACGGGCCTGGCAAGCAAGCCGTTGATGCCGGCGGCCGCGGCCGCTTCGGCGAATGCATCGGGATCCGCTGCCAGCCCCAGCAGGGGGACGGCAGCCCACGGGGCGTGGCCGGCGCGGATCGCGCGGGCAGCCGCCAGGCCATCGGTATCCGGCGCGTCGAGCTCCACCAGCACGGCATCCACGCCGGCGGCGGCACGCAACTGTTCGGGCAACGCAGCGTCGGCGCGCGCCTGGAGCACGGCGGCCCCGCCGTGGCGCAGCGCGGTGGCCAGCGACGCCAGGTCGCCGACGAGCAGGATGCGGCGGCCGGCCAGCGGCGCGGCCGCGTTCCCGGACGCTCCGGTGGGATGTTTCATGAGGTGCTGGGGGTCGGTGCGCAGCGGACGGTGGGTCCGGCGCTTCCCCAGGAAGTGCTCCAGCCCCCACTTTAGCGCGAGCGCGCTCATCGCCGGCCCCGGCAGGTCATTCCACGCGAGGCCCGCAGGGGGCCGTTGGCATGGCCTGGACGCAGCCCCGAACAATGTCTCATTCTCCTGATCCTCCCTCTCTGCGGCCCCTGAGGAGCTCGTCCAAATCATTGTCCACGAGGCACCGCCGGCCCGCGCTAAGCCTTTCCCCTAGCGGCGGCGGGCGATGGCGCCGGGGCGACAAAGCCGCCTGGATCGAGCGTCGCGCAGGCGACGGAAACGATCGCACCGCGGTGCCGCCACGCGCCGGTTGACCCTACCCGCACGTCGTCGCGGCCAGCGACTACAGTACGAGGCGCGCCCGCCGCACGACCGGCTGCTGAAACTCGGCGACCATTCCGGGGTCGAAGCCCTGCCCCCGCCGGGCCGGCTTGCGCCCGGCCGGGCGCCCCAACGGAGATCCCCTGCTGCCCATGAAAGACGATTTCCCGATCCGCAAGACCGAGACCGAGTGGAAAGCCCTGCTGGCGAACAAGGGGGCGGAGCCCGGCGCCTTCAACGTCACCCGCCGCGCCGCCACCGAGCGGCCCTTCACCGGCAAGTACGAGCGGGTCTGGGCCGACGGCAGCTATCACTGCATCTGCTGCGGCGCCAAGCTGTTCGACTCCGGCACCAAGTTCGACGCCGGCTGCGGCTGGCCCAGCTTTTCGCAGGCCGTGCCGGGGGCGATCCGGGAAATCCGGGATACCACCCTCGGCATGGTCCGCACCGAAACGGTGTGTGCACAATGCGGTGCCCACCTCGGCCACGTGTTCCCGGACGGCCCCGCGCCGACGGGGCTGCGCTACTGCATGAACTCCGCCTCGCTGGACTTCCAGCCGGAAGAGAAGAAAGCCTGAATTGAAACTGTTCCTCGACTTCTTCCCGATCGTCCTGTTCTTCGTCGCCTTCAAGCTGGGCGGCATCTACGTGGCCACGGGCGTGGCCATCGCCGCCACCGTCGCCCAGATCGCCTGGCTGAAGTACTCCCACGGGAAGGTCGAACCGATGCAGTGGCTCAGCCTGGGCATCATCGTGGTGTTCGGCGGCGCGACCATCCTGGCCCACGACGAAACCTTCATCAAGTGGAAGCCCACCGTGCTGTACTGGATGATGGGCGGCGCGCTGGCGATCGGCATGCTGTTCTTCCGCAAGAACCTGCTGAAGTCGCTGATGTCCTCGCAGCTCGAGCTGCCGGACGCCGCCTGGCGCGGCATGAACTGGAGCTGGGTCACCTTCTTCGCCGTGATGGGGGTCCTGAACCTGTGGGTGGCGTACCACTACGACACCAACGCCTGGGTCAACTTCAAGCTGTTCGGCGGCCTGGGGCTCATGGCCCTGTTCGTGATCGGGCAGGCGGTGTACCTGAGCCGCTTCATGAAGGACGGCAAGCAGGCCGAAGCCGGAGCGCGCGACTCGTGAATTCTGCCGGGACCGGGATCACCAGCGAGGCGCTCGCCGCCCGCCTGGCGGAACGGCTGGCGACCAGCCACCTCGAAGTGCTGGACGAAAGCGCGGCGCACCTGGGGCATGCGGGCCAGGACGGCACCGGCGTCGGCACCCATTTCCGGGTGCGCATCGCCTCGCCCCTGTTCGCCGGCCAGAGCAAGGTCGCGTGCCATCGCCTTGTGTATGATGCCCTGCGCGACTATATCGACCGTGAACGCGGCGTCCACGCGCTGGCGATCGAACTGATCTAACCCTGTTTCCGCTCCCGAGGGATACCCCATGAAGAAAGTGATCCTGACCGCGCTTGCCGCGGCCGCCATCGGCATCGCCCTGCCCGCCGCCGCGCAGAACGTCGCCATCGTCAACGGCAAGCCGGTTCCCAAGGAACGCGTCGACATGCTGCAGCAGCAGCTGGCCAAGGCCGGCCGCCAGGTGACCCCCGAGATGCAGGGCCAGCTGAAGGACGAGGTCATCACGCGCGAGATCTTCATGCAGGAAGCGCAGAAGCGCGGCCTGGACGCCGGCGACGACTACAAGGCGCAGCTGGAGCTGGCCCGCCAGACCATCCTGATCCGCGAGCTGTTCGCCGATTACCAGAAGAAGAACCCGGTGACGGACGCCGAGGTGAAGGCCGAATACGACAAGTTCGCCGCGGCCAACGGCGGCAAGGAATACAAGGCGCGCCACATCCTGGTGGAAAAGGAAGATGAGGCCAAGAAGATCCTCGCCGACCTGAAGAAGGGTGCGAAGTTCGACGAGCTGGCCAAGAAGCTGTCCAAGGACCCGGGCTCCGGCCAGAACGGCGGCGACCTGGACTGGGCCAATCCCTCCAGCTACGTGCCCGAGTTCGCCGAAGCCATGGTCAAGCTGAAGAAGGGCGAGACCACGCCGGCCCCGGTGAAGTCGCAATTCGGCTGGCACGTGATCCGCGTCGACGACATCCGCGACGCCCAGCTGCCCAAGTTCGACGAAGTCAAGCCGCAGATCGCGCAGCAGCTGCAGCAGCAGAAGCTGGCGCAGTTCCAGGAGAGCCTGCGCAAGGCGGCGAAGGTCGAATAAAACTTCGGTGTGTTCCCTTCCCGCGGAGGGTGGGGAGGGACGTCACCCCCGCGCAGGCGGGGGCCCAGAGAAGCGGCCTGCGGGCCGCTTTTTCGTTCCGGGCTGCGGTAACTCCGCTGCCATCCATCCGGACGAGGACGGGTTGGTCCGTCCCGGCGAATGTCCCCCGGCGCGGATGGGAACCGCGCCCCGGTCTGGCAATGCGCCCGCGCCTCCTCCTTGATTTCGCCGGGACGGACCAACCCGTCCTCGTCCTGCCGGGCGCCCTCTCGAGCGGACGCGATCCTGAGGCCTCCGCACGGCGGAGCCACGACGTCCCGAAGCAGCGAGCTCCCCGTCAGCGCTTGCCGCGAGACTCCAGTTCCTGCTGCCTCTCCCTCAACCGCTCCCCGAGCGCCTCAAGGTCCAGCCCGTCCGCCGACTTCGCTTTCGGGAACAGGACGTCCCGCTCCTCCTTCACGTGCTGCTCCACCGCGCGAGCCAGCTCGCTCACCAGGTCGTCCAGCGCGGGGGACGCGCGCCTGGTGCCCTGGATCTTCGCGATCAGCTCCTTCGCCTGCCGGTGTTCCGCTTGCGCTTCATCCAGCAATTCCGGCGCATCGATCGCCTTGCGCAGCGCCGGATAGAAGATCTCCTCCTCGATCTGCGCATGCACGGTCAGTTCGGCGCAGATGCGCGCCGCGATGGGTTGCCGCTCCGCCACCGCCAAGGGGGCGGCCATGGCGAGGCGGGCGTATTCGACGAACAGGTGCTTGACCGCGATGTGGTCGGCATCGAGCAGTTCGCACGCGTGGCTCAGGGCAAGGGTAGGCATGGGATTCGGGTCCTTGAAGGGGATCAGGCCAGCGGCGGGTCCGTCTCGCGGCCGAAGTGGCGGTGTTTCGCCAGCGCCTGCAGGAAGGCCTCGGCCGCGGCCGGCTCCCCGCCCTCGTCCGCGAAGACCAGGCCGGTGCCGCCTTGCGCCTGCGCCTTGGCCAGCGCGGCGGGCACGCCTGCCTGCGCGAGCAGCTCGCGCGAGCCGCCGAACACCAGGATGGTCTTGCAGTGGCGGAACTGGTCGCGGATGAATTCGGCGGTGTGGCCGTCCTGCGCCAGCGCGGCGATCGCTTCGGCGCCGTCCGGCAGCACCAGGGCGTCGAACAGGAAGCCGGGTTCGTTCTCCAGCGAGGCGTCGGCATCGATGGCATCGCCCTCGGCCGTCGGCATGGGCCCGATGCGCGGGCCGACCAGTCGCCCCACCGCACCCTGCGCCAGCAGCGCCTGCTGCAATTGCAGCAAGGGCGCCGCGCGCACGCCCGGCGCCACCAGCAGCGCCACCTTGCGTCCCTTGATCGTGCCGTCGCCGGGCCGGAACAGCAGCGACAGCGCGGGGGACTTCGTGACCTCGGGCGCGGCCGGATCGGGCAACGCCAGCGGCATCGGATCGGGCAGCGGGTCCATGCCCAGCCCCTGTGCGACCTTCAGCGCGAGGTCCTCCGAGGCATTGCGCAGCGACGCCACCATCCGTTCGCGGATCGCCGGCACCGTGACCTTGCTCAGCTCGAAGCGGAACGCGTTGGCGATGTGGCACTGCTCCACCGGCGTCTGGCTCTCGTAGAACAGGCGCGCCTGCGTGTAGTGGTCGGCGAACTTCTCCGGCTTGGCCCGCACCTTGCCCTGCTCCTCCTCGGCGCGGATGCGCGCGGGCACGGTGACGAAGCCCTGCGCCGCGCCCGCCTGGAACGGGCAGCCGCCCGCCAGCGAGTTCGGCTCGTAGGCCACGCGGCCCCGGTGGATCGCCTGCCGGTGCATGCCGTCGCGCTGGTTGTTGTGCACCTGCGCCAGCGGCGCGTTGATCGGCAGCTCGTGGAAGTTCGGCCCGCCCAGGCGCGAGATCTGCGTGTCCACGTACGAGTGGATGCGCCCGGCCAGCAGCGGGTCGTTGGAGAAGTCGATGCCGGGGATGACCTGCGCGGTGCAGAAGGCGACCTGCTCCGTCTCGGCGAAGAAGTTGTCGGGATTGCGGTTCAGCACCATGCGGCCCACCGGCACCAGCGGCACCAGTTCCTCGGGCACGATCTTGGTGGCGTCGAGGATGTCGAAGCTGAAGCGCTCCGCCTGTTCCTCGGTGAAGACCTGCAGGGAGAGCTCGTACTCGGGATAGTTGCCGGCCTCGATGCGCTCCCACAGGTCGCGCCGGTGGAAGTCGGGGTCGGCACCGGAGATCTTCACCGCCTCGTCCCACACCAGCGAATGGGTGCCGGCCACGGGCGTCCAGTGGAACTTGCAGAACACCGAGCGCCCCTGCTCGTTCACCAGCCGGAAGGTGTGCACGCCGAAGCCCTGCATGGTGGCGAAGCTGCGCGGGATGGCGCGGTCGCTCATCACCCACATCAGCATGTGCGTGGATTCGGGCATCAGCGAGACGAAGTCCCAGAAGGTGTCGTGCGCGCTGGCGGCCTGCGGCATCTGGTGGTGCGGCTCGGGCTTCACGGCATGGACCAGGTCCGGGAACTTCATCGCGTCCTGGATGAAGAACACGGGCATGTTGTTGCCCACCAGGTCCCAGTTGCCTTCCTCGGTGTAGAACTTGACGGCGAAGCCGCGCACGTCGCGCGCCGTGTCCTTGGAGCCGCGTTCGCCGGCCACGGTGGAAAAGCGCACGAACACCGGCGTCCTCTTGCCCGCTTCGCGGAAGGGCGCGGCCATCGTGAGCTCCGTCTGCGGCCGCAAGCATTCGAAGAAGCCGTGCGCGCCGGAGCCGCGCGCGTGGACGATGCGCTCCGGAATGCGTTCATGGTCGAAGTGGGTGATCTTCTCGCGCAGGACGAAGTCTTCCAGCAGCACCGGCCCGCGGACGCCGTACTTCAGCGAGTTCTGGTTGTCGGCGATGGCCACGCCCTGGTTCGTCGTGAGCACGCGGCCGGTGGAATCCACCCGCACGCGGTCCAGCGATTCGGTGGTGGCGTTCAGCCCGTCGAGGGCGGCCGTGCCGACCTTGGGCGAATCGTTTTCTTCCGAGAGCGTGCTGGCCCCCACGAGACGCGAAGGCGCCTCGACGGCCTGGCCCGCCGGCGGGTTGGTGCCGTCCTCGAAGCCGTGCTCCAGGGCCTTGTTCCCGTTGTGCGGCATCGCCGCGGCCACCTGCTGCACGTCGGCCATCCTGCGGGCGGCCATGTCGCCGCCGGCGGCGGGGTCCACCCGGCCGGGGCCGCTGTCGGTGTTGCGGGCCGCGGCAGCGGGCGCATCGTTCTTCTTCGTCGATGGGTTCGGCGAGGGCGGCTTGGGCATGAGGGGAAGTCCGGGACGCTCGGCAACATTGCCGAGGGCTGACGTTAAGGCGCCCCCCGCCCCCACCCTGTAGGCGCATGCCGACGACGCGTTCGACGGCGCCTATCGGGCCGATAGCCAGCCGCCGATGAGCAAGGGCCTCAGGCCGGCGGCTGCGACGCTTCCAGCGGCAGCGTCACGCGGAACTGGCTGCCCTGGTCCTTGCCTGCGCTGCTGGCGACCACCTCGCCGCCGTGGGCGAGGACCAGTTCCCGCACGACGGAAAGTCCGATCCCCAGGCCCCGGCTGTCGAACTCCACCGCGTGCGCGTCCTGCACGAAGATCTGGAACAGGTGCGGCAGCGCCTCGGCGCTGATGCCGATCCCGTTGTCGGAGATGGTGACCACCACGTTCGGCTCCCGCACTTCCACGCACAGGGTGATCTGGCCACGTTCGGGGGTGTATTTCGAAGCGTTCTCCAGCAGGTTGCCGAAGACCTGCGCCAGGCGCACCGGATCGGCATGCACCAGCACCGGCCCGGGAGGGAAGGTGGAGGTGAATTGTTGCCGGCGCGCCTGCATGCCGGGCAGGAAGGTTTCGACCGTCATCTCCAGCAGGCGCACCAGGTCCACGCTCACGCGTTCGAGGCGGAACTTGCCCGTGCTCACGCGCGCGCCATCCAGCAGGTCGCTGATCAGGCGGGCGATGTGGCTCACCTGCCCCGTGATGGTCTCCTGCAACTTGGCCAGCATCTCGCGGTCGTCGTGCGCGCGGTCCAGCATCCGCGCGGCCAGCCGCAGCGGCAGCAGCGGGTTGCGCAGCTCGTGGGCGACGGTCGCGAAGAAGGCCACGTGCCGGCGGTGCGCCTCCGCGGCCTCCTCCTCCATCTCCTGCGAATGCAGCGCCGCGACGACGAGCCGCTCGTTCGCGTCGCGCAGGTCCGCCAGCGAGCCGGGCCGGTCCAGCTCCTGCAGCACGGCTTCGACCTCGGGGGCACTGGTGACGCGCTCGAGCGCGCTGCGCGCCGCGTCGGCAATCTCCTGGGCGTGCACGGCCGCGACCACCAGTTCCTGGTTCGCGTCCTGCAGGACCTGGCCGCCTGCCGCACTCAGTTCGCGTTCGACACTGGCGAGTTTCTGCCGCAGCGTGGCGAGTTCCGAGCGCAGGGCCGCAGCCTCGGCGCCCAGCGCCTGGAGCCGCCGGGCCAGCGCCCTGTCGGCCTTGCGGGAAGAGCCGCTCTCCATGTGGGGACCTCGCTTGAAGTTGATGGTGCTGTTCATGGGGTTCCCTCCGAACCAGGACGGCCCCAGCTGGCGTCGATGGGTTCGCCGGGAGCCCGCTTGCGCAGCGTCGGCCGGCCGCCCAGCAGGCCCTCGTGCTGCTGCAGCATGCCGTCCAGCCGGATGCCGCCCTCGTCGATGTGGAACAGCCTCAGTTCGTTGGAATGCGCGCTGTCGCGCACCTTCGCGACCGCCAGCACGCGCAGCAGCCGGCTGTCGACTTCGACGTAGCGCTGCACGATGATGGCGTCGGTCAGGAAGGCGGTGCCGTACGGGCTGAAGCGCAGGTCGAAGAAGCGGTCCTCCAGCTCGGAGGTCATGAGGATCGTGACGCCGGTGCTGGCGATCGCCAGCACCATGCGCGACAGGGATTCGCGGAAGTCCTCGCGGAAGGTCGGCGCCAGCGCGAGCTCGAAGCCGGACAGCGAGTCGATCACCACCCGCGTGGCCTTCAGCCGCCGGATCTCGGCCACCAGCAGCGTGCTGATCTCGTCCACCGAGAGCCCCGGCGCGCGCGCATCGACGACGCCCACGCGCCCGGTGGCGATCAGCTCCGCCAGGGCGCGGCCGCGCGAGCGGTTCGGCCGCTGCTCGAAGGTGGCCAGCACGCCCGTCTCGCCCTGCTTCGCGCCCTCCACCAGGAAGGCGGAGGCCATGATGCTCTTGCCGGCGCCCGACGGGCCCGCGACGAGCAGGGAATAGCCGCGCGGCAGGCCGCCGCCCAGCATCTCGTCGAGGCCCTCGACGCCCAGGCTGAGGCGCTGGTGCGCGGGCTCCGTTGCGGCAAGGGACTGCGGGCGCTCCATCGGCTGGGAGAACACCCGCACGCCGGCGCCATCGATGCGGAAGGAGTGCAGGCCCGACATGGACGCCTGGCCGCGCATCTTGGCGACCTCCAGCTTGCGCACCACCGAGTTGCGCTGCTCGCTCTGGCGCAGCCAGATGAGGCCGTCGGCCACGGTGAACACCGGATTGCTGTCGTTGTCCGGGTACTCGCCGACCAGGAAGGTGGTGGCCTGCCAGCTGGTCATCAGCACGCCCAGTTCCTGCACGAACTCCTGCAGGCTGCGCAGGGGCGCGGTGCCGGCGGAGCCGGCGAGCGAACGGAAGGAGTCGACGAACACCAGGCCCGGGTTCTTCGCGTCGACTTCGGCGGCGATGCGCCGCAGCACGTTGCCGAGGTCGCCGGAGGCCGCCTCCTCGCCGAGGTTGATGAAATAGATGCTCTGGTTCAGCTTGGCGGGGTCGAAGAAGTCGAACTGCTGCTGGTAGCGCAGCATCTTCAGCGGCGGCTCGCCCAGCACCGTGAAGTAGATCGCCGGGCGTTCGGGCGTGGCCAGCGCGAACATGATCTGGTGCGCCAGCGTCGTCTTGCCGCAGCCGGGCGGCCCGGCGACGACATTGAAGGAGAACTCGGGCAAGCCGCCCCCCAGGATGGCGTCGAGGCCGGGCACTCCCGTGGGAAGGCGGCGGATGGTGGCTTTGGCCTTGGCGGCGTTCATGGCGGGGGTTCCTTGGCGGGATCGGCGTCCGGGGATCCTGGCGGCGGGGGCGCCAGCAGCCTTGCGGTCAATGTGTCGCCGATCAGCGTGATCAGCAGGGCGCGGAAATTCGCCAGCAGTTCCGCGCTGGCGGCCTCTGCGACAGGGGCGTCCTGGGCCTCGAGGGCGGCATGCAGGGCGGCGAGGTCGGCCACCTGCGTCGGCGCTTCGTAGGCGGGGGCGAGCCAGGGATAGCGCGCCAGGGTCAGGTGGACGCTGCGCCGGTACAGTGCGGCCACGCCGCGCCGACCGAGAACCGGCGCGAGCCGTGTGCCGATTTCTTCCCAGGCGGCAACGGCGGCGTCGGCCGCGGTCCGCGGCTCTTCGCTGCTGGGCGAACGTCTTGAAGCGCCGATCTGCAATCTCCCACGGATAGCCCCGGCTGGCGATCTCTGCGCGGCGGTAGCAACCCATTGTGCGCGCCGGGATAGACCCCAAGGAACGACCGTTCGTAAGATATTGTGCGGCGCAGCGTCAACGACGCGGCCTGCGGCTGTCCATTCAGTGCCGCAGCAGCATCAGCACGCCGATCATCAGCGGCTGGTGCAGCATGTACCACGTCAGGCTCCACCGCCCCAGCCACGCCAGCGGCGCGAACGCGCGCGGCAGGGGCCCGCGCACGATGTCGGGGCGGTGCCGCAGCAGCCACTGGCCCGCCGCCATGCCCCACCACATGACCCCCAGCCAGGGCAGCAGCGGCACATAGTCCTGCGTCACGGGCTTGAGCGACACGAAGCCGATCCAGTTCAGCCAGCGCTCGTTGAGCACGTGCAGGTCGCCGAACGCCACGTGCACCGGCAGGGCGGCCAGCGGCAGCAGGATGGCGAGCAGGCCGGCCGGCCACAGCCAGGTGCCCCAGCCGGCGGACAGGCGCACGATCACCAGCATCACCGCGATGCCGTGCAGCACGCCGAAGTAGATGAAGCTTTGCGGGAACATGAACCAGGAGCCGGCCGAGACCAGCAGCGCGCAGCCCGCGACCTGCGCCCAGCGGCGCCAGAAGCGCGGCCAGCCCTGCCCCTGCAGGTGCGCGACCGCCTGCCCCAGGCCCGCGCAGAACAGGAACAGGCTCACGATGGCGGTGCGCTGGCGCGTCCAGAACGGGTCGTACAGGAAGTTCTGGTGGATCCAGCCGAAGAAGTTCAGGTCGAAGCAGAAGTGGAACACCGTCATCCACACGATGGCGGCGCCGCGCAGGGCGTCGATGCGCTCGAAGCGGTGGCGGACGGGGACTGCGTGCATCGGCGTGCAGTGTAGTGGCGCGCCCGATTGACGCCTCGTGCAAGCGCCGTTCCAATCGCGCGATGCCGGCCAGCCCGGTTGGCATGCATACAAAACAAGGAGTTCGCGATGACGAGATTCCGGTCCCTGCTCTGCACTGCCGCCATGCTGGCCCTCGCCGGCTGCACCACCCCCATGGGCGGCCCCATGTCTTCCATGCAGGCCGCGCCCGCCCTGCAGGCGATGCCCGGCGATGCACCGCACGCCGCCGGCAAGACCGAGGTGCTGTGGCTCGGACAGGCCACCACGCGCATCACCACGCCGGGCGGCAAGGTGATCGTGATCGATCCCTGGCTGAAGACCAACCCCAAGACACCGGCCCAGTGGAAGGACCTCGCCGCTCTCGGCAAGGTGGACCTGATCCTCGTCACCCACGCCCACTTCGACCACTTCGCGGACGCCCCCGAGCTCGCGAAGATGCACAACGCCCCCATGTACGGCCCGGCCGGCCTGGGCCAGACCGTCGCCACCTACGGCATCCTGCCGGCCAACCTGGCGCCGCGCTTCGGCAAGGGCGGCACCATCCTGCCGTGGGGCCCCACCGGCCCCAAGATCACGGCCGTGCATGCCGAGCACTCCTCCGAGCTGGGGTGGAAGGATGCCGCCGGCAAGGACATCGTGCTGCCCGGCGGCGAGCCCGTGGGCTTCATCATCGAGATGGAGAACGGCTTCAAGGTGTGGCACATGGGCGATACCGGCGTGTTCGGCGACATGCGCCTGATCGGCGACATGTACCGGCCCGACGTGGTGCTGATGCCGATCGGCAACCACTTCGTCATGAGCCCGCAGGACGCCGCGATGGCCGTGCGCGACATGATCCGCCCGCGCTACGCGATCCCGATCCACTACGGCACCACGCCGCAGCTGCGCGGCACGCCCGCCGAACTGATCTCCGCCATGGGCAATGCGGCGGTGCCGCGCATCCTGGTGCCGGAGCCGGGCCAGAAGTACGATTTCTGATGGCCAGCCGCCGCTTCTTCTGCGCGGCGGTCGGCGCCGCGCTGGCCGGCTGCGCCGGCACGCCGGCGGCGAGTGCCTCCGCCGCCGCCGCGCGGGCCGAACTCGGTGGCACGGGCAGGCTGCGCGCCGCCATCAACTTCGGCAACCCCATCCTCGCCAGCCGCGGCCCCGACGGTGCGCCGCGCGGCGTGTCGGTGGACCTGGCACAGGAAGCCGCGCGCCGGCTCGGCCTAGAGGCCGAACTGGTCACGTTCACCTCCGCGGGCAACGTGGTGGAGGCGGTCAAGGGCAGGCAGGTCGATCTCGCCTTCGTCGCGATCGACCCGGTGCGGGCGGCCGACATGGAGTACACCGCACCGTACGTGGTCATCGAAGGCGCCTACCTGGTGCGCAACGGCTCGCCCCTGCAGCGCAACGAGGAGGTCGACCGCGCCGGCACGCGGGTGGCCGTGGGCCGCGGCAGCGCCTACGACCTGTACCTCACGCGCGAGCTGAAGCACGCGACGCTGGTGCGCGTGCCGACCTCGCCGGTGGTGGTCGACGAGTTTCTCAAGCAGTCCCTCGAAGTGGCCGCCGGCGTGAAGCAGCAGCTCGAAGCCGACGCGAAGCGCGTGGGCGGCGTGCGCCTGCTGCCCGGGCGCTTCATGGTGATCAACCAGGCCATGGGCGTGCCCAAGGGCCGCACCGCGGCGCAGGCCTGGCTCAGCGCCTACATCGAGGAAATGAAAGCTTCCGGCTTCGTCGCCCGCGCCCTGCAGCAGCACGGCATCGAGGGCGCGGCCGTGGCACCCCCCGGCGGCGCGCGCTCCTGAGCGCGTGGCACGCCCATTGCAGCGGCATCGCACCGCATCACCTTCGAGGCCCCGAATGTTCCAGCAGTCCCTTCCCACCCCCTGCCTGCGCCGCGCCGGCGTCGCCCTGCTGCTCGCCGCCGCGAGCGTCGCGGCGCGCGCCGAGTACCCCGACAAGCCGATCACGATGATGCTGTCGTTCCCGCCCGCGGGCGCCACCGACATCCTGGCGCGCGCGATCGGCCAGAAGATGAGCGAGACACTCAGGCAGTCGGTGGTGATCGAGAACAAGCCCGGCGCCGGCGGCAACATCGGCCTGATCGCCGCGGCCAAGGCGGCGCCGGATGGCTACACGACCTACATGGCCGCCGTGACGAACGCGGCGATCGCCGCGGCCGCCTATCCGCCCCAGTCCGCGCACCTGCAGAAGGACTTCGTCGCCGTGGCCGGCGTGGCCATCGTGCCGCACATGCTGGTCGTGCCCGCCGCCCTGCCGGCGCAGAACGTGACGCAGCTGGTGGCGCTGCTCAAGTCCCAGCCGGGCAAGCACAACTTCGCATCGCAGGGCCCGGGCACGCTTTCGCACCTGGAGTCGGAAGTGTTCAAGTCCACCACGGGCGTGCAGATGACGCACATCCCGTACAAGGGCAGCTCGCAGGCCCTGCCGGACCTGATGTCCGGCAGCTCCAGCATGATGTTCGACAGCATCCCGGCTTCCATGCCGCACGTGAAGGCCGGCAAGCTGCGCGTGCTGGCGGTGGCATCGAGCAAGCGGCTCGCGATGCTGCCGGACGTGCCCACGATCGCCGAGTCGGGCGTCAACTTCTCGGCCGACAACTTCTTCGCCCTGATGGTGCCCAGGGGCACGCCGCCGCAGGCGATCGCCACGCTGAACCGCGCGGTGCGCGCGGCGGTCGAATCGCCGGACCTGAAGCAGCGGCTGCTGGACCAGGGTGTCGAGCTGCGCTACACGCCGGGCGAGGACTTCGCCAAGGTGGTGGACGAGGAATTCCGCACCTGGGGCAAGGTGGTGCAGCAGGCGAAGGTGCGGCTGGAATGAACACCGAAGCGCCGGGCTTCTGGGACTTTCCCTACACCTCGCAGCGCATGCCGCTGCTGGCGCGCAACGTCGTCAGTACCTCGCAGCCGCTCGCCTCCGCGGCCGGCGCGCTGATGCTCGCGCGCGGCGGCAACGCCGCGGACGCGGCGCTCGCCACCGCGATCACGCTGACCGTGGTCGAGCCCTGCATGAACGGCATCGGCGGCGATGCCTTCGCCATCGTCTGGGACGGCCAGCGCCTGCACGGCCTGAATGCGTCGGGCCGCGCGCCGCGCGCGTGGACGCCCGAGCACTTCGCGAAGTACAACTCGGTGCCCTACCGCGGCTGGGACTCGGTCACGGTGCCGGGCACCGTTTCGGCGTGGCGCATGCTGTCGGAGCGCTTCGGCACCATCCCCTTCGCGGAATTGTTCGAGCCCGCCCTGCGCCACGCGCGCGAGGGCTATCTCGTTTCGCCCACGGTGCGCCGGCAGTGGCAGGCCCAGGTGGCCGAACTGCTGCCGCAACCGGGTTTCCGGGAGGCCTTCGCCCCCAGCGGAGAAGCGCCGAAGGTCGGCGACTTGTGGATCTGCCCCGGCCAGGCCGACACGCTGCAGCAGATCGCGCAGAGCAAGGGCGAGGCGTTCTACCGCGGCAGCCTGGCCAGGGCCATCGCCGACCACGCGCGCAGCACCGGCGGCCTGATCGACGAGGAGGACCTCGCCGAGCACGCATCCGACTGGGTGCAGCCGATCTCGGTCGCCTACCGCGGCGTCGAACTGCACGAGATCGGCCCCAGCGGCCAGGGCATAGGCGCCCTGATGGCGCTGGGCATGCTGTCGAACTTCGACCTGAAGGCCGCGGGCGCCGACAGCGCCCTGTGGCACCACCTGCAGATCGAGGCGATGAAGCTCGCCTTCGCGGACCTGTACGCCTACGTGGCGGATCCGCAGGCGATGCGCGAAGTCAACGCGCAGCAACTGCTCGACGCCAAGTACCTCGCGCAGCGCGCACGCCTGATCGACCCGGACCGCGCCGCGCCGGCCCGCGCGGGCGCGCCGGCGAGCGGCGGCACGGTCTACCTCACCGCCGCGGACCAGAAGGGGATGATGGTTTCCTTCATCCAGTCGAACTTCAAGGGCTTCGGCTCCGGCGTGGTGGTGCCGGGCACCGGCATCGCCCTGCACAACCGCGGCTGGGGCTTCACGCTGGAGCGCGGACATCCGAACGAGGTCGCGCCGCGCAAGCGCCCCTTCCACACGATCATCCCGGGCTTCTTCACCCAGCAGGGGCGCCCGCTCATGAGCTTCGGCCTGATGGGCGGCTCCATGCAGGCGCAGGGGCACGTGCAGATCGCGGTGCGCGTCGCCGACCAGGGCCTCAATCCGCAGGCGGCGAGCGACGCGCCGCGCTGGCGCGTGCTGGACGACAACATCGGCGTGGCCGTGGAGTGGAACTTCCCGGCCGAGGCCGTGGAAGGCCTGCGCGCGCGCGGCCACCTGGTGAAGGTGGCGCCGCGCTTCGACACCGAGTTCGGCTGCGCGCAGCTGGCGCTGAAGACGCAGCACGGCTACGTGGCCGCCTCGGACCATCGCAAGGATGGCTACCCCGTGGGGTTCTAGATGACGCACGCACTTCGTTTCCCCGTCCGCTTCGCGCCGCTGCTGGCCTGCCTGCTGCTGGCGGCCTGTGCGAGCCCGAAGGAGCCCGTCGGCGACAACCGCTGCCATCCGCGCCCGGGCGGGGCGCAGTGCATCACCCAGCCGCCGCGGGCGCTCTCCATGCTCGGCAACGACCAGGCCGTCACGGTGCGGGTCGATGCGCGCTGCGAGTGGAATCCCACCGGCGTGATCCTCCAGCGCGGCGCCCGCTACCGCGTGGCGGTCACCAACGTCGTCGAGGAGTGGACGCGCGGCCCGCGCATCCTGGCCGCCAGCGGCAAGTACGTGCAGCGCTGGTCGCGCGCGAGCGATTTCCCCATGTACTCCCTCATCGCCGCACAGGGCCGCGAAGAGAGGACGTTCTTCGCCGTCGGCCCGGAAGCGACCTTCACGGCCGCGAGCGGCGAGGAGCTGATGTTCTTCGCCAACGACTGGCCGGGCTATTACGACGGCAACCGCGGCTGCGTGGACGTGGAGATCCGCAAGCTCGGCCAGTGAGCGTGCAAGGCGCGCGCCGGCTCGATAAAATCGGCCGAACGTAGGCTGGCGGTGAGCTTTGCGAACGTAGGCTGGTGGTCAGCGTTGCGAACGTAGGCTGGCGGTGAGCGTTGCGAACGTAGGCTGGCGGTGAGCGTTGCGAACGTAGGCTGGCGGTGAGCGTTGCGAACGTAGGCTGGCGGTGAGCGTTGCGAACCCCAGCAATCAGCGAGCGCCGCGAAGCTGGGGTTCCCGCGCTTCGCGCGTCACCACCAGCCTACCGCAGTGCGCTCCGGCCAGACCCCGCGTACCCTTCCATGTCCCTCCTGCACCACCAGCTCGAGCTCCTCGCTCCCGCCCGCGACGCCGACATCGGCATCGAGGCGGTCAACCACGGCGCCGACGCCGTGTACATCGGCGGCCCGGACTTCGGCGCCCGCGTGTCGGCCAGCAATTCCGTGCAGGACATCGAGCGCCTGGCGAAGCACGCGCACCGCTTCGGCGCCCGCATCTTCGTCACCCACAACACCATCCTGCGCGACGACGAGCTGGAAGCCGCGTGCCGCATGGCCTGGGACGTGTACCACGCCGGCGCCGACGTGCTGATCGTCCAGGACATGGGCCTGCTGGAGCTGGACCTGCCGCCGATCCAGCTGCACGCGAGCACCCAGACCGACATCCGCACGGTGGAAAAGGCGAAGTTCCTGCAGGACGTGGGCTTCTCGCAGATCGTGCTGGCGCGCGAACTCACGCTGGAACAGATCCGCCAGATCCACGACGCGCTCGACGCGGACCGCTGCAAGGTGGAGTTCTTCATCCACGGCGCGCTGTGCGTCGCCTATTCCGGCCAGTGCTACATCAGCCACGCGCACACCGGCCGCAGCGCCAACCGGGGCGACTGCTCGCAGGCCTGCCGCCTGCCCTACCACGTGGTCGACAGCCAGGGCCGCTTCGTGGCCCACGACCAGCACGTGCTGTCGATGAAGGACAACAACCAGAGCGCCAACCTCGCGGCCCTGGTGGATGCGGGCGTGCGCAGCTTCAAGATCGAGGGCCGCTACAAGGACATGGGCTACGTGAAGAACATCACCGCCCATTACCGCCGCCTCTTCGACGAACTGATCGCGGCGCGCGAAGGCTCCGCCGATCCCCTGGCGCGCGCCTCCAGCGGCCGCACCACCTTCAGCTTCACGCCCGACCCGGACCAGAACTTCAACCGCGAGTTCACCGACTACTTCGTCAACGGCCGGCAGGACGACATCGCCGCGCTGGATTCGCCCAAGAATCCGGGCCGCCCGATCGGCTGGGTGAGCAAGGTCGGCACCGACTGGATCGAGCTGGAACTGGACGACCCGCACGCGCTGCTGCACAACGGCGACGGCCTGTGCTACTTCGACCTGCGGAAAGAACTCGTCGGCCTCGCCATCAACCGCGCGGAGCCCCTGGGCTTGCCCCCTCCCCCTCCGGGGGAGGGCGGGGGCGGGGGCGCTCCCAGGCGCTGGCGTGTCTTCCCCAAGGACCCGATCTCTTCCATGCCCGACCTGCGCAAAGGCACCCGCCTCAACCGCAACCGCGACATGGACTGGGTCCGCACGCTGGAGAAGAAGTCCAGCGACCGGCGCATCGGCGTGTGGGCCTGCCTTTCCGAGTCGCCGGACGGGTTCGTGCTGCGCCTGACCGACGAGGACGGCTTCGTCGGCGAGGCGTCCGCGCCATTTTCGAAGCAACCCGCGCGCGATGCCTCCAGGGCGGAGGAAGCCGTGCGCGAACACCTCGCCCGCTTCGGCAACACCCTCTTCGAGCCCCTGGACCTGCAGGTGCAGCTGGCGCGACCCTGGTTCGTCCCGCCCTCGCTGGTCAACGCGCTGCGCCGCGACGCCGTGGCGGCCCTCGAAGCCGCACGCGCCGCCGGCTACCAGCGGCCACGCCGCGGCACGCCCGTCGAGCCGCCGGTGCCCTACCCCGAGGACACCCTCACCTACCTGGCCAACGTCTTCAACCAGAAGGCGCACGACTTCTACGCCAGGCACGGTGTGAAGGTGATCGCCGCCGCCTACGAGTCGCACGAGGAGGAAGGCGAGGTCAGCCTCATGATCACCAAGCACTGCGTGCGCTGGGCCATGAGCCTGTGCCCCAAGCAGGCCAAGGGCGTGGTGGGCGTCAAGGGCACCATCAGGGCCGAGCCGCTGCAGTTGGTCAACGGCAGCGAGAAGCTCACGCTGCGCTTCGACTGCAAGCCCTGCGAGATGCACGTCGTGGGCCGGATGAAGAAGTCGGTGCTGCAGCAGGCCACGCGCGAGGCGCAGGCCGTCCCCCTGAAGTTCTACCGCACGCGACCCGTCTCTCCCGCGGCTTGACAGCCATCAACGCCCCCGGGCGGCGAGGGGCGATACTGGCTGCGTGACCACCGGCAACTGGCATTTGCGCGAGGCCGCCGACGTCGCCCGCGACCACGCGGTGGACACCGCCATCGGCCTGGACCTCGACGAAGTCCGCACGCGCGCCGAACGCCACGGCCCCAACGAACTGCCTTCGGCGCCACCGCGCAGCTTCGCCTCGCTGGTGGCCGAGCAGTTCCGCGACCTGATGATCCTGGTGCTGGTGGGCGCGGCGCTGGTTTCCGGCGTGCTCGGCGACTGGGTCGACACGCTGGTGATCGTGGTCATCATCGTGCTCAATGCGGCGATCGGCGTGGTGCAGGCCTGGCGGGCCGACCGCGCCCTCGCCGCGCTCAGGCAGCTGGCCGCGTCGCAGGCCGTGGTGCTGCGCGCCGGCCGCACGCACAAGGTGCCCGCCCACGCGCTCGTGCCCGGCGACGTGGTGCTGCTGGAAGCCGGCAACCAGGTTCCCGCGGACCTGCGGCTGTTCGAGAGCGTGCAGCTGCGCGTCGACGAATCGGCCCTCACGGGCGAGTCCGTCACGGTGGTCAAGCAGACGGCGGTGCCCGAGGGCGAGACGCAGGCGCTGGGCGACCGCACCAACATGGCCTTCAAGGGCACGACCGCGACGCAGGGCCGCGGCCGCGGGCTCGTGGTGGCCACGGGGCGCCACACCGAGCTGGGACGCATGGCGCGCCTGCTGGCCGAAGGCGGCTGGGAGCCGACCCCGTTGCAGCGCCGGCTTTCGGTGTTCGGCAAGCGGCTCGCGCTGGCGGTGCTGGCGATCTGCGCGGTGGTCTTCGTGGTGGGCCTGCTGCGCGGCGAGCCGCCGCTGCTGATGCTGATGACGGCGGTGAGCCTCGCCGTCGCCGCCATCCCGGAGGCGCTGCCGGCCGTGATCACCGTGCTGCTGGCGCTCGGCGCGCGCAGGATGGTGGCCGTCAACGCGCTCGTGCGCCGGCTGGCGTCGGTGGAGACGCTCGGTTCCGTCACCTGGGCCTGCTCGGACAAGACCGGCACGCTGACCCAGAACCGCATGCGCGGCGAGGCCCTGTGCGATTCGCAGGATCGCCGCTGGAACCAGTCCGAAGGAGGCGCCCCGGCAGCCTCGGAGCTGCTGCGCGCCGCGACGCTGTGCAACGACGCCCAGGCCGCCGGCGACGGTGCGTGGGAGGGCGACCCGACCGAAACGGCGCTGGCCGAACTCGCGGCAGCGGCGGGCCTGCGGCGCGAGGAGCTGCAGCGGCAATTTCCCCGCGTGGCGGAGGAACCGTTCGACGCCACGCTCAAGCGCATGACCACCTACCACCGCGCTGCCGACGGCGTGGTCGGCTACAGCAAGGGTGCGCCCGAGGTCCTGATCCCGCTGTGCGATGCGCTGTGGAGCCCCGCGGGCGCGCTCGCGCTCGATCCTGCGCGCTGGCTGCGGCAAGCCGAAGAGATGGCCGCCCAGGGCCTGCGCGTGCTGGCCCTGGCGCGCCGCGATCTCGCAGCGGCGCCGGCCGCGGGCGAGGCCAGCGCGCGCCCGGTCGCACTGCAGCTGCTGGGCCTGGTCGGCCTGATCGATCCGCCGCGTCCGGAGGCCGCGGCGGCCGTGCGCGAATGCCTGCAGGCGGGCATCACGGTGGCGATGATCACCGGCGACCATCCGGCCACCGCGCGGGCGATCGCGCTGCGCCTGGCCATCGTGGAGGATGCGAAGGCCACCGTGCTCACCGGCGCGCAGCTGGCACAACTCGACGACGCGGCGCTGGCGGCCCGCGTGCGCCAGGTCCGCGTGTATGCGCGGGTGGACCCGCTGCAGAAGATCCGCATCGTGCAGGCCCTGCAGTCGCACGGCGAACTGGTCGCCATGACGGGCGACGGCGTCAACGACGCGCCCGCGCTGCAGCGCGCGGACATCGGCGTGGCGATGGGACGCGGCGGCACCGACGTGGCGCGCGAGGCGGCGAGCCTGGTGCTGCTGGACGACAACTTCGCCACCATCGCGGCGGCGGTGCGCGAGGGCCGCCGCATCTACGACAACATCCGCAAGTTCGTGCGCTATGCGATGACGGGCAATTCGGGCGAGATCGGCGTGATCTTCCTGGCGCCGCTGGTGGGCCTGCCGCTGCCGCTGCTGCCGATCCACATCCTGTGGGTGAACCTGGTGACGGACGGCCTGCCCGGGCTCGCCCTGGCCGCCGAGCCGGCCGAGCGCGGCATCATGCAGCGGCCCCCGCGCCCGCCGGGGGAAAGCCTGTTCGCGCGCGGCCTGTGGCAGCACGTGCTGGTGGTCGGCCTGCTGCTCGCGGGCCTGTGCCTCGCGGTGCAGGCGTGGGCGCTGGCGGTGGGCGACACGCACTGGCAGACCATGGTCTTCACCGTGCTGACGCTGGGCCAGATGGCCCATGTGATGGGGATCCGCTCGGAAATCACGCCCTTGTGGCGGCTGGGCCTGCGCAGCAACGTACCGCTGCTGCTGGCCGTGCTGCTCACCTTTGCCCTGCAGCTGGCCACGATCTATGTGCCGTGGCTGAATCCGGTGTTCCACACCCAGCCGCTGACTGCGGCCGAGCTGGGCCTCTGTGTGGGCGTCGCGGCGCTGGTGTGGGTGGCGGTGGAGGCGGAAAAGGCCTGGCGGCGCCGGGCCGGGGCCTGACGCGTCAGTGGAGCGTGGCGGCTTCCACGGCCGGGTAGGCGACTTCGCGGCCCATCATGGCGCGGGCGTAGAAGTAGTTGTTGCGGGTGCGCTCGCTCATCTGGTCGAGGTCCACATGGCCCTCGGCGTCGCACGGGAAGGCGAAGTCGTTGCCGCTGCGCAGCGAGCGGAAGCAGAGCTGGAAGGCGCTGGACTTGCTGCTGGTGCTGGTGCTGGATTCGAACATCTCGCTCTCCTCGATTCGCTTCGCCTTTCGGCATGAAGCAACTATCGGCGAGGACAGCGGTCGCCGCGATCAGCGCATGCTGAATCGCAGCCTCGGCGAAAGCCGGTTCGCAAGCACGGCGGGCACCGAGGGCGCCTAGGACGCGTCCTACGCCGAGCGAGCCTCCGGCGTACGGCGCAGCCAGAAGAATGGCCGCGCCAGGGGGTTCAGTCGATCGTCGCGCCGCTGCGCTTGATCACCGGCCCCCACTTGGCCAGTTCCGCCTGCATGAAGGCCGCGAACTGCGCCGGCGTGCCGGGCTCGGGGTCCATGTACTGCGCCTTGAGCTTCTCGTTGGTCGCCGGATCGCGCATCGCGGCCACGAACTCGTGGTTCAGGCGCTCGATGATCGGAGCCGGCGTGCCGGCGGGTGCGACGAGGCCGATCCAGGCGCTGCCGTCCATGGGAACGCCCGCTTCGCGCAGCGTGGGCACGTTGGGCAGCTGCGTCACGCGCCGCGCGGTGGACACGGCCAGGGCCTTGAGCTTGCCGGCCTGCACCTGCGGCATCACGGCCAGCGGCGCCAGGCTGACGATCTGCGTGTCGCCCTGCAGCACGCTGGTGACGGCCGCGGGCGAGGAGTTGTAGGGGACATGCACCACGAAGCTGTGCGTCAGCGACTTGAGCATCTCGATGCTCAGGTGCGACAGGCTGCCCACGCCGATGGACGCGTAGTTGTACTTGCCGGGGTTCCGGCGCAGCAGGTCCATCAGCTCCTTGAGCGTGTTCACGCCCAGGGACGGCGACACCGCGATCACGTTGGCCTGGTGCACGCCGAAGGTGATCGGCACCAGGTCGCGGAACGGGTCGTACGGCATCTTCCGGTACAGGACCGTGTTGTTCACCAGCGGCCCGGTGATCGAGGCGCCGATGGTGTAGCCGTCCGGCGCTGCCTTGGCCACCACGTCGGTGCCCAGGTTGCCGCCCGCGCCGGCGCGGTTCTCGATGACCACCGGCTGCTTCAAGCCCTGCGCGGCGCGGTCGCCCACGATGCGCGCGAACACGTCCGGCGTGGAGCCGGCGGCGAAGGGCACGACCAGGCGGATCGGCTTGGCGGGAAAGTCGCCCTGGGCGCGCGCGGCGGTCCAGGAGCTGGCGAGGATGGCGGCCGGCGCGGCGGCCAGCGCTTTCACGAGTTGGCGTCTTTGCGTCACTGCTTGTCTTGGAGCTCGGAGGAAGGGGGGATGGTCTCGGTGCGGCCGAAATGGTTTTGTTCGCATGCAATATACCCGGCCACGAGGGCCCGGTAGGCGGACTCGACCACGTCCGGCAGGCCTTCGAAGCCGCCGTTGAAGTCCGGCGCATGGCGCCGGGCCAGTTCGCGCACGTGTTCGAACACCTGCGCCTGGCGGGCCGGCGCGGTGACCTGGAAGGCGTCGCGCTTGAAGCGCGCGGCGTCCTTGACGTACATGGCGCGTTCGGCCAGCAGCTTCACGACGGCTTCGTCGATGCGGTCGATCTCGCGGCGCAGCTGCGCCAGGTTGGCGGCCAGCGGCCGGTAGTCCGGGTCGGTGAAGCGGCGCACGGGCGCGCCCTGCGGATCGGGCTCTAGCGCCGCCATCAGCCGACCCACTTGCGCGCGTTGTGCCAGATCTGCATCCACGGGCTGAACGCCGAAGCGTCGCCCGAAGTCCAGGACATCTGGATGTTGCGGAAGACGCGCTCCGGGTGCGGCATCAGCGCGGTGAAGCGGCCGTCGGCCGTGGTCACGGCCGTCAGGCCGCCGGCGCCGCCGTTCGGGTTGAACGGGTAGCGCTCGGTCGCCTGGCCGTGGTTGTCGACGAAGCGCATCGCGGCGATCGCCCTCGCCGCGTTGCCGCGCCGCGCGAAGTCGGGGTAGCCCTCGCCGTGGGCCACGGCGATCGGCAGCCGCGCACCGGCCATGCCCTGGAAGAACAGGCTGGGCGACTCCAGCACTTCCACCATCGACAGGCGCGCCTCGAAGCGCTCGCTGCGGTTGGTGGTGAAGCGCGGCCAGTCCTGCGCGCCCGGGATGATGTCGGCCAGCTCGGCGAACATCTGGCAGCCGTTGCACACGCCCAGGCCGAAGGTGTCCTGGCGCGCGAAGAAGTCCTGGAACTGGCGCGAGAGCACCGGGTTGAAGGTGATGCTGCGCGCCCAGCCGATGCCGGCGCCCAGCGTGTCGCCGTAGCTGAAGCCGCCGCAGGCGACCACGCCGATGAACTGCGAGAGGTCGTGGCGGACGGACTGCAGGTCCGTCATGTGGACGTCGATCGCGTCGAAGCCGGCCAGGGTGAAGGCGTAGGCCATTTCAACGTGGGAGTTGACGCCTTGCTCGCGGAGGATGGCGACACGCGGGCGGGTCAAATGGAGGGCCGGAGCGCCCCCACCCCCGCCCTCCCCCGGAGGGGGAGGGAGTGAACCCCCGACACTCCCTCCCCCTCCGGGGGAGGGTTGGGGTGGGGGCATCCCCGGGAGAAAGACATGCAGCCCCGGGTCATTCGCCTCCCCCGCCGCCGCATGCTCGCTGTCCGCGCACACCGGGTTGTCGCGCTGCTGGCAGATCTTCCAGCTCACGCTGTCCCACACCTGGTGCAGGTCCGCCAGCTTGGCGCTGAACACCGATTTGGTGTCGCGCCACACCTGGACTTCGCCCTTGCCGATATCCATCGCCGAATCCGCCGGCCGCGTCTTGCCGACGAAATGGGCATGCTTGGACAGGCCGTGCTGGCGCAGCACCTGCATCACGTCGTTGCGTTCCGCGGTGCGCACCTGCAGCAGCACGCCCAGCTCCTCGCTGAAGAGGGCCTTGAGCGTCAGTTCCTCGCGGCGCGCGCTGACCTGCGTCGCCCAGTTCTTTGCATCGCCGTATTCGGCGCGGCTGTCGCTGATGCCGTCGCCTTCGGTGACCAGCAGGTCGATGTTGAGCGCCACCCCCACGTGGCCCGCGAACGCCATCTCGCAGGCGGCGGCGAACAGGCCGCCGTCGCTGCGGTCGTGGTAGGCCAGGATGCGGCCCTGCGAGCGCAGTTCGTTGACGGCGGCAACGAGCTTGACCAGCTCCTGCGGGTCATCCAGGTCCGGCACCTCGCCGCCCGGCTGGCCCAGCACCTGCGCGAGGATGCTGCCGCCCATGCGGTTGCGCCCGCGCCCGAGGTCGACCAGCAGCAGCGTCGTGTCGTCGCTCGCCTGCAGTTGCGGCGTGAGCGTGCCGCGCACGTCGGGGAGGCTGGCGAAGGCGGTCACGATCAGGCTGACCGGGGAAGTGACCTTCTTCGTGCTGCCGGCCTCGCTCCACTGCGTGCGCATCGACAGGCTGTCCTTGCCCACCGGGATGGCCACGCCGATCTGCGGGCACAGTTCCATGCCCACGGCGCGCACCGTGTCGTACAGCGCGGCGTCTTCACCCGGTTCACCGCAGGCGGCCATCCAGTTGGCCGAGAGCTTCACGCGCGGCAGCGCGATGGGCGCGGCCAGCAGGTTGGTGATGGCCTCGGCCACCGCCATGCGGCCCGAGGCCGCCGCGTCCGTGCTCGCCAGCGGCGTGCGCTCGCCCATGCTCATGGCCTCGCCGGCGAAGCCCCGGTAGTCCGCCAGGGTCACGGCGCAGTCGGCGACGGGGACCTGCCATGGGCCGACCATCTGGTCGCGGTGCGTGAGCCCGCCGACGGTGCGGTCGCCGATGGTGACGAGGAAGCGCTTGGAGGCGACGGTGGGGTGGGCGAGGACCTGGATGGCGGCATCCTGCAGGGCGACGCCGGTGAGGTCCAGCGGGGCGACCGTACGCTGCACGCGCTGGACGTCGCGGTGCATCTTGGGGGGCTTGCCGAGGAGGACGTCCAGGGGCATGTCGACGGGGGTGTCGGCGGGCAGAGTGCCCCCACCCCCGCCCTCCCCCGGAGGGGGAGGGAGCAAGTCATCGCCGTCGGAGACAAGCAGGCGGCGTTCTTCCGTCGCCACGCCCACCACCGCGAACGGGCAGCGTTCGCGCTCGCAGAAGGCGCGGAACTGCTCCAGCGAGTCCGGCGCGATCGCCATCACATAGCGTTCCTGGCTCTCGTTGCACCAGATTTCCTTCGGCGCGAGCCCCGATTCCTCCAGCGGCACGCGCTTCAGGTCGAAGCGCGCGCCGCGGCCGGCGTCGTTGGTGAGTTCGGGGAAGGCGTTCGACAGGCCGCCCGCGCCCACGTCGTGGATCGCGAGGATCGGGTTCTTCTCGCCCAGCTCCCAGCACCGGTTGATCACTTCCTGCGCGCGCCGCTCGATCTCCGGGTTGCCGCGCTGCACCGAATCGAAATCGAGTTCGGCGGTGTTGGTGCCGGTGGCCATCGACGAAGCGGCGCCGCCGCCCATGCCGATGCGCATGCCGGGGCCACCGAGCTGGATCAGCAAGGTGCCCGCCGGGAACGGAATCTTGTGGGTGAGCCCGGCGTCGATGAAGCCGAGGCCGCCCGCGATCATGATCGGCTTGTGGTAGCCACGCACCACGCCCGCCACTTCCTGCTCGTATTCGCGGAAATAACCCAGCAGGTTGGGCCGGCCGAACTCGTTGTTGAAGGCCGCCCCGCCCAGCGGGCCCTCCGTCATGATCTGCAGGGGGCTGGCGATGTGCTCGGGCTTGCCGAACTTGCCGTCCCACAGCTTCGACACGGTGAATCCCGTGAGGCCGGCCTTCGGACGCGCACCGCGCCCGGTCGCGCCCTCGTCGCGGATCTCGCCGCCCGCGCCGGTCGATGCACCGGGAAAGGGCGAGATCGCCGTGGGGTGGTTGTGCGTCTCCACCTTCATCAGCACGTGGTGGGTCGCCTCGCCGGCGCCGTACCGGCCGCCCTCGCCCGGCACGAAGCGCTCCACGCGGTGGCCTTCCATCACCGCGGCGTTGTCCGCGTAGGCCACGATGGTGTGTTCGGGGTGCGCCTGGTGGGTGTTGCGGATCATGCCGAACAGGCTCTTGTCCTGCGGCTGGCCGTCGACGGTGAAGGTGGCGTTGAAGATCTTGTGGCGGCAGTGCTCGCTGTTCGCCTGCGCGAACATCATCAGCTCGACGTCCGTGGGGTTGCGCGCCAGGCCGGTGAAGGCCTGCACCAGGTAGTCGATCTCGTCGTCGGCCAGGGCCAGGCCGAAGCGGCGATTGGCCTCTTCCAGCGCGCTGCGGCCGCCGCCGAGCACGTCCACGTGCTCCATCGGTTGCGCCTGCAGCTCGGTGAACAGGTGCTCCGCTTCGTCCAGCCCGGGCATGACGCTTTCCGTCATGCGGTCGTGCAGCAGGCCGGCCACGGCGGCAAGCTGCGCCGGCTCGAGCTGCGGCTTGCCCAGCCAGCCCGAGGCGAGCTGCAGCCGGTATTCGACCGCGCGCTCGATGCGCCGGATCGCGATGCCGCAGTTGTGCGCGATGTCGGTGGCCTTGGAAGCCCAGGGCGAGACGGTGCCCAGGCGCGGCGTGACGACCAGCAGCGGGCCCGCGGTAGGCCCGGCGTAAGGCTCGCCATAGGTCAGCAGGGCCGCGAGCCGCTCGCGTTCCTGCGCCGTGAAGGCGTGCTCGCTCGCCACCAGGTGGACGTAGCGTGCCGCGATGCCGCTGATCTTGGGATGCACCGCTTGCAGGCGCGGCAGGAGTTGCTGGATCCGGAAGTCGCTGAGGGCCTGGCCGCCCTCGAACTCGGTGATGTGCAGGGACACTGTGCTGAAGCCTTGAGCGATGGGGCGCCGGCAGCCGCTGACTGGGGCCGCCAGGGAGAGCCCAGCATTCTACCTGCGAGGGTTTGGCTGCTCTGGGATAATCCCACGCATGGGTATCACGATCAAAGACGAAGCAGGCATCCAGGGGATGCGCACCGCCGGACGGCTGGCCGCGGAGGTCCTGGACTATCTGACGCCGCTGATCAAGCCCGGCGTCACCACCAGGGAAATCGACCAGTGGGCCGCCGAATGCATGGCCAGCCAGGGCACCACCTCCGCCACGCTGGGCTACCAGCCGGCCGGCTACCCGCCCTACCCCGCGTCGCTGTGCACCTCGGTGAACAACGTCGTGTGCCACGGCATCCCCAACGACAAGCCGCTCAAGAAGGGCGACATCGTCAACGTGGACGTCACCGTGATCAAGGACGGCTGGTACGGCGACACCAGCCGGATGTTCGTCGTCGGCGACGCGTCCATCGCGGCCAGGCGGCTGGTGGGCATCACCTTCGATGCGATGTGGCACGGCATCATCCAGGTCAAGCCCGGCATCCGCCTGGGCGACATCGGCTGGGCGATCCAGAAGTTCGCCGAATCCAACGGCTTTTCCGTCGTGCGCGAGTTCTGCGGCCACGGCATCGGCCGCAACTTCCACGAGGAGCCGCAGGTGCTGCACTACGGCAAGCCCGGCACGCTGGAAGAACTGAAGCCCGGCATGACCTTCACCATCGAGCCCATGATCAACGCGGGCCGGCGCGACGTGAAGGAATTCGGCAACGACGGCTGGACCATCGTCACCAAGGACCATTCGCTGTCCGCCCAGTGGGAACACACGGTGCTGGTCACCGAGACGGGCTACGAGGTGCTGACGCTGTCGGAAGGCAGCCCGCCGCCGCCGGCGTTCGTGAAGGGATGAGCCGCTCCAGCGTCGTCCCCGCCCCGGCGGGGACCCAGGAAGCCCTGGATTCCCGAGCGCGCGGGAATGACGCCCCACCGGCCGACGTGGCGCGCGTCGGCGTCGCCTACAAGCAGCGCAAGGGCGGGCTGCTCGCCGATTTCAGCGCCAACGGCAGCACCCGCAGCGTCAAGGGCCTGCTGCAGGCCCTGAGCCAGCTCGCCGACGACACCCTCAAGCTGCTGTGGCAGGAGGCGGGCATGCCGGCCGGCGTCGCGCTGGTGGCGGTCGGCGGTTTCGGCCGCGGCGAGCTGTTCCCCTACTCCGACGTCGACGTCCTGATCCTGATGCCCGACGGCATCTCGCCGGACCACGACCCCACGCTCAAGCACCGCATCGAGCGCTTCATCGGCAGCTGCTGGGACGCCGGCCTGGAGATCGGCTCCAGCGTGCGCAGCGTCGACGAATGCCTGGCGCAGGCCGCCGAGGACGTGACGGTGCAGACGGCGCTGATCGAATCGCGCCTGATCACCGGCTCGCGCAAGCTGTTCATGGAATTCCAGGCGCGCACCCGCTCGCGCATCGACCCGGGCGCCTTCTTCACGGCCAAGACGCTGGAGATGCGCCAGCGGCACAACAAGTACGAGAACACCCCCTACGCGCTGGAGCCGAACTGCAAGGAATCGCCCGGCGGGCTGCGCGACCTGCAGGTGATCCTGTGGGTGGCCAGCGCGGCCGGCTTCGGCAAGAGCTGGGACGAACTCGCGCGCCGCGGGCTGGCGACGCCCTTCGAGGCGCGCCAGATCAAGAACAACGAGGCGCTGCTGTCGCTGATCCGCGCGCGCCTGCACATCGTGGCGGGCCGGCGCGAGGACCGGCTGGTGTTCGACCTGCAGAACGCGGTGGCCGACTCCTTCGGCTACAAGGCCGTGATGCGCGCGGACGGCCGCATGGTGGCGCGCGCCAGCGAGCGCCTGATGAAGCGCTTCTACTGGGCGGCCAAGGCGGTGGCACAGCTGAACCAGATCCTGCTGCTGAACATCGAGGAGCGGCTCAATCCGCTGGCAGCGGAGTCGCGCCCGATCAACGACCGCTTCCTGGAGAAGGCCGGGATGATCGAGGTGGCCAGCGACGACCTGTACCTGAAGCACCCGCGCGCCATCCTCGAGACCTTCCTGCTGTTCCAGACCACGCCCGGCGTCAAGGGCTTCTCGGCCCGCACGCTGCGCGCGCTGTACAACGCGCGCAAGGTGATGGATGCGAGCTTCCGCAACGACCCGGTCAACCATTCCACCTTCCGCGCCATGCTGATGGCGCCGCAGGGCATCACGCATGCCATGCGCCTGCTGAACCAGACCTCGGTGCTGGGGCGCTACCTCTGGGTGTTCCGCCGCATCGTCGGCCAGATGCAGCACGACCTGTTCCACGTCTACACGGTGGACCAGCACATCCTGATGGTGCTGCGCAACGTGCGGCGCTTCTTCCTCGCCGAACACGCCCACGAGTACCCGTTCTGCTCGCAGCTCGCCGCCGGCTGGGACAAGCCCTGGATCCTCTACACCGCGGCGCTGTTCCACGACATCGCCAAGGGCCGCGGCGGCGACCACTCCGAGCTGGGCGCGCGCGAAGTGCGGCGCTTCTGCAGGCAGCACGGCATCCCGCCGGAAGACTGCAAGCTGGTCGAATTCCTGGTGCGCCACCACCTCCTCATGAGCAACGTGGCGCAGAAGCAGGACCTGGGCGACCCGGCGGTGATCAAGGCCTTCGCCGAGCGCGTGGGCAACGAGCGCTACCTCACCGCGCTGTACCTGCTGACGGTCTCCGACATCCGCGGCACCAGCCCCAAGGTCTGGAACGCCTGGAAGGGCAAGCTGCTGGAGGACCTGTACCGCTACACGGTGCGCACCCTGGGCGGCGCCGCACCCGACCCGCGCGCCGAGGTGGAGGCGCGCAAGCGCGACGCCCTGGTGCAGCTGCAGCTCTATGCGCTGCCCTTCGAGGCACACAAGAAGCTGTGGGACACGCTGGACGTCGGCTACTTCATGCGCCACGAGGCCGGCGACATCGTCTGGCACACCCGCCACGTCTCGCGCCACGTCGGCACGGCCAAGGTGATCGTGCGCGCGCGCATGTCGCCGGTGGGCGAAGGCCTGCAGATCCTGGTCTACACCGCCGACCAGCCGGACCTGTTCGCGCGCATCTGCGGCTATTTCGACCACGCCGGCTTCAGCATCCTGGACGCCAAGATCCACACGGCCACCAACGGCTACGCGCTGGACACCTTCCAGGTCGTCACGGCCATGCTGCCGGAGCACTACCGCGAGCTGTGCAGCATGGTGGAATCGGACCTCGCGCACGTGATCGCCGCCGCCGGAGCGCTGCCCGCCCCCAGCAAGGGCCGCGTGTCGCGCCGCGTCAAGAGCTTCCCGATCCCGCCGCGGGTGGACCTGCAGCCGGACGAGAAGGCGCAGCGCTGGCTGCTGACCGTCTCGGCCAGCGACCGCGTCGGCCTGCTCTATTCCATCGCGCGCGTGCTGGCCCGCCACAAGCTGAACCTGCAGCTCGCCAAGGTCACCACGCTGGGCGAGCGGGTGGAAGACATCTTCCTGATCGACGGGCCCGAGCTGCAGCAGAACAGGAAGCAGATCGAGATCGAGACCGAGCTGCTCGAGGCGATCGCGGCCTGAGGCGCGCGCCGGCGCGCAGGGACGGCTTCAGTCGTCGTCCGCCTGCGCCAGCTCCGGGAACAGGACCTCCGTGAAGCCGAAGCGGCTGAAGTCGCGCACCCGCATCGGGTACAGCTTGCCCACCAGGTGGTCGCATTCGTGCTGCACCACCCGGGCATGAAAACCTTCGACCTCACGTTCGATGCGCTGTCCCTTCTCGTCGAAGCCGCTGTAGCGGATGCGGCGCCAGCGCGGCACCACGGCGCGCAGCCCCGGCACGGACAGGCAGCCTTCCCAGTCGTCCTCCTCCTCGTCGCCCAGAGGCGTGAGCTGCGGGTTGATCAGCACCGTGCGCGGGACGGGCGGCGCGTCCGGGTAGCGCGGATTGGGGGCGTCGGTGCCGAAGATCACCAGCTGCACGTCCTCCCCGATCTGGGGCGCGGCGAGGCCGGCGCCGTTGGCGGCCAGCATGGTGTCCTGCATGTCGGCGATCAGGGCGTGCAGTTGCGGGGTGTCGAAGGCGCGTACCGGCTGCGCCACACGCAGCAGGCGTGGATCCCCCATCTTCAGGATTTCTCGTACGGGCATGGTTCCGGAGCATACGCGCGCAACGCACTGCTGGTATCTTGTCCGGAATGGAACACGAAGCGCAGGCAGCACCCCGCGGACTCACGGCTCCTGCCCGCTGGGCGCTGCAGGCGCTGGCCGGCGTGTGCGTGGTGCTGGGCCTGGTCGGCATCGTGGTGCCGGTGCTGCCGACGGTGCCCTTCCTGCTGGTGGCCGCCTGGGCCGCCTCGCGCAGCTCGCCGCGGCTGCACCGCTGGCTGCTCACGCACCCGCGCTTCGGCCGCCCGCTGCGCGAGTGGGAAGAAGCCGGCATCGTCCCGCGCTCGGCCAAGTGGTTCGCCACCACCATGATTGTCGTCAGCGGCTCCGTGATGGCCTATGTCGTGCCGGCCGGCTGGCGCCCGGTCGCCTTCGCCGGGCTCGTCGCGATGGTCCTCGTGCTGGTGTGGCTGTGGCGGCGGCCGGAGCATCGCTCCGGCAGCGGTTCGTAAAGGCCTGGCGTCAGCCGGCGAGCAGCCGGCGCAGCCCGTCCTCGTCCAGCACCGCCACGCCCAGTTCGCGCGCCTTGTCCAACTTGCTGCCTGCTTCGGCGCCCGCGACGACGTAATCGGTCTTCTTGCTGACGGAGCCGGCCACCTTGGCGCCGGCGGCCTCCAGCATCTCCTTGGCCTCGTCGCGCGACAGGTTCGGCAGCGTGCCGGTCAGCACCACCGTCTTGCCGGCCAGCGGCTTGGGCGCCTGCACCGCGGGCGCGCCCTCTTCCCAGTGCACGCCGCAGGCACGCAGCTGCTCGATCACCTCGCGGTTGTGCGGCTGGCGGAAGAACGCGTGGATGCTCTCGGCGACCACCGGCCCGACATCCGGCACCTCCAGCAGCTGCTCCACGCTCGCATCCATGATCGCGTCGAGCTGGCCGAAGTGCCGCGCGAGGTCGCGCGCGGTGGACTCGCCGACATGCCGGATGCCCAGCCCGTAGAGGAAACGCGGCAGCGTGGCCGACTTCGACTGCTCCAGCGCGGCCAGCAGGTTCTGGGCGGATTTGTCGCCCATGCGCTCCAGGGCGACGAGGCCCTGCAGCCCGAGCCGGTACAGGTCCGGCAGCACGCGGATCACGTTGGCGTCCACCATCTGGTCCACCAGCTTCTCGCCGAGGCCTTCGATGTCCATGGCGCGGCGCTGCGCGAAATGCAGGATCGCGTGCTTGCGCTGCGCGGCGCAGAACAGGCCGCCGGTGCAGCGATGGTCCGCCTCGCCTTCCTCGCGCACGGCGGCCGAGCCGCACACCGGGCAGGTCGCAGGCATGTGGAATTCCTTCGCGCCCGGTACGCGCTTGTCGGCGACCACGGCGACCACTTCCGGGATCACGTCGCCCGCGCGGCGCACGATGACGGTGTCGCCGACGCGCACGTCCTTGCGGTGGACCTCGTCCTCGTTGTGCAGCGTGGCGTTGGTGACCGTGACGCCGCCCACGAACACCGGCACCAGCCGCGCCACCGGGGTCAGCTTGCCGGTGCGGCCGACGTACACGTCGATCGCTTCGACGGTGGTGAGCTGCTCCTGCGCCGGGAACTTGTGCGCCACCGCCCACCGGGGCTCGCGCGTGACGAACCCGAGCTGCCTTTGCAGCGCGAGGCTGTTGACCTTGTAGACGACCCCGTCGATGTCGAACGGCAGGCTGTCGCGCTCGCGGCCCACCGCCTGGTGGTAGGCGACGAGTTCCTCGGCGCCGCGCGCGAGCACCGTGCGGTCGGAAACGGGGAAGCCCCAGGCCTTGAGCGCCTGCAGCACCTCGTGATGCGTCTCGAAGGCCGGGCCGCCTTCGATTTCGCCCCAGCCGTAGGTGTAGAAACTCAGGGGCCGCTGGCGGGCGATGGCGGGATCGAGCTGCCGCACCGCGCCGGCGGCGGCGTTGCGCGGGTTGACGAAGGTCTTCTCGTTCTTCTCGCCGCGGGCGATCTTTTCGCGCTGCTGCTCGTTCAGGCGCTCGAAGTCGTCGCGGCGCATGAAGACTTCGCCGCGGACCTCGAGGACCGGCGGGGGCGCGCCGGCCGCCCTCACCCCGGCCGCCCTCACCCCGGCCCTCTCCCGCGAGCGGGAGAGGGAGAGATTCAGGGGGATCTGGCCGATGGTGCGGATGTTCTGGGTGACGTCTTCGCCGATCTCGCCGTCGCCGCGGGTGGCGGCCTGCACCAGCACGCCGTGTTCGTAGCGCAGGCTGATCGCCAGGCCGTCGAACTTCAGTTCGGCGACGTATTCGATGGGCGGGTCGCCTTCCTTGAGCCCCAGCTCGCGGCGCACCCGGGCGTCGAAGTTGCGCGCGCCGCTGGCCTCGATGTCGGTCTCGGTGCGGATCGACAGCATCGGCACCTTGTGGCGCACCTTGGCGAAGGCGTCCAGGGGCTTGCCGCCGACACGCTGCGTCGGCGAGTCGGGCGTGCGCAGCGCCGGATGCTGCTCCTCCAGCGCCTGCAGTTCGGCGAACAGCCGGTCGTATTCGGCATCCGGGATTTCCGGGGCATCGAGCACGTAGTACCGGTGGGCGTGATGGTGCAGCAGCTCGCGCAGGGCGTCGGCGCGTTCCTGGATCCGGGCGGGGATGGTCATGAAAAAAGGCGCCGCGCCTGCGGCGACCCCGCCGAGAGGTCGCGCGCATCCAGCGTGTCGTACAGCTGTTCGAGGTCGGCGCCGATCACGTCCAGCGCCTGGGACGGGATCACGCGGCCGTCGTCGTCGGTGATCAGTCCGTCCATCGAGGCGGCCAGCGCGATGGCGGCGTCGCGCATGCGAACGAAGGGCTGCTCCGTGCGGGGCACCTGCGGCACGTCCAGGCTCAGGGTCAGCTCGCGGATGGCGGAATGGGCCGGATCGTCGGCCAGCGCGGCCTGGCTGGAAAAGGCCAGGCCCAGCACCGGCGGGCCGCCCGGCACCGCGGCCGGCAGCACCATGCGGCCGGGGATGGAGCCCGCGACGAAGCCCAGGCGCCCGGCGTTCTGCTGCACGTAGCCGGGGCTCCAGGCGGCGTTGCGCGCGCGCAGGGTGAAGCCAAGTTGCGCATCGTGCGAGCCGGCGAACTGGTCCAGCTCGCGGGCCCGCGCCACCTCGTCGCGCATCTCGGGGAACGCCGGCTCGCCGTTCACCGCGTCGGCGAAGGCCTGCGCCTTGATCACGAATTCCGAGAACTCGATCTCGTTGAGGGCGCCCTTGCGGTTGGCCAGTTGCACGCCGGCCTGGAAGGCGGTGTAGCGCTGGCCGGCGCGCGGCGTCTCCCATTCCTGGGTGGCCTCGTTGCGGCCCTCGATCGCGAACGGCTTGCTGCCGGCGCGGCGCGTGGGCGGCAGGACCGACAGCGCCAGTTCGCCCGACACCGGGGCGTCCACCGCGATCGGGGCGAGCACGTCGATCAGGGCGTCGAGGCCGGGGCGTCGTTCCGGCACGGGCAGCGGCGCGAGCGGCGCATCGTCGAACACGGGTTCCGTGCGCTCCGGCGGGGCATCGACCGCGGCCGCGGCCACGGTCGCCGCCTGCGGCTGGCGCGGCGTGTTGCGGCGGGTGGTCCAGGCGTTCCAGGCGACGAGGGCGGCGAGGACGGAGCCGCCGAGGAGGGCGAGGCCGACGGTGAAGGAAGTCATGGCTGGCCCTCACCCCTGCCCATGGCACCCCGAGAAGCAAAGCTTCCCGGGGACCCCGCATCTCCCGCAAGCGGGAGAGGGAGTGAAATGCGCTGCGCGGGGCTCATGCGGCTTCGGCCATCGACACGGCGGATTCCATGTCCACCGCCACGATGCGCGAGACGCCCTGCTCCTGCATGGTCACGCCGATCAGCTGTTCGGCCATCTCCATCGCGATCTTGTTGTGGCTGATGAAGAGGAACTGCGTTTCCTTGCTCATGCTGCTCACGAGCTTGGCATAGCGCTCCGTGTTCGCGTCGTCCAGCGGCGCGTCCACCTCGTCCAGCAGGCAGAAGGGCGCCGGATTGAGCTGGAAGATCGCGAACACCAGCGCGATGGCCGTCAGCGCCTTCTCGCCGCCCGAGAGCAGGTGGATGGTCTGGTTCTTCTTGCCGGGGGGCTGCGCCATCACCTGCACGCCCGAGTCGAGGATCTCCTCGCCCGTCATCACCAGCCTCGCATTGCCGCCGCCGAACAGCTCCGGGAACATGCGGCCGAAGTGCTCGTTGACGGTCTGGAAGGTGCTTCCGAGCAGCTCGCGCGTCTCGCCGTCGATCTTGCGGATCGCGTCCTCCAGCGTCGTCATCGCCTCGTTCAGGTCCTTCGACTGCGCATCGAGGAATTGCTTGCGTTCGCGCGCCGTGCTCAGTTCCTCCAGCGCCGCCAGGTTCACCGCGCCCAGCGCCGCGATCTCGCGGTGGCTGCGGTCGATCTCCGACTGCAGGCCCGCCAGGCGCACGTTGTTCTCGGCCACGGACTTGCCCACGGCTTCCAGGTCCGCCTGGGCGTCCAGCAGCAACTGCGTGTACTGCTCCAGGCCCAGGCGCGCCGCCTGTTCCTTCAGTTGCAGCTCGGTGATGCGCTGGCGCAGCGGATCGAGCTCGCGTTCGAACTGCAGCCGGCGCTCGTCGCTGGCGCGCAGCTTGGCGGTGAGGTCGTCGTATTCGCTGCGCCGGGCGCCCAGCACCTGCTCGCGTTCGGACTTCAGCTCCAGCGCCGACTGCAGGCCCGCCTGCGCGGCCGCGTCGGTCAGGCGCGCGAGTTCGGCGGTCGCGCGTTCCTGCTCGCCCGCGAGCGAGCCGGCCTGCTGCGTGGCCGTCTCGATGGCCCGCTGCAGCTCCCCGCGCCGCGCTTCCAGCGCGCGCTGCGCGAACTGCGCTTCCTGCGCCTGGCGCTCCAGGCTGCGATGCTGCTCGCGCGCTTCGGCCAGCTTGCGCTCGGCCTCGATCACGCGTTCGTCGAGCTGCGCATGCCGCTCCTGGCTGTCGGCCAGCTGCATGTCCAGTTCCTCGAAGCGCCCTTCGGCGGCCACGCGCTTCTCCTGCAGTTCCTCCAGCAGGGCGTCGACTTCGGCGAGGTCGGAGCCGATCTGCTCGCTGCGGGCGCGGGTCTGTTCCGCCAGCTGCGTCAGGCGCAGCGTTTCCACCTGCAGTTCATGCGCGCGGCTCTGGCTCTCCGCGGCCTCGCGGCGCGCACCGGTGAGGCGCTGCGCGGCGTCGCTGTAGGCGGCCTCGGCGCGCACCAGGGCCGAGCGCGCTTCCTCGGCGATCAGCGCCTGCGCGCGCAGCTGCTTTTCGAGGTTCTCGATCTCCTGCTGGCGGGCCAGCAGGCCCGCCTGCTCCGAATCCTGCGCATAGAAGCTGACGCTGTGCGCCGTCACGGCATGGCCGGACTTCACGAAGAGGGTCTCGCCGGGCTGCAGCTTGTCGCGCGCGGCCAGCGCTTCTTCCAGCGTGGCCGCCGTGTAGCAGCCGTGCAGCCAGTCGCCCAGCAGCGCCTTCTGGCCGGCGTCGTTCAGGCGCAGCAGGTCGGCCAGGCGCGGCAGCGCCGGCGCGACTTCCGGCACGGCGGCGGCGGGTGCGTGATAGAAGGCCAGCTTGGCCGGCGGGGCGTCGCCCGCAAAGGAGCGCACCATGTCCAGCCGCGAGACTTCCAGCGCGTTCAGACGCTCGCGCAGCGCCGCTTCCAGCGCGCTTTCCCAGCCCTGTTCGATGTGGATCTTCGTCCACAGGCCCTGCATGCCGGCCAGGCCGTGCTTGGCCAGCCAGGGCTGCAGCTTGCCGTCGGTGCGGACCTTGTCCTGCAGCGCCTTGAGCGCCTCCATGCGCGCCGACAGGTCCGCCTGCCGGCCGCCCTGGGCGTTCACGTCCTGCTGTTTCGCGCGGCGGTCCTCGTCGAGCTGCGGCACCTGCTCCTGCAACTCGTGCAGGCGGGCGTCGGCGGTCTCGGCGGCTTCCTGCGCCGAGGCCAGCTGCTGCTGCAGGTTGGCCAGGCGCTGTTCGTCGGGAGCGGCCAGTGCATTGCGGTCGGCCACCAGGCGCTCGCGCCGCTGGTTCAACTGCCGCGACTGTTCCTCGATGTTGCGCTGGTCGGCCGCCAGCACCTGGATCTGCTGCTGCACCTGGGTGACGGCGACCCGTTGCTCGGAGGCGCGCGACTGCGCCTGGCGCAGGGCGTCTTCCAGGTCGGGCAGTTGCATGCCCTGCTCCTCGACCTGCGCAGCCAGCAGCGTGGCCTTCTCTTCGCCTTCGAGAGCCAGCCCGGCGAGGTTTTCGGTCTCGGCCTCGGCTTCCTCCTTGCGCGTGGACCACTGCGCGGCCTGCTCCTTCAGCTGGACCAGCCGCTGCTCGACGCGCTGGCGGCCCTCCACCACGAAGCGGATCTCCGCTTCCAGCCGGCCGACCTCGGCGCTCGCCTCATAGAGCTGGCCCTGGGCCTGGTTCACCTGGTCGCCGGCGGCGTAATGGGCTTGGCGGATCGTCTCGAGTTCGCTCTCCACGCGCCGCAGGTCCGCCACGCGCGACTCGAGGTCGTTCACGGCCTTGTCGGCATCCGCCTTGACGCGGGCCTGGTCCGTCTCGGCCTCGGCGCGCTTGAGGAACCACAGCTGCGACTGCTTGAGCGTGACGTCGGCCTGCAGCTGGTTGTACCTGGCCGCCACCTCGGCCTGCTTTTCGAGCTTCTCCAGGTTGGAGTTCAGCTCGCGCAGGATGTCCTCGACGCGCGTCAGGTTCTCGCGCGTGTCGTGCAGACGGTTCTCGGTCTCGCGCCGGCGCTCCTTGTACTTGGACACGCCCGCGGCCTCTTCCAGGAACAGGCGCAGCTCCTCGGGCTTGGATTCGATGATCCGGCTGATCGTGCCCTGGCCGATGATGGCGTAGGCGCGCGGCCCCAGGCCCGTGCCCAGGAACACGTCCTGCACGTCGCGCCTGCGCACCGGCTGGTTGTTGATGTAGTAGCTGGAGGTGCCGTCGCGCGTCAGCACGCGCTTGACGGCGATCTCGGCGAACTGGGCCCACTGGCCGCCGGCCCGGTGGTCGGCGTTGTCGAACACCAGTTCGACCGAGGACCGCGAAGCCGGCTTGCGGGTGGTCGTGCCGTTGAAGATCACGTCCTGCATGGACTCGCCGCGCAGTTCGCTGGCCTTGGACTCGCCCAGCACCCAGCGCACGGCATCCATGATGTTGGACTTGCCGCAGCCGTTGGGGCCCACCACGCCCACGAGTTGCCCCGGCAGCAGGAAGTTGGTGGGTTCGGCAAAGGACTTGAACCCGGAAAGCTTGATCGATGTGAGACGCACGGCCCCTCGCCCTTGTCACTACGCAATGGACAGCGCCGGCAGGAGGCTGGGCGACGCGTGTCGCACAGCGCCCACTGCCGGCGTCTTGGGGGGACATGATAACTGCTGCGGTCGGGGGGCTCGCCGCGTGCGACGACGCAACAAAATGTCGCCAAACCGGGGAAAAGTGCCAATTTAGGCCCGGTCATTGGGGTGATCCCGGTTCTGCAGGCCGGCCGCGGCGTTACCCAATGTCGCCGGGCTTTCAAACACAACAAGGGAACGACAGATGAACACCCCGGTCGCCACCAGCTACCAGCCGCTGTACGTCGCCATCTCCTATGCGATCTCGGTCCTGGGCGCCTTCGTCGCCCTGAACTCCGCCGCCCGGATCCGCCAGGCCGACGGCAGCATCAGCGTCGGCAACACCATTGCCGCCGGCCTCGCGCTCGGCGGCATCGGCGTCTGGTCGATGCACTTCATCGGCATCCTGGCCCTCAAGCTGGACGTGGCCAGCAGCTACGCCATGGCCGAGACGCTGGTCTCGCTCTTCGCCGCCGTCGCGGCCACGGCCCTGGCGCTGGGATTCGTCGCCCAGGCGCCGGAGCGCCTCGGCCGGCTGCTCGGCGCCGGCTTCGTCCTGGGCATGGGCGTGGTGCTGATGCACTACCTGGGCATGTGGGGCATGAAGATCGCCGGCTACGTCCGCTGGGACATGGCCGTGGTCGCGCTGTCGGCGGCGATCGCCGTGGTGGCCGCCACCGCCGCCCTGTGGCTGGCGTTCAACACGCGCGGCGTCGTCATGCGCTTCGCGGCCGCGCTGGTCATGGGCGTCGCGGTCTGCGCGATGCATTACACGGGCATGCACGCGGCCGAGTTCATCTGCACGTCCGACCCCACCGTGGCGCCGGACCGCTTCGGCTATGTCGGCGAGGCTTCCCTGCCCTTCGTGGTGGGCCTGGTCGCCGTGGTGGTGGCGGGGCTGATCGCCGCGTACCACACCTGGCAGGACTCCGCGGTCTACGACACGGAGGATTTCGGCGCCTCGATCCGCTGACGGCGGCGCGCCCCCGGCCGCGCCGGGTTCTGGCACAAACGGGGCATGGCGGGCAAGGTCCTGATCGGCGTTTCGGGCTGGCGCTACACCCCCTGGCGCGGCCATTTCTATCCCGCGGGGCTGCCGCAGTGGCGCGAGCTGCAGCACGCCTCGCGCGTGTTCAACTCGCTCGAGCTGAATGGCTCGTTCTATTCGCTGCAGCGCCCTTCCAGCTACGCGACGTGGGCGCAGCACACGCCCGGCGGCTTCGTGTTCGCCGTCAAGGGCAGCCGCTACATCACGCACATGCTGAAGCTGCGCAACATCGAGGTGGCGCTGGCGAACTTCCTCGCCTCCGGGCTGTTCGAGCTGGGCGAGAAGCTGGGGCCCATCCTGTGGCAGTTCCCGCCCGCGATGCGCTTCCACCCGGAGGTGTTCGAGGCCTTCTTCCGGCTGCTGCCGGCCAGCACGCACGAGGCGGCCAGGATCGCGGTCCAGCGCGACGAGCGCCTGCAGGGCCGCGAGCGCCTGGAGCCGGGACGCAACCGCCGCATCCGGCACGCCGTGGAAGTGCGGCACGAGAGCTTCGTCACGCCGGAGTTCATCCGCCTGCTGCGCAAGTACCGCATCGCCTGGGTCGTGGCCGACACGCCCAGGCCGTGGCCGCTGTACGAGGACGTGACTTCGGATTTCGTCTACATGCGGCTGCACGGCTCGACCGAGCTGTACAACAGCCGCTACACGACGCAGGAACTGGAACGCTGGGCGCGCTTCATCGCCACCTGGCGCGATGGCGGCGAGCCGGACGATGCCCGCCTGGTCTGCCCCGTGCGTGCGCGCGAGCGCGGCGGTCGCGACGTCTTCTGTTACTTCGACAACACGGACAAGCGGCATGCGCCCGACAACGCCCGCGAGCTGATGGCGATGCTGGGCGTGACCTGGAAGCCCGAACCCGCGGCTGCCTAGAATCGGCGCATGCCCACCCGCCGACGCCTCCTTGTCGCCGCCCCCCTGGCCCTGCTCGCAGGCTGCGCGACGCGCTTCTACGACGAGCAGCAGGCCGAGGCGGCCGCGCCGCAGCTGCGGCTGCAGAACCCCGGCCTGGCCCCGAGCAGCGGCGACGTCATCGCGGCGAAGGCCGGCGACCTGCTGCCGGGCGACATCATCCTGTCGGCCGCCAACGGCGTCACCTCCATGGGCATCCGGCTGGTGACGCTGGCCCCGGTAAGCCACGCCTCGCTGTACGTCGGCGGCGGCGACATCGCGGAGGCGGTGGGCGAAGGCATCCGGCGCCGGCCCATGGAGCGCTTCCTGGAGGAGGAAGCCACGGCCGTCGCCTTGCGCCATCCGGCCGTGCGCGAAGAGCACGTGCAGTTGATGAACGCCTTCGTGGCGGACACCGTCGGCCAGAAATACAACCTGATGGGCGTGATGCTGCAGGCGCCCTTCGCCATCGACCGCAAGCTGTGCGAACTGCCGCTCACGCCCAGTCTCGTGCGCGACTTCTGCCTGCAGGGCCTCGGCGCCATCCACCTCGGGCTGGGCCGCAGCGACACCTTCTTCTGCTCGCAGTTCGTGCTGGAGGCCTACCGGCGCGCGGGCCTGCCGCTCACGGCAGCCGACCCGCGCCTGCTGAGCCCCGCCGACCTGCTGCACATGCGGGAGGGCGACGTGCCCTCCGTGCGCAGCCACCAGGCGCTGCTGTACGTCGGGCACCTCAAGGTGCAGCCGCCGGCCTGAGCGTCAGCTGCCGATGTGCATCGAGAACTGCGCTCCATCCGAGTGGCGGCAGTTGCCGGTGCCCAGCGTCGGCGAGTTCATCGTGTAGCGGCAGCTCAGGAAGCTGCCCCGGCTGCCGGCGCCGTTGGCCACGCCGTCCTTCGGGGAGCCCGCGACCCGCGTCGCCTCGCCCATGAAGCTCTCGCCGCCGATGGCGGTGGAGAAATGGCCGCGGCCGTTGAGGTCGTTGGTGACGACCGCGGCGACCACGCCGTAGACGCCGGCCAGTTCGTTGGCCGGGTACAGCCGCGCGGTGAAGGTGACGGGCGCCGGGGGCGCCGCCGGCACCACCACGGTGGGCCCGCCGGTCACGGGCGCCGGCTGCATCGGCACGACGTAGCAGCCGGCAAGCGCCAGCACCGACAGGGCGGCAACGGTCTGCAGGGCGCGGTGGGGACGGAAAGCGATCTTCATGGAGATCCTCGGAAGCCCAGGCATATGCCTGTGCGATGGACTGTGTCCGGGGATCGCCGTGGAAGAGGCAGAAAAGTGAACCCGAAGCAGGCTCGGATACCGCCGGTATCGTCAGACGCTACCGACCGCCGCGCGGTCCGCCCGCCGCGGGTCCATCACCGCGAACCACAGCGGCGGCACCGTCGCCAGGAGGATGCAGCCCGAATAGCCGGTGGGCAGCTGCGGCCCCGGCAGCGGCTCCAGCTGCGCGAAGGGCTTGGCGGCGTGCATGTGGTGGTCCGAATGCCGCTGCAGATTCGCCAGCAGGCTGTTGGACAGCACGTGGTCGGCGTTCCAGGCATGCGCGACGCCGAAAGGCTCCGGCCGGCCGTCGGCCTGCACGCGCCGCTGCAGCCCGTAGTGCTCGATGTAGTTCACCGTCTCCAGCAGCCACACGGCGAAGGCGGACTGCCCGACCCAGAAGGCGAGCAGCTTCCATTGCCCCAGGGCTGCCAGCGCAAGCAGCCAGGCGACGCTGGCGGCGGTCGCCCACAGCAGCGGGCTGGCGAGCCAGCCGCGGTGCCTGCGCGCCAGCTGCCTGCCTTCCAGCTCCCAGGCGCTGCGCAGGCTGCCCGCCAGCGTGCGGGGCAGGAAGGCCCACAGGCTCTCGCCCGCACGCGCCGAGGCGGGATCCTCGCGGGTGGCGGCTCGCACATGGTGACCGCGGTAATGCTCCACCATGAACTGCGGATAGCCCACCAGCGTCATCAGCACCCATCCGAGCGCACGGTCCGCGCGGTGCCGGCTGTGGCCCAGCTCGTGGGCGAAGGTGATGCCCTGCGCGCCGGTCACGAAGCCCACCGCGATGGCGACGCCGGCCAGCGTCGGCCAGGAGGCGTTCATCGCCGCGGTCGCGCCGGCGAACAGCAGGGCCACTTCGAGGGGAACGAACAGGCGCAGCACCCAGCGCAGCGATTCGCCTTCGGCCAGCGGCGCCGGCGAGCGCGCCAGCGCCGGGATGAAGGCTTCGAGCGCCGCGATGAGGAACAGGACACCGAGGGCGACGAAGCCGGCGGCGTGCGGGCGCTGCGAGACCGAATGCACCGTGAGCGCGGGCAGCAGCAGCCCGAGCAGGAAGCGCAGGTCGCTGGCACGCAGGGTGTTCGCCTTCATGGCGGCATTGGAGCGCCGGCGCGGGCCAAGGTCAATCGCCGCGCTGGGATAATCGCCGGATGAATCCCCTGCTGTCCCGGCTGCAGCCCTATCCCTTCGAGCGCCTGCGGCAGCTCTTTGCCGGCATCACGCCGAATCCCGCCTTGCGGCCCATCAGCCTGGGCATCGGCGAGCCCAAGCACCCCACGCCCGCCTTCATCAAGCAGGCGCTGGCCGCCGCCATGGAAATGCCCGGCAGCGACCTCGCCGGCTACCCGCCCACGGCCGGCACGCCGCAGCTGCGCGAGGCCTGCGCCGCCTGGCTGCAGCGCCGCTACGGCCTGCAGGTGGACGCCGCCACGCAGGTCCTGCCCGTCAATGGTTCGCGCGAGGCCCTGTTCGCCTTCGCGCAGACCGTGATCGACCCCACGCGCCCCGCCGTGGTGGTCTGCCCCAATCCGTTCTACCAGATCTACGAGGGCGCGGCCCTGCTGGCGGGGGCCGAGCCGTTCTACGCGCCCAGCGATCCGGCGCGCAACTTCGCCGTGGACTGGGACAGCGTGCCCGAGGCGACCTGGGCGAAGACGCAGCTGCTGTACGTCTGCTCGCCGGGCAACCCCACCGGCGCCGTGATGCCGCTGGACGAGTGGCGCAAGCTGTTCGCGCTGCAGGACCGGCACGGCTTCATCATCGCCTCCGACGAGTGCTACAGCGAGATCTACTTCCGCGACGAGCCGCCGCTGGGCGGGCTGGAGGCGGCGGCGAAGCTGGGGCGCCAGGACTTCCGCGGGCTGGTGGCCTTCACCAGCCTGTCCAAGCGCAGCAACGTGCCCGGCATGCGCAGCGGCTTCGTGGCCGGCGACGCGCAGGTCCTCAGGCAGTTCCTGCTCTATCGCACCTACCACGGCAGCGCGATGAGCCCGATCGTGCAGCACGCCAGCGCGGTCGCCTGGAGCGACGAGCAGCACGTGGTGGACAACCGCGAGCAGTACCGCCGCAAGTTCGCCCAGGTCGCGCCGCTGCTGGAGCAGGTGCTGGACGTGCGGCTGCCCGATGCGAGCTTCTACCTGTGGGCCGGCGTGCGCGGCAGCGACACCGCTTTCGCCCGCGACCTGCTGGCTCAATACAATGTGACGGTGCTGCCGGGCAGCTACCTCGCGCGCGAAGCGGGTGGCTTCAATCCCGGCGCCGGTCGCGTGCGCATGGCGCTGGTGGCGGACACCGCCGAATGCCTCGAAGCCGCGCAGCGCATCGTCCAGTTCGTGCAATCCAGGCCCTGAGAAATCCTCCCCAAATGACCCAGCAGCTCCAGCAAATCATCGACCAGGCGTGGGACGACCGCGCCAACCTCTCGCCCAAGGGCGCGCCCAAGGAAGTGACCGAGGCCGTCGACCACGTGATCGGCGAACTCAATACCGGCAAGCTGCGCGTGGCCACCCCCCAGGGCGTCGGCCAGTGGACGGTGAACCAGTGGGTGAAGAAGGCGGTGCTGCTGTCGTTCCGCCTGAACGACAACGTGCTGATGAAGAGCGGCGAACTCGCGTTCTTCGACAAGGTGCCCACCAAGTTCTCGCATCTGTCGGCCGAGGAGATGGCCGCAACCGGCGTGCGCGTGGTGCCGCCGGCCGTGGCGCGCCGCGGCGCGTTCATCGCCAAGGGCGCGATCCTGATGCCCTCGTACGTGAACATCGGCGCCTACGTCGACGAAGGCACGATGGTGGACACCTGGGCCACGGTCGGCTCCTGCGCGCAGGTCGGCAAGAACGTGCACCTGTCCGGCGGCGTGGGCCTGGGCGGCGTGCTGGAGCCGCTGCAGGCCAATCCGACCATCATCGAGGACAACTGCTTCATCGGCGCCCGCTCGGAAGTCGTGGAGGGCGTGATCGTGGAGGAGAACTCGGTGATCTCCATGGGCGTCTACATCGGCCAGAGCACCCCGATCTACGACCGCGCCACGGGCGAGGTGAGCTACGGCCGCATCCCGGCCGGCTCGGTGGTGATTTCCGGCAGCCTGCCGAAGGACAACGGCAGGTACAGCCTGTACGCGGCGATCATCGTCAAGCGGGTGGACGCGCAGACGCGCGCCAAGACCAGCCTGAACGATCTGCTGCGGGACTGAGACAGAACAACGTCATTCGCGCCGACAAGCACGTCATTCCCGCGAAAAACCCCGTCATTCCCGCGCCGGCGGGAATCCAGGGCTTCCGCGGCAGACGCTGACGACCGCAAAATGCACTGGATCCCCGCCTCCGCGGGGACGACGGGAATGCCCGCGGGCCTGAGCAGGGCCCGCGGTAAGAGGAGTGGTTGCTATGGGAACGATGGAGCGCATCCTGCGCCTGATGGCCGACAAGAAGGCGTCGGACGTGTATCTGTCCGCGCATGCGCCGGCGATGATCAAGATCAACGGCCAGACGCTGCCGATCAACAGCCAGCTGCTGCCGCCCGACGCCACGCGCGCGCTGCTGGCCGAAGTGCTGCCCGCGCACCGCATGGAGGAACTCGATGCGACCGGCGAGCTGAACATGGCCCATGCCGTGGAGGGCGCCGGCAACTACCGCTTCTCCGCCATGCGCCAGCGCGGCACGATCGCCGCCGTGATCCGCTACATCGCCAGCGAGATCCCGCCGCTGGCGAGCCTGCAGGTGCCGATGATCCTGGCCGACCTGATCCTGGAAAAGCGCGGGCTGATGCTGATGGTGGGCTCCACCGGCGCCGGCAAGAGCACCACGCTGGCGGCCATGATGGACCACCGCAACGAGACGGTGACGGGCCACATCCTCACCATCGAGGACCCGGTCGAATTCATCTTCACCAACAAGAAGTCGGTGGTGAACCAGCGCGAGGTGGGCAGCGACACGCAGTCCCTGCAGACCGCGCTGAAGAACGCGCTGCGGCAGGCCCCCGACGTGATCCTGATCGGCGAGATCCGCGACCGCGAGACCATGTCCGCCGCCATCGCGTACGCCCAGTCGGGCCACCTGTGCCTGGCCACCATGCACGCCAACAACAGCTACCAGGCGCTGAACCGCGTGCTGTCCTTCTACCCCGTCGAAGTGCGTCCGACCATGCTGGGCGACCTGGCGGCGGCGCTCAAGGCCATCGTGTCGCAGCGCCTGCTGCGCACCGTGGCGGGCGGTCGCGCCCCGGCGGTGGAGGTGATGCTCAACACGAAGCTCGTCTCCGAGCTGATCGAGAAGGGCGACTTCTCCGGCGTGAAGGAGGCGATGGAGAAGTCCATGGCCGAAGGCTCGCAGACCTTCGAGCAGGACATCGCGCGGCTGATCCTCGACGGCGTCGTCGACAAGAAGGAAGGCCTGGCCTACGCCGATTCGCCGACCAACCTGCAATGGCGGCTGCAGAACACGCAGGTCGAACAGGAGCACAAGCTCGGCAACGACGGCGACAGCCCGGAAGACCTGGACGACGAACCGTCGTTCACAGAGATCACGCTGGACGTGAAACACTAGCGCGATGTCCAGAGTTCTCCACCTGGCTGAGCAACTGATCGCCCAGCGTTCCGTCACGCCCGAAGACGGGCAGTGCCAGCCCATCGTCGAAGCGCGCCTCGCGCCGCTCGGTTTCGCCTGCGAAACCATCGTGAGCGGCCCCGCGGACTTCCGCGTGCGCAACCTGTGGGCCAAGCGGCCCGGCAGGAGCGGCCGCACGCTGGTGTTCGCCGGCCACACCGACGTCGTGCCGACCGGCCCGCTGGAGCAGTGGCAGTCGGATCCCTTCGTTCCCAGCCACCGCGACGGCAACCTGTACGGGCGCGGCGCCGCGGACATGAAGACCTCGATCGCCGCCTTCACCGTGGCGGTGGAGGAGTTCCTGGCCGCGCGGCCCGCGCCGGACCTCGGCATCGCCTTCCTGCTCACGAGCGACGAGGAAGGGCCCAGCGTCGACGGCACCGTGGTCGTGTGCGAGCGGCTGCGCGAGCGCGGCGAGCAGCTCGATTTCTGCATCGTCGGCGAACCCACCTCGGTGGAGAAGCTGGGCGACATGATCAAGAACGGCCGCCGCGGCAGCTTGACGGGCAAGCTCACGGTCAAGGGCATCCAGGCGCACATCGCGTATCCGCAGCTCGGGAAGAACCCGATCCAAATGGCGCTGCCGGCGCTGGCCGAACTGGCCGCCACCGAATGGGACCGCGGCAACGAATTCTTCCCGCCCACGAGCTGGCAGATCAGCAACATCCACGGCGGCACCGGCGCGGGCAACATCATCCCCAACACGGTCGTCATCGACTTCAACTTCCGCTTCGCCTCCGTGAGCACGGCGGAAGGCCTGCAGCAGCGCGTCCACGCGATCCTGGACCGCCACCAGCTCGATTACGAACTGGCGTGGGTGGTGGGCGGCCAGCCCTTCCTCACCACGCCGGGCGAACTGGTGGGCGCCGTGCAGGCCGCCATCCGCGGCGTGGCCGGCATCGCGCCCGAGCTCTCCACCACCGGCGGCACCAGCGACGGCCGCTTCATCTCGCGCATCTGCCCGCAGGTGATCGAGTTCGGGCCGGTCAACGCCAGCATCCACAAGATCGACGAACACGTGCGCGTGGCGGACCTGGAGCCGCTGAAGGACATCTACCGCGGCGTCCTCGAGAACCTGGACCGCCCGTGAAGCTGATCGCGCTGGTGGAGGAGCTCGCCTCCGTGCTGGAGGCCGCGGGCGTCGCCTTCGGCCACGGCACGGCCAACGCCTTCGACGAGTCGGCCTGGCTGGTGCTGTGGAAGCTCGGGCTGCCGCTCGATGCGCTGGACGAACACGCGCAGCGCGAAGTGCCCCCGGCCGAGGAACAGGCCGCGCGCGCGCTGGTGCGCGAGCGCATCGCCAGCCGCAAGCCGGCCGCCTACCTCACCCGCGAGGCCTGGCTGCAGGGCGTGCCCTTCTACGTCGACGAGCGCGCCATCGTGCCGCGCAGCTTCATCGCCGAACTGCTGGCCGACGGCAGCATCGATGCGTGGCTCGGCGACCGCACGCGCCGCGTGCTGGACCTGTGCACGGGCAACGGCTCGCTGGCGGTGCTGGCGGCGATGGCGTATCCCGAAGTCGAAGTCGACGCCGCCGACATCTCGCGCGAGGCGCTGGAAGTCGCGCGCATCAACGTGGACCGGCACGAACTCGCACAGCGCATCCGGCTCGTGCAGTCCGACGGGCTCGCCGGCCTGCCGGGCCCCTACGACCTGATCCTGTGCAACCCGCCCTACGTGAACACGCAGAGCATGGCCGCCCTGCCCGCCGAATACCGCGCGGAGCCCGGCATCGCGCTGGCCGGCGGCGCCGACGGCATGGACTTCGTGCGAGCGCTGCTGCGCGATGCGCCCGCGCACATGAACGACGGCGCGGTGCTGGTGCTGGAGATCGGCAACGAGCGCGCGCACTTCGAGGCCGCCTTCCCGCGCCTGGAAGCCGTGTGGCTGGAAACCAGCGCGGGCGACGACCAGGTCCTGCTGCTCACGAAGGAAGCGCTGCGCCCATGATCCAGCTGCGCAACGTGACCTTGCGCCGCGGCGCCAAGGTGCTGCTCGATGGCGTGACGGTCACCATCAACCCCGGCGAGAAGGTGGGCCTGGTGGGCCGCAACGGCGCCGGCAAGTCGACGCTGTTCGCGCTGCTCAATGGCAGCCTGCACGAGGACGCGGGCGACTTCTCCGTGCCCGCGCAGTGGCGGCTGGCGCAGGTCGCGCAGAACATGCCCGAGAGCGACGAGCCCGCCACCGCCTTCGTGCTGGGAGGCGACACCCGGCTCGTGGCGCTGCGCGAGGAACTGGCGGCGGCCGAAGCGAGCGGCGACGGCCTGGGGATCGCGCATGCGCATTCGGACCTCGCGGACGCCGGAGCGCACGACGCCGTGCCGCGCGCGCAGTCGCTGATCCTGGGCCTGGGCTTCCGGCCCGACGAACTCGATCGCCCGGTGAACAGCTTCTCGGGCGGCTGGCGCATGCGCCTGCAGCTGGCCCGGGCGCTGATGGCCCCGTCGGACCTGCTGCTGCTCGACGAACCCACCAACCACCTGGACCTGGATGCCCTGGTCTGGCTGGAGGGCTGGCTGCAGCGCTATGCCGGCACGCTGGTGGTGATCAGCCACGACCGCGAATTCCTCGACGCGGTGACGGGCGTGACGCTGCACATCGAGAAGCAGCAGCTCACGCGCTACGGCAGCAACTACAGCGGCTTCGAGCTGCTGCGGGCGCAGCAGCTCGAACAGCAGCAGTCCGCCTACAGCCGCCAGCAGGACCGGATCGCGCACCTGCAGAAGTTCATCGACCGCTTCAAGGCCAAGGCCACCAAGGCCAGGCAGGCGCAGAGCCGCGTCAAGGCGCTGGAGCGGATGGAGAAGATCGCGCCGGTGCTCGCCGACGCCGAGTTCACCTTCGAGTTCAAGGAGCCGCAGAACCTGCCGAACCCGATGCTGGCGATCCAGGACGGCGTGTTCGGCTATCTGCTCCCTCCCCCTCCGGGCGAGGGCGGGGGTGGGGGCACTCCCCCGGCGCAGAAGGTGATCCTGCGCAACGTCAACCGCTCCGTCCTCGCCGGCCAGCGTATCGGCATCCTCGGCGCCAACGGCCAGGGCAAGTCGACGCTGGTGAAGACCATCGCGCGCACGATGCCGCCGCTCGCCGGCCGCGTCACCGAAGGCAAGGGCCTGTCCATCGGCTACTTCGCGCAGCAGGAACTCGACGTGCTGCGCCCGCAGGACACGCCGCTGGAACACATGGTGCGCCTGGCGCGCGAGCTCGCCGCCGCCACCAACCAGTCCGACCGCGAGCAGGACCTGCGCAACTACCTCGGCCAGTTCCTCTTCACCGGCGACATGGTGCAGCAGTCCGTGGGCACCATGAGCGGCGGCGAGAAGGCGCGCCTGGTGCTGGCGATGATCGTGTGGCAGCGCCCCAACCTGCTGCTGCTGGACGAGCCGACCAACCACCTGGACCTGAACACGCGCGAGGCGCTGTCGGTGGCGCTGAACGAGTTCGAAGGCACGGTGATGCTGGTGAGCCACGACCGCGCGTTGCTGCGCTCCGTCTGCGACGAGTTCTGGCTCGTCGGGCGCGGCGCCGTCGCGCCCTTCGACGGCGACCTCGACGACTACCAGAAGTACCTCCTGGAGGAAGCCCGGCGCGTGCGCGAACAGGTCGCGGCCGGCAATGCAGCCAGCGCAGCGGCGGGCAGCGAACAGCGCGTCACGCCGCAGGAGCAGCGCAAGGCGCAGGCGCTGCAGCGCCAGCAGCTCGCCACGCGCCTGAAGCCCCTGAAGAAGGAGCTGGACCAGGCCGAGCGGCGCATGGCGGCGCTGGAAACCGAAAAGGGCGAACTGGAATCGCGCCTCTCCGCTGGCTTGCCCCCGAGCGAGATCGCCGATGCGGGCCGGCGCCTGAAGGCCGTCACCGACGAACTGGCCGGGCTGGAAGAACGCTGGCTCGAACTCTCGGGCGAAATCGAGGCCGCCGAAGCGGCGGCGCCCGGCTGACCATGGCGAGCTCCATCCAGCTCGCGGCGGGTGACCCGGCGATGCTCGCCGCGGTGAAGCGCGCGCGCAAGCTGCTCAATCGCCGCGCGCTGGTCGCCGCCGCGGCGAGCGCCGTGCCCATCCCCGGCGTCGACTGGCTGGTGGACGCCGCCCTGCTGTCGAAGCTGATCCCCGCCATCAACGAGGAATTCGGCCTCACGCCGGAGCACATCGCGGCACTGCCCTCGCGCAAGCGCGAGCAGGTGGAAAAGGCCGTGAGCGTGGTCGGCTCCATGGTGATCGGCAAGTTCATCACCCGGGACCTCGTGATCCGCGCCGCGGCCGCGGCCGGCCGCCGCCTCACGGTGAAGCAGGCGACCAAATACGTTCCGATCGCGGGCCAGGCGATCTCCGCCCTGATCGGCTACGGCGCGATCCGCTACCTCGGCGAAGAGCACATCCGCGACTGCGTCCAGGTCTGCCGGCAGGCGCAGCTGCAACTGCCATCGGCACGCGACTGACCGCGACACGCTCGCCACCCGCCACCTTCACGGCGCCAGCGGTTCGTGCCGCAGGCCAGGCACACCCCTTGCTCCTCCCAGCGTGAACACCAGGCCGTCTGCAACAAGTGTGACGGGATACAAGGCGACACGCGCACCGACGATTCGCAAACTGTTGGGTGACTAGCCCCTTTTGCGTTCCCCACGAACGGGGAATTTTGCGCACGCCCGTTCCGGCCCCATCCCCTACTCCTAAGGTGCCGTCATCGAACGCCGATGCGGGTTGCCGCCCCATTCACCCCTGGTGGCACGCCCGGTGCAGGAGACGAGCCGGCGAGTTCACCAGGAGACCGCATGAAAGCGCGCGCAGGAACAGAAGTTCGTCCGAAGCGGCATGAAGGTGCGCGGAGTCCAAGGCACCGGTGGCATGCGTAGTCTGCATCGAGGAAGAAGACCCGCCTGGCTGACAGCCTAGGCGATCTGCTTATCTCCTCATTTCCTACCGGCGGAAGTCATCGCCGGGTCCGCAGCAGTACCCCCTTCGAAAGGTTGATCATGTTTGAACGGCATGAGGAAATCTGGCGTCTGTCCACCGCGGTCAGTCCACCAAGGTTGCGACCTTGGGCACGAGCCGCTGGCGCGCTGGCCCTGGCCGGGCTCGCGTCGCTGATGATGACGCCCGGTGCGCAGGCGGCGATCGCCTGCCAGCGGCAGGTGACGGCGAACGTCGTCGCCATCGACAAGCCCCTGATGTACAACCGGCTCGGCGCCGGCAACGTCAACGGCATGATGTTCGCGCTGCGGCGCGACGTCATCAACACCAGCAGCCAGTCGCCGCTGACGGCGGGCGGCGCCGCCACGCCGGGGCAGCTGGACCTGCGACCCGACAAGCGCCACCGGCCCCTGGTCCTGCGCGTGCGCGTCGGCGACTGCCTCACGGTCAACCTGCAGAACCTGCTGACCGCGGTGGCCAATCCGAACAACGTGCCGCTGGTCGAACCCTCGGGGCAGCAGCACACGGTGTTCATCGACGAACAGGTCACGGGCCGCTTCGTCGGCTTCCATGCATCCGGCGTGGAACTCGTGAACAGCATCGCCGATGACGGCAGCGACACCGGCGCGAACCTGAGCAGCCTGGTGGCGCCGGGTGCCAGCAAGAGCTACACGGTGTATGCCAGCAAGGAAGGCGTGTTCAACGTCACCAGCGGCGGTGCGGTGGTCGGCTCCGACGGCAACCAGGGCAACTCGTCCAACGGCCTGTTCGGCCAGTTGATCGTCGAGCCCGCCGGCGCCCGGATCTACCGCGGCCAGGTGTTCGAGGAAGAAATGCGCCTCTCGGCGGACGTGAACGGCGACGGCGTGCTGAGCGCTGCCGAACTCACGCCCGGCGGACATCCCCGCATCCGCTACGAAGCGACGTACCCCGCAGGGACGCCGTGGGCGGCGGAGGGCAAGAGCGGCCTGCCGATCCTCAACATGATGAAGTGCGCCTCGACGACGAGCTGCGAGATCGTGCATTCGGAAATCAATGCCGTGATCGCCGGCCCCAACGCCGACGGCAGCTTCCCGCCCGGCACCTACCCGCTGGAGTCGGTCGGCAAGCGCAATCCCACGGTGCCCAACCGGCTGGAGCCGTTCCGCGACTTCGCCTCGGTGTTCCACGACGAGACCGCCAACGGGCAGGCCTTCCCGGGCTTCTACAAGGACGACCCGGTGTTCCGCTACGTGCTGGCGGGCGTCAAGGACGCCTTCATGATCAATTACGGGTCCGGGGGCATCGGCTCCGAGATCATCGCCAACCGCCTGGGGGTCGGTCCCACCAGCGACTGCGCGGACTGCGCCTACGAGGAGTTCTTCCTCACCTCGCACGCGCTGAACGACCCGGCGCTGACGGTCGACATCCCGGCCAACGTCGGACTGGAAAACCTGCTGCCAGGCCAGAACCCGCCCCCCGGCACGCAGGGACCGAAAGCCCACTACGTGATCGGCGCGGAAGACGCGGCCAACGTGCACCACAGCTACATCGGCGACTTCGTGAAGTTCCGCAACACGCACATCGGCAAGGAACAGCACGTCTTCCACCTGCACAACCACCAGTGGCTGTACAACCCCAACGACGACAACGCGAACTACCTGGACGCGCAAGGCATCGGCCCGGGGGCAGGCTATACGTACGAGATCAACTTCGGCGGCTCGGGCAACCGCAACAAGTCCGCCGGCGACGCGATCTTCCACTGCCACTTCTACCCGCACTTCGCGCAGGGCATGTGGTACCACTGGCGCAACAACGACGCCTTCAGCGCCGGCACCCGGCTCCTCGCTTCGGGCACGACGTACCACACCACGCGCTGGGCGACGGGCGACTCCACGCCTGCAGCCGGCGCGCGCGCCTATCCGGACGGCGAGATCGTCGCGGGCACGCCGATTCCGGCCGTGGTACCGCTGCCGGGCAAGGGCCTCGCGCCCATGCCGGCGCAGGTGACCGTGGTGACCAACCCGCTGCTGTCGCCGCTCAATGGCAAGCCGTTGGGCTCGCTGGCGAAGGTGGTCGACCGCACGAAGAATCCGGGCTATCCGTTCTGGGTTGCCGGCATGGAAACCACCATCGGCCATCGCCCGCCCACGCCGCCGCTCGACATGCTGAGCAAGGCCCAGGCACAGGCGCTCAAGGCCACGGGCAACCCGCTGTGGTCGCAACTGCAGCCGGACCAGGCTGACGGCTTCGACGGCGGCCTGCCGCGGCATTCGATGAAGGGCTACGCCGCCGGCGCCAGCACCCTCACCGTCACCTCGCGGCTGGACTTCTCCAAGGAGTTCGACACCGCCGTGCCGGTGTACTACCCGGAAGAAGGCACGGACCTGGAACAGCTGGCGATGGCCTTCCACGCCACGCGCAACCACTCGACGCAGAAGCTCGATCTCGCGGGCGTTCCCACGGCCGCGAACTTCGTCACCAACGGCGGCGGTGGCCCGGTGGTGGGCGCGCCCTTCCACAACCCCTGCATCGACGACCAGGGGGCCGTGCTCAAGCCCGGCGTGATCGGGGCGTTCTTCTCCGGCGAAACGCTCACCGGCATGAGCACGCGCGGCTCGAGCATCTTCAACTCGGACGCGCCGCGCATCTACAAGGGCACCAACCTGCAGTTCGACGCGGTGCTGAGCAAGACCGGCTACCACTATCCGCAGCAGCGCATCGTCGCGCTGTGGCAGGACGTGGCGCCGATCATCTCGAAGACGAAGCCGCCGGAGCCGCTGGTGTTCCGCGCCAACACCTTCGACTGCACGGTCTACCACCACAGCAACCTGGTGCCGGGCGCCTACGAGATCGACGACTACCAGGTGCGCACGCCGACCGACATCATCGGCCAGCACATCCACCTGCCCAAGTGGGACCTGACCACCACCGACGGCGCCGCCAACGGCTGGAACTACGAGGATGGCACCATGGCCGCGAGCGTGATCCGCGAGCGCATCCGGGCGATCCGCAAGTTCAACGCCTGCACCGGCATCGACGCGGGCGACGCGCGTGACGGCACCGGCGCCTGCCCGGTGGCGAAGGACCATCCGTACTGGGGCAAGGTTGCCGGGCAACTGGGCGGCCGCTTCGCGGAAGAGTGGCGGGGTGCGCGCACGACGATGGAACGCTGGTTCACCGACCCGGTGGTCAACACCGAGGGCGTGGACCGCGGCCTGGGCATCGTGTTCACGCACGACCACTACGGTCCGTCGACCCACCAGCAGATCGGCCTCTATTCGACATTGCTCGCCGAGCCCGCAGGCTCGCGCTGGGTGATGAACGAAACCGGCCAGCAACTGGGCTACGACCCGGTGAGCGGCGCGCCCGCGCGCACCGACACCACCACGGACGGCACCCAGTTCAGCGACGGCGGCCCGACCAGCTGGCAGGCGGCCATCCTGACGCCGACGGCCGCGCCTGGCGGCAGCACCGTCAAGAGCGAGGCGCTGACGCCGTTCCGCGAGTTCTACTTCGAGTTCAGCGACTTCCAGCACGCCTACGAAGCTGGCGTCTACGCCGGCGCTGGCCAGGACGGCCTGCCGCTGGTGGGCACCGGCCCGGGGCTGGATCCGGTGGTCGCGAACGCCGGCAATCCGCAGTTCGACGGCACCACGGGCAATGCGTTCCGCTTTGCCATCAACCCGCCGGCGCGCCAGCAGATCACCCCGGTCTTCCCGGACCTGGTGCTCGAAGTGGCGAACACCGCCAACAACCCGCTCAACAACTTCTGTCCGTCGCGACCCTGCCCGCAGGCGATCGACGTGCAGGACCCGGGCGTGCTGGTGGTGAACTACCGCATGGAGCCGATCGCCGCGCGCGTGTTCGACCCGAACAAGATCGGGCCGGACGGCAAGCCCGGCATGCAGGCCGACGGCCTGCCAGGCGACCTCGCCTTCGCGATGCAGTCGCGGACCGACCGCGCGATCCCGCAACTGAACGTCATGCCGGACGGCAACACCGTCATCAACGGCACGAAGTTCCCGCCGCACATCAACGCGGCCGGGTTCACCGGCGGGGATCCGTTCACGCCCATGATGCGCACCTACCAGGGTGACGTCGTGCGGGTGAAGATGCAGGCCGGCGCCCATGAGGAAGAGCACAACGCCACCATCCACGGCGTCAAGTGGCTGCAGGGCGGTTCGGGCCATGGCACCGCGCCCAACTCCGGCTGGCGCAACGCGCAGGCGGCGGGCATCTCGGAGCAGTTCACGCTGAGGAGCCCCATCCTGCCGGTCGACGCCAACCGCGGCCCGCTGGCGGATTACGCGTACTCCATGGACTCCGGCGCCGACGGCTGGTGGAGCGGCATGTGGGGGATCATGCGCAGCTATGACCAGCAGCGCGCGGACCTCTTCAAGATGCCGGGCCCCAACACCGGGCCGGTCACCTTCGCCAGCAAGCAGGCCTTCAACGGGGTCTGCCCGAAGGGCGCGCCGATCCGCTCGTACTTCATCAGCGCGGTTCTTGCCAATGACCTGCTGGACAACCCGCTGGGCGTCACCGTCGCCCCGGCAGGCGACGTGGCCACCATGCACGTGGGCGCGCCGCTCAATCCTGCCGGAGGCACGCTGGTGTACAACCACCGCACCACCACGGTCACGGGCAGTTTCGTCAACGAGAACGGCGCGGCGGTCAACCTGACGCACCAGGGCCCGCTGCACGATCCGACCGCGATCCTGTTCGTGAACCGGGACGACATCGTCACCACGGGTCCCGCGGCGGGCCGGGGCAAGCTCAAGCCCGGCGTTCCGCTCGAGCCGGTGGTGATCCGTGCCGCGGCAGGCGACTGCGTGCAGGTCCAGCTGGAAAACAGGGTGCCTGCCCTGGCGCCGGACCTGGCCACCTACAGCACGCTGCAGGGCGTGGTCAAGCGCGACCGCTTCGGTACCCAGGGTTCGACCACGTTCAACAGCAACCTGATCCGTCCCTCGAGCTATGTCGGCATCCACCCGCAACTGGTGGCGCTGGACGTGACCAAGGACGACGGCCGGGTGGTCGGTGCGAACCCCGTGCGGGGGCAGCTCGCGGCGCCCTCTGGCGGCGGCACGGTCTACCAGTGGTACGTGGGCGACCTCGATGGCAAGCCGCTCAACGGCGCGGTCGACGTCACGCCGACGCCGGTGGAGTTCGGCGGCTTCAACCTGCAGCCTGCGGATGTCATGAAGCAGGGTGCCAAGTCGCTCGTCGGCGCGATGGTCGTCCACCCGCAAGGCTCGACCTGGGTCGAGAACACGCAGGTGTTCGACCACCAGAACGGCTCCGGCACGCGGGGCACCCGCGCGCAGGCGACGGTCACGGCCGGCACCAACGTGTTCCGCGACTTCTCCCTGGTCCTGACCAAGGGCAACACCCACTACTACCGCGATGGCTCGCCCGTCGAGCACATGAACGGCGAAGGCGTGGGCATTCCCGAAGACAGCCAGGAGGCCAGCGGCATGTCGCTCAACTACGGTATCGAGCCCCTGTGGTTCCGCTTCGGCATCCTGCCGCAGGCGCCGTTCGGCCGTTGCGCCGCAGGACAGACCGGGTGCTATGGCGACATCGCCAACCCCGAGCTGGCCTACAGCAACACGCTGGCGGGAGGCGACCCGGTGACGCCGGTGTTCCAGGCGAATCGCAACCAGCAGACGCGGATGCACATCAGCAACCCGCACGGCACGACCCGCGGCTCCACCCTGGCGCTGCACGGGCACGTGTGGCAGCGTGATCCCTACATCTGCCCGGGCGAAGCCCGCAACGCGCTGACCGGCGCCTGCCTGATGACGTCGGTCGGCTCCCGCGCCCTGGGCGTGAACCCGCAAGGCTTCGCCACCTCCGGCCAGGAAAGCTGGACGCCCTCCAGCCACTTCGACGTCTTCCTGCCCAGTGCAGGCGGTGGCAACGGCGTGATCGGTGACTACCTGATCCGCGACCAGGCCTCGTTCGGCAATGCGAGCGGCGTCTGGGGTGTCATGCGCGTGAAGTAACAGAGCAAGCAGCAGAACCCCGCCGGCGGCGCACGCCGCCGGCGGGATCTCGCGGGCCCATCTGCCCGCGCAAGCACAGAGGAGTTCTCGATGAAGTTGCAGCGATTGCCCAAGGCACTTGCGCTCGTCGCCTTGTTGGCCCTGGTGGTTCGACTGGCCGCGGCGGCGGAAACGGCCGCGCCGGCGGATGCCGGCAGCGACCACCGTGTCGAACGCAACGGCGTGGTGGTGCAGTTCTCGGCCAAGCCCGTGGAAAAGGCGACCCGAGACCTGATGGAGGGCGACATCGCCGACGTGCGCTTCCGCATCAGCGACGAAGCCAGCGGCCAGCCGGTCCGCGGCCTCCTGCCCGGCGCCTGGATGGACATGGCGCAGGTGATCCAGGGCCGCGCCGGCAGCGAGCAGAAGTCCTGCAAGGACAAGGTCTCGCTCTATCTCAAGGGCGTGGTCGGCATGCGGCCGATGGTGGACCTCAACAGCTACTTCGTGGTCCTGATGAACAACGACGCCAGCATCTCGGTGGTGGATCCGCTGGTGAGCATGGCCGGCGTGACCAGCACCTTCGCCACCACCGTGCTGAAGCGGCCCGGCGCGGACTGGGCCCGGCACGACAACACGCGCCGGCTCTTCGTCACCATGCCCAAGGCGGGCGAGGTGGCGGTGATCGAAACCGACAATTTCAAGGTGACGGGCAGCGTGCCGGCCGGCAAGGAGCCGATGCGCATCGTGCTGCAGCCGGACCAGCGCTACCTGTGGGTCGGCAACAACGCGGCGGAGGGCAAGGACAGCGGCACGACGGTGATCGATACCGCCAGCCTCAAGCCCGCCGGCTTCATCGCCACCGGTGCAGGCCACCACGAGTTCGCGTTCACGGCGGACAGCAAGTACGCCTTCGTCACCAACCGCAACGACGGCACCGTGAGCGTGATCGACGTCGCCAGCCGCAGCAAGGTCAAGGACCTCAAGACCGGCAGCCTGCCGCTGTCGCTCGACTACTCCGCCCTGTCGCGGCGCCTCTACGTGGCCGACGGCAAGGACGGTGTCGTCACCGTGATCGACACCGAGAAGCTGGCCGTGGCGGCCCGCGTTGCGGTCAAGCCCGGACTGGGGCCGCTGAAGGTCACGCCGGACGGGCGTTTCGCGCTGGTCGTCAACACGGCGGAAAACAGGGTGCACGTGCTGGATACCGCCAGCAACGAGCTGGTGCAGGAGGTTGCCATCCCGGCCCAGCCCTACCAGCTCACGTACAGCAAGACCTTCGCGTTCGTGCGCGCGCTCGGTTCGGAACGTGTCAGCATGATCAACCTCTCCACCCTGGGCAAGGGCAAGACCGCCACCGTGCAGAGCTTTGCCGCCGGCGAGTCGGCGCCCAGGCAGGCCGGCGACCTGGTGATCGCCGATTCCGTGGCTGCGGCCGCCAACGAGGGCACCGTGTTCGTGGTCAACCCGGCCGACGGCACGACCTACTACTACATGGAGGGGATGAATGCCCCCACCAGCAACTACCGGGTCTACGGCTCGAATCCGCGCGCCGTCACCGTGGTGGACCGCAGCCTGAAGGAAGTGGAACCCGGCGTCTACGCCGGGCGCGTGCGGATGCCGGTGGCCGGCAAGTACGACGTCGCGTTCATGCTGGAGAGCCCGCAGCTGCTGCACTGCTTCTCGGTGCAGGCCACGGTCAATCCCTCGATCGCCAGACCCACCGACCCGCTGGCGGTGGAATTCGACGAGCGCTCGCGCCACACGACCGCCGGCGGCCCGCTCGCCCTGCGCTTCAAGCTGATCGACCCCGCCACGCGGCTTGCCAAGGCCGGCATCAAGGACGCGCGCGTCCTGTACTACCTGGCGCCCGGCCGGGGCCGCAGCGAGGTGCCGGTCAAGGAGATCGGCGGCGGCGTGTACGAGGCCCAGGTGGACCTGGCGCAGCCCGGTGCCTATTACGTCTACGTCGGCGTTCCCTCCATGAAGCTGGGATACGGAAAGCTGCCGTTCTTCACGCTGATGGCGGCGCCGCCGGCGAGCGCGCCCAGCTCCGTTGCCCGGAAAGGCTGATCATGAAAGAGACCTCCATGCAACGAGCACTCGCCGTGGTCGCGGCACTGGCGCTTGCCACCGCCATGAGCGGCGCCAGGGCCCACGACCATGCCGGCCACCTGCAGCATGAAGCGGCGGCCCGGGCGCCAAGCACGGTGCGCATCCACCTTCCCGACACCGCCCTCACCGACCAGGACGGCAGGACGGCCCGCTTCAAGTCGCAGACGGTGGGCGACCGGCTGGTGCTGATCACGTTCGTCTACACCACCTGCACCACCGTGTGCCCGCCCCTGACGGCCCTCTTTGCCGACCTGCAGCAGCGGCTCGGCGCGCGCGTCGGCCGGGACGTGTCCATGGTCACGGTCACGGTCGACCCGCTGCGCGACACCCCGGCGCGGCTGAAGGCGTATGCGGCGCAGTACAACGCCGGGCCCGGCTGGAGTTTCCTCGGCGGCAGCAAGCAGGCCGTGGATGAAGTGCTGAACGCCTTCGGCGTGTACACGCCCAACTTCGCCGACCATCCCGCGGTGGTGCTGGTCGGCGATCCCCGCAGCGGCGAATGGACACGCCTGTTCGGCTTCCCCGGCGCGGACCAGATCCTGGCCCGCCTCGACCAGTTGCAGGCCGCGCGCCACGATGCGCCGCCGGCCGCACATCATCACTAGGAAGGACGGCCCCGGATGCGAACCCTCCTGCTGCTGGCCGCCCTGGCCACGACCCTCGCGGCACCTGCGGCCTCGGCGCACACCGAGCCCCCGGCCGGCAAGCCGGTCGCCGCGGCCATCCAGCCGGCCGCCACGACCGGCACGCGCGACCCCCGCGCCTACTTCACCGACGCCGACCTGACCAACCAGGACGGCAGGAAGCTCAGGTTCTACTCCGATGTCCTCAAGGGCAGGACCGTGGTGCTGAGCGTGGGGTACACGAGCTGCACCGAGGCCTGCCCGCTGATCACCCGGCAGCTGGTGCAGGCCCGCGAGGAGCTGGGCGACACCTTCGGCAAGAAGGTGTTCTTCGTCATGCTCACCAGCGATCCGGCACGCGACACCCCGCAGGCGCTCAAGGCCTTTGCGCACAAGCAGGGCGCCGACGTCGCAGGCTGGACCTTCCTGACCGGGCGCACGGAGGATGTGCACATGATCCTCAAGCGCCTGGGCGCCTTCCCGGAAGACGTCGGCGATCATTCCACGGCCTTGTACATCATGGATGTCGATGCCAAGCGCATGCGCAGGTTGCTGGCCAACCTGCCGCCCAAGGCCATCGCCGAAGCCGCGCGGATCATCGCCACCAGCGGCAAGGCTCCGGCCCCGGGTGCGCGGTGACGAGAGGCCAGGCAGTGCGTCCAGCCCTCTGGTCCCGCCTGTGCAGCGTCGCTGCCATGCTCGCCGTTTCCGTCGCGGCATGGGCGCAGCCGCTGCATCCCGCAGCGGCGCTCACGCCGGAGCAGCAAGCCGGCCGCCTTCTCTTCCTGGAAGGCAGGAGTGCCTCCGGCGATGCGATCACCGGGCGCATCGGCATGGGCCAGCAGCAGATGCCGGGCCCCGCGGTGCGCTGCGGCAATTGCCACGGGCCCGACGGGCGCGGCCGCCCGGAAGGCGGCGTTCGTCCCGTCGACATCACCTGGTCGGAGCTGACCAAGCCCTACGGCCATGAACACGAGACGGGCCGCCGCCACCCCGCCTTCGACGAGGCCTCGCTGAAGCGCGCCGTCTTCGACGGCGTGGACCCTGCCGGCAATCCGCTCGATGGATCCATGCCGCGCTTCAGCATGAGCGGCCGCGACTGGAAGGCGCTGGTGGCCTACCTGAAAGTGCTGGAGATGCAGCGCGACCCAGGCGTCGGCAGCGACACCTTGCGCCTGGGCACGCTGGTCCCGGGCACGGGACGCTTCGCGGAACTGGGGCAGGCGGTCAAGGGCATCCTGCAGGCGCAGCTGGACGAAGTCAACGCCAGCGGCGGGGTGCATGGCCGCAAGCTGGAACTGGTGTGTGCCGAATACGCCGGCGAAGATCGCGGCGCCGCCACGCGCGCGCTGCGCCAGCTGGTGGCGCAAGGCGACGTGTTCGCCCTGCTTTCTCCGTTCGCGGCCGGGATCGAGGACGAACTCGACCGGCTGGCCAACGAAGCCAGGATCCCGGTCCTGGGTCCGCTGTCACTGTTCGGCGACGACCCCCGGACCACCAACCAGCAGGTGTTTCATCTCCTGTCCGGTGTCGGGGAACTGGCCGAGGTGCTGGCCCTGCACCTGGGCCGCGAGCCGAAGATGCGGTCCATGCCGGCCGTGCTGCTGCACCCGCAGGGCGCGGGCGGCGCGGCCCTGGCGGAAGCGGTGGAGCAGCAACTGCGCACGCAGGGCTGGAGCAGGCTCGAACGCATGGCCTTCGCGCCGGGTGCATCGGACGCCGACGCACTGGCCGGAGCGCTGCGGACGCGCGGTGCCGAAGCCGTGTTCCTGCTCGGGCCGGGCGTCGATGTCGCCGCGCTGGCCCGGCGACTGGCCGACGGGGGGCGCGCGCCTTTCCTGCTGCTGCCCGGGCCGCTCGCGCCGCGCGCGGTGCTGGACCTGCCGGCCGCCCTGGACGGCCGCATCCTGCTGGCCTATCCGACGGTTCCCGCCGACCAGAAGCCCGAAGCATTGCGCCGCTATGCGGGCCTGTTCAAGGGCGGCGCACTGGCGCGCGGCCACCAGACGAGCCAGGTCCCCGCCTACAGCAGCGCCGTGCTGCTGGTCGAGACGCTCAAGCAGGTGGGCCGGGATCTCACGCGCGAGAAACTGGTGGCGGCCCTGGAGTCCGTACAGGGCTTCGAGCCCGGCCTGGTGCCTGCCGTGAGCTTCAACGCCCGCCGTCGGATCGGTGCGCTGGGCGGTTACGTCGTGGCAGTCGATCTCAAGGGCAGGAACTTCCGCCAGGTCGGCGGTTTCCTGTCCCTGCCGTGAACGGGACGCGAACGATGCGAAGACTCATCACTTCCATGTTGATGCTGCCGGTCGCACTGGCACTGACGCTGGCACAGGCGCAAGCCATCCTGGCCGCGCGCGTCAACGGCACCGGGATCTCGCAGGAGCAACTCGAACGCAGCTTCGACGAGGATCTCAGGCAGCGCAAGCTCAACCTGCTGCAGATCAGGAATCCGAATCGGCTCAAGGAGATGAAGCGGGCCGTGCTGGACCGCTTGATCGCGCAGGAATTGTTCTGGCAGCAGGCACAGGTCGCCGGCACCGTGGCCAGCCCCCAGGAGGTCGAGCAGGCCTTGCAGTCCACCCAGGGGCAGTTCAAGAGCAAGGAGGCGTTCGAGCGGCGCCTCCTGGTGGAGGGCTACACGCCCGAGACCTACCGGCTGCTGGTCAGGAAACAGGTTTCGGGCACCAAGTACGCCAACAGCGTGGGGGTGAAGGGGGCCGCCGTCAGCGACGAGGAAGTGCACCGCTTCTTCGTGGACAACCCGGAGAAGTTCAGGCGTCCGCAGCAGGTCCGGGCGCGCCAGATCTTCATCAAGGTGGCCGCAGGCGCGAGCGACGAGGCGCGCGCGGCAAGCCGCAGCCGCGCCGAGCGCCTGCTCGAGGCGGCACGCGCGGGCGAAGACTTCGAACAGCTCGCGCGAACGCAGTCCGAGGCGCCGACCCGGCAGTGGGGCGGCACGATGGAGCCCTTCGCCAGGGGCCAGGTGGCCAGGCCGGTGGAAGACGCCGCCTTTGCACTGGCGGCGGGGCAGATTTCCCCGCTCGTGAGCACGCCCGAGGGCTTCCACATCCTCAAGGTCGAAGGGATCGACCCCGAGGTGATCGTGACGGAAGACCAGGCGCGCGCGCGCATCCGGGCTTTCCTGGAGCAGCGCAAGGCCAATGCCGCCATCGAGAAGGAGGCGGAACGGCTGCGCAGCGCAGGACGGGTGGAAATTCTCCTGCCCCTGTGAGCGTGCGCTGCGGATGTTGCGTCGACCGGTCGAACAGCCGAGCCATCAGCGTCCGGCTGACAGGCACTCGCTCGCGGCACCTATCGGGCGCCACGCAAGGCCGCGCTCCAATGGCGGCATGCAAGTCTCCGACGCACTCGGCTACCTCGCCGCCACCCTGACCACCGTTTCCTTCGTGCCGCAGGCCTGGCGCACCTTCCGCACCAAGGACGTGAGCGGCATCTCCGTGAAGATGTACACCCTCTTCACACTCGGCGTGGCCGTGTGGCTGGCCTACGGCATCGTGCTCGGCGAAGTGCCGATGATGATCGCGAACTCGACGACGCTGATGCTGGCCATCCCGGTGCTGGTGATGCGCATCAGGTACGGACGCAACGCGCCGCAGGCGCGGACCGCGGACAAGCAGGAAGGTCCTGGCGAGAGGAAGGCGCGCATGGCACGCGCCTGATGTCCCCTGCGCAGTTGCTACGGTGTCACCGTGAACGCGATGGGAATTTCGAAATCCGTCTCCGTTCCGTTCGGCGCTATGTGACGCATGAGCTGGACCCCACGGTAAGTGCCTTCCGGCAGGCAGATGCGCGACGCCAACTCGTCAAGACCGCAGTAATGGATCTCGTAACTCGGCCGGCTGGCGTTCGCATCCTGCCCTTCCACCAGCCAGGTGGCCAGCAGCGGATGGCCCTCGGCCGCGGGGGGATGGGAGTCACTGCGCACGCCCAGCCGGTGAAACCTTCCCCCCACCTGGCTGACGAGGGTCGGCGTCGGCAGACCGGCCGGATTGGCACTCAGCGACTGGGTGATCTCGACCGACGCGGGCGTGGCCACATAGATGCCCGTTGCCACCACGGTATGCCTGACCAGCAGTCTTCGCACGAGCTGCTGCGGCTGCGAGGGGAATACCGGGTCGGGCACCACCGTCGTGAACTGGAACTCCTGAGCGTAGACGCCGGGCACGAGGTCCGCCGGAGGCGCGAAGGTGATGGTGTTTCCGCTGCGATGCATCCACGATGGAACGAGGAACACGGAAGCCTGGAGCGCATCCGCCGGCGTGGAGATGGGGGTGTAGAACCAGTCCGACGCTCCCGAAGGCAGCGTCACCGCCAGCTCGCTGGCCGGCACCGCGGCACCGAAATTCGTGGTCTGTTCCAGGGAATTCGCGGAGAAGGCCAAACCCGCCAGGACTTCGATGTCGTACTCCAGCCGCAGCGGCGAATTGCCCAACGGAGTGGCGCAGTCGGGGGTGTCCACGCAGACGAATAACTGCAGCGTGCCCGTCGCATGCCCGGCGGCGAAGGTGTGCAACGCATTGCCGGCCAGGGTGAAGAGCACCGACTGTCCCGCGCCAGGCTGGACGATGGAGTCGAACAGGTAAACGGAGTCCGGCTGGACGAGCTTCACGTAGACCACGCGGCCCGTCAGGGCAGCCACATCGCCGGCATACCCGATCTCCACGCGCTTCTGGTGTGCCGGAAGCCCTTCGTACGTCACGTCGCGAAGGGGCGGCGAAAGCATGGTCAGCGACACCTGCGGCGTGCTGGCTGGCGGCTGTGTCCCGCCGCCAGCCGCGGGAACGCCGGTGGGCTCCGCGCCTCCACCCCCTCCACCGCCACACCCCGCAAGCCCGAGGACGAGCCCCAGGCACAGGGCTGCCACTCTCCACCGATTTGCGCCACCCGCCATGATTCCTCCGCTGTCGAAAGTGCCACGTTGAACTGCACGGCGGATTCTTGAAGAGAGCACGGCAACTCGGCTGGAATTCCTTCACCAGGAAACAGTAGGTTCTTGCCCGCGCAATCGGAGGAGTGCTGGATCAGCGCCGGCATAGGTCGCGCGCGGCTCGCCTCGCCGGAGGCCTGCCACGCACTGCGCGGCCGCTCGAACTCCGTGCGGCCGCGCGTGCGGATGCCGTGCTAGCGCGCCGGCGCGGGCGCGACCGTGCCCGGCCGCGCGGGCGCGGTGGCCCCACCGGCCCCGGCCTGGCTCAGCACCCGTGAACTCACCACCTGGCCGGCGCGGTCGAGCGTCAGCTCCAGCACCGTGCCGCTCGCGTCTCGCACCTGGCGCACCACCTGGCCGGCGGTGTTGGTGGTCTCGCGCAGCACGGGCAGGTCCAGCGCCCGCCCCACGGTGCGCGAGGACAGGACGTTGCCGGCCTGGTCGACGGTCCGCTCCAGCAGGTTGCCGGCCGTATCCACGGTGCGCGTGACGGTCTGGCCCAGTGTGTTGACGGTCTGCGAGATCACGCCGCCCGGCTGCAGCGCCGTGTTGGCGACACCGCCCACCGTGCCCACCGTGTTGTCCACGGTCTGCAGCAGCCGCTCGACGAGCTGCGGGTTCTTGTCCAGCGTGTCGAGCGTCTTCGTCACGATCTCGCGCACGTTCTCCAGCCGCACGATCAGCAGCACGCTGGCCTTCACGCCCTTGATGTCGAGGTTGACCTTGTCGATGCTCGCATCCACGCCCGCGGTGATCTTCACCAGGTTGGCGACCCGCGCATCGAGCGAGACGTGCGCCTGCAGGTTCTGCACGTCCAGCTTGATCTCGTCGACCGACAGGTTGGGGATGTCCAGCAGCACGTCGGGCTTGTCGTCGCCGCCCAGGGGATCCGCCGGCCGGAAGCGGCTGGTCGGGTCGCTGCGCTGCGCGCGCGGCACGTTGCGCTGGACTTGCGTCGTGATCGAGGTCTGGCGGTCGCCACGCACCGTGGGACCCGCGTTGGTACCGCCCGCTGTCTGCGCCTGCGCGGCTTGGGCCGCGAGCAGCAGGAGCACCGCGGCGGCCGCGGTGCGGGGAACGTGGGCTGGGCTCTTCTTCATTGGTCTTCTCCCGTAAATGCGGTTTCGCCGCGGCAGGATTGTTGTCGAACCGCGCGGCCGGGCCTTGTCGGACAAAAGCGCGGCGCCGCGACTGTCGCGAAAAGCAGTCACCCCGGCGCGCAGGAGACCACGCCCGCCCGGAAGATGGCGGTAAAGTCGAGCATCAGGAAGGCAGGCATGTCCAGACTCAGCCACGGCGAACGCGAATTCGTGTCGGGTTTCGGCGCACTGCCGCAAGAAGCCCCCCAGCCCACCACGGCCCCCGTTCCACCGCCGGGCGTGGCCGGCGTGCGCGAGATCGACGCGCGCGCCCTCTCGGCGCCGCTGCCGCTGCTGGAAGCCCACCGCGCCTTGCGTGGCATGCGGCCCGGCGAGGAATTGCGCGTGACCACCGCCTATCACGGCTCGCTCGCCGAATTCCAGGCGCTGGCCAAGTACGACGTGAGCCTCGAACTGGTGTCGCAGGACGTCGCCGGCGAGGACTTCGTGCACCTGCTGCGCAAGCGGCGCTGAGGCCGCCGCGCCTTCAGTCCGCCGACAGGTTGTTCTCGACGATGATCCGCGCGTAGCGCCTGCGGTCGGCGGCGATCAGGCCGGCGAACTCCGCCGGCGTGCCGCCCTTCGCCACCGCCCCCTGCGCCAGCAATTGCTGCTGCACTTCGGGCAGCGCCAGCACCTGCTGCAGGTCGTGCGAGACCTTCTCCACGATGGCGGCGGGCGTGCCCGCGGGCGCGAGCAGGCCGAGCCACGAGCCCGATTCGGCGCCGCTCACGCCGCTTTCCTCCAGCGTCGGCACGTCCGGCAGCGCGGCCACGCGCTGCCTGCTGGCGATGGCCAGCGCCTTGAGCTTGCCGGCCTTGATGTGGCCGGACAGCTCCAGCACGGAGGCGAACAGCAGGTGCACGTTGCCGGCCATCAGGTCCGTCATCGCGGCGCCGCCGCCCTTGTAGGGCACGTGCAGGATCCTGGTGCCGGTGGCGATCTTGAAAGTCTCCGCCGACAGGTGCGGAGAGCCGCCGTTGCCCGAGCTCGCGTAGGTGAACTTGTCCGGCGAGGCCTTGGCCATGGCCACGAGTTCGCGCACGTTCTTCGCCGGCAGCGAATTGGTGGCCGCGAGCACGAAGGGCAGTTCGGCGAGCAGTCCGATCGGCGTGAAGGCCGCATCGGGGTTGTAGCTGAGCTTCTTGTACAGCGTGGGATTGATGGACTGCGTGCCCACGTTGCCCGTCAGCAGCGTGTAGCCGTCCGGCTTCGCGCGCGCGACCACATCGAGCCCGACGTTGCCGCCGGCCCCGGCGCGGTTGTCCACCAGCACCGACTGGCCCCAGAGCTGCGAGAGCTTCTGCGCCACGATCCGCGTGCCGATGTCGGTGCCCCCACCCGGGGCGAAGGGCACGACGATGGTCACGGGCTTGGCGGGCCAGGCTTGCGCATGCGCGCCGGCGGCCAGTGCGAGGGCGCCGGCCGCGAGCGCCAGGCCGGCGATGCCGCGGCGCGAAAGGGCAATGGATTGCTGCATCGAAGATCTCCTCGGGTTCTCTGGCTCAGTAGCGCGGCGTCGCGCCGGTGAACGACGGATCGTATTTCTGCATCTGCCGGCGGTCGTCGCGGTTGCGGATGCCGCAGGCGAGGTACTGATCGTGCAGCTTCGCCAGCGCTTGGCGATCGAGTTCGACGCCCAGGCCCGGCCGCGTCGGCACGGCCACCGCGCCATCCTTGAAGGCGATGCGACCGCCGCGCACGATGTCCTCGTCCTGCCACGGGTAGTGCGTGTCGCAGGCGTAGGAGAGGTTGGGGATCGCCGCCGCCACGTGCGTCATCGCCACCAGGCTGATGCCCAGGTGCGAGTTGGAGTGCATGGACATCCCCAGCTCCCACAGCGCGCACATGCGCGCGAGCTGCCGGGTGGCGCGCAGGCCGCCCCAGTAGTGGTGGTCCGACAGGATCACCTTGACGGCCTTCTTCTCCACGTTCCGGCGGAATTCCTCCATGGTCGTCACCACCATGTTGGTGGCCAGCGGCAGCCGCGTGTGGCGCGCCAGTTCGGCCATGCCGTCCAGGCCCGGGCACGGGTCCTCGTAGTACTCCAGCAGGTCGTCCAGTTCCTCGGCGGCGCGCTTGCTCGTGGCGACCGACCAGTTCGCGTTCGGGTCCAGGCGCAGCGGCATGCCGCGGAACGCCTCGCTCAACGCGCGGATGCACGCGATCTCGTGCCGCGGCTCGAACACGCCGCCCTTGAGCTTGATGCTCTGGAAGCCGTAGAGGGCGATCATGCGTCGGGCCTGCGCCACGACCTGCTGCGGGCTGATGCCTTCGCCCCAGGCGTCCGGCTCGTAGGGGCGGCCATGGTGCTCGGCGTACTTGAAGAACAGGTAGGCGCTGTAAGCCACCTCGGAGCGCACCGCGCCGCCCAGGAGGTCGACCACCGGCGCGCCGACGGCCTGCCCCTGCAGGTCGAGCATCGCCACTTCGAAGGCGCTGATCGCCTTGGCGGCGTTCTTGGCGGCATGCGAGCCGGGGGCCAGCGTGTATTCCACGGCGCCGGGCACGGGGCGGATCGCAGCCTTCAGCCGCTCCTCCATCAAGTTCAGCGCGAACGGGGAGAGCCCCACGACGTGCGGCCGCGCCTGCTCCAGCACGGCGAGCATGGGCGCATCGCCGTAGGTTTCGGCCAGGCCGATGCGGCCGTCGGAAGTCTCCACCTCGAGGATCGCCCGCAGCGCCCACGGTTCGTGGATGCCGGCGGCATTGAGCAGCGGGCCGTCGCGGAAGGCGACGGGCGTGATGCGGACGTGGGAGATGCGGATGTCGCGGCTCATGCGGCGGCCTTCAGTTCGCGCTCGCGCCCGACTTCCTGACCAGGGCGGCCCAGCGCGGAATCTCCCGGGCCATGAGCGCGGCGAGTTCCTCGGGCCCGCCGGCGACGATCTCCATGCCCATCTGCCGGCCCAGCTTGTCCTGCACGTCCGGCTGCTTCAGCGCCCTGGCGATCTCCTGCGACAGGCGCTGCACGATGGGCCTGGGCGTGCCCTTGGGCGCGTAGATCGCCTGCCACGAGGACATCTCGAAGCCCGGAACGCCGGACTCGATCATCGTCGGCGTGTTCGGCGACAGCGCCATGCGCTTGCCCGTGGTCACGGCCAGCAGCTTGAGCTTGCCGCCCTGCAGCAGCGGCAGGGCCGCCGTCATCTGGTCGAACATGAAGGTGACCTGGCCCGCGGCCACGTCCACCATCGCCGGCGGCGTGCCCTTGTACGGCACGTGCGTGAGCGGCACGCCGATCAGGTCGGCGAACATCTCGCCCGCGAGGTGCGTCGAGGTGCCGTTGCCCGAGGACGCGAAGGTGCGCCGGTTCGGCTCGCGCTTGAGCAGCGCGATCAGGTCCTGGACGTTGTTCACGCCCAGGTTCGGGTCGACCAGCAGCACGTTGGGCAGGAAGGCGACCAGCGCCACCGGCTCGAAGTCCTTCACCGGGTCGTACGACAGGTTCTTGTACAGGCTGGCGTTGATCGCATGCGTGCTGATCGTGCCGCCGAACAGCGTGTAGCCGTCCGCCGGCGCCTTGGCCACGTACGACGCGCCGATGCCGCCGCCCTGCCCCGGCCTGTTGTCGATCACCACCGACTGCTTGAGCGCCGCGGCCAGCTTCTCGGCGACGGTGCGGCCGACCACGTCGGTCGATCCGCCCGGCGTGAAGGGCACGACATAGGTGATCGGCTTGGCGGCGGGCCATTCGCTGCCCTGCGCAAAGGCGGGTGCGGCGATGGACGCGGCGATGCAGGTGAGTGCCTGGCGGCGCTTCATGGGCGGGTCTCCTCGGGGACGGGGTTCGGTGCGGCGGGCGCCGCGACGGCAGCAGTGAAACACAAATATATTAGTGCGTCAATGCAGCGCGACCCCGTAGAATCGGCGCATGCCGACAGCCCTGCGCGCCTCGACCCATACCCGCAAGCCGAAGTCGCTGGATCCCAGGCGGCAGGCCGCGCCGCAGGTGTTCGACAGCCTGCGCGAGAAGATCCTGGCCCTGGAACTGGCGCCCGGCGCCGTGCTGGCGCGCACGGAACTGGCCGACATGTTCGGCGTGAGCCAGACGCCGGTGCGCGATGCGCTGATCAAGCTGAGCGAGGAAGGCCTCGTCGACATCTTCCCGCAGCACGCCACGGTGGTGAGCCGCATCGACCTCGCGCAGGCGCTGCAGGCGCACTTCCTGCGCCGGGCGATCGAGCTGGAGGTGGCGGGCACGCTGGCGACCCATCCATCGGAGCTGCTGGTCGCGCAACTGCGTGCGCAGGTGGACATCCAGTCGGCCCTCGCCGCGGCGGGCGACTACGACAAGTTCATCGCCGCGGACCGCGAATTCCACCGGCTCATGTACGTCGCGGCCGGCGTGCCGGACCTGTTCGACCTGGTGCGGCGTCGCAGCGGCCACGTGGATCGCCTGCGCCGGCTGCACCTGCCCACGGCGGGCAAGGCGAAGGCGGTGGTGCGCGACCACAGGAAGATCGTCGAAGCGATCGCTTCAGGCAACGCGGAGGAAGCACGCGAGCGGGTGCGGGAGCACCTGTCGGGCACGCTGGGGCAGATCGAGCAGATCCGCCACGAGCACCCCGAATACGTAGTGTGACGCGCAAGCACGCCGCGCCATCGAGCGGGGCACGGCGAGGCGCCCCACCCTCCCCTCACCTCGCGCCGGAGGCGGCACAGGCACCGACGCGCCGCCCGTGCAGCCTTTGCGACAGGGTCATGTTCTTGCCGCCCATCTTGATCTCCAGCACCGCCGCCACCGAGTTCGCCTCGACTTCGAACGCCGCCGACCCGCTGGCGGCCTCGGGGTTGCGGCATTGCAGGGTGAAGCGCAGCGTGTTCCGGGCCTGCGCATCGGGAACCAGGGTGCACCCGGTGAAAGCCTGGTGCTGCAGCAGCGGGAAGAGGCTCGTGGCGTCGGGCTCGCGCAGGCATTGGCGCGTGCGCGTCGTGGCGTAGCGCAGCGCCTCCTCGAGGTGCGGCAGCACGGTCTCGGTCGTCAGCTCGTAGTCGCCCATCGCGACCGGGACCGGGACCGGCGTTGCTGCGCCGGCCACGAGGCACGTCGCGGCGAGCAGTCCGGCGAGCCACGCCAGCGTGTTCGACCGGATCCGGCGGCAGTGCACTTGCATCGGCGTGATCGTAACCGCGTGCCTTGCCTGCCCCGTCTGCGCGGCTTCACTGCTGCTGGATCGCCGCTTCCAGGATCGGCTGCGCCCACTCGGGAACCGCGGCGAGCATCCCGGGCGACAGGACATCGGGAAAGACGATGCGCCCGCCGTCCAGATCGAGCACGAGGGTGGGATCCGGGATGTCCTGGCCGGGTGCGACCGACCGGCTGTTGTCGAACACCTGCAGGCGCGAGAGCACGGGCAGCAGTTGCACGAGGTTGGCCCGCGAGGTGTTCCAGCGCTCGCGGATCTTCTCCTCCGGGATGGGGTGGCCCCGGTGGGCGACGCGCTGGGCGACCCGCGCGATGTGGAGCTCGGGCGACGCCAGGCCGCAATAGAGCATCAGCACGTCGTGCGTCTTCGCTGCCTGGCGCAGCAGGCGCGTGATCGTGTTGCCGCCCAGGGTCGTCTCGAAAGCGAAATTGCGCCCGTTGGCGAGTGCGTGTTCCAGCAGCGACTTGCCGTGCTGCCACGCCTGGCCGTTCGCCTCCTGCAGGCCGAGCCCCAGGCCGCGCGCCAGCGCGGCGGCGTAGCGGTCGGGGTTGAACCAGTCGAGCCCCTGGTCCGCCAGGAGCGCGCTCAGGACCGAACTCTTGCCGGCTCCGTTGACGCCGGCAAGAACGAGGACGAAGGGGCGCACCTAGAACGTGCCAGCCTTCGGCCGGTTGGACAGCTTGCCCCGGCGCTGGAACACGGCCGCCGCCCTGGCGCCGGCATCGGGGACCTGCAAGCTGGCCAGGCGTTCCTTGAACTGCGCCGACAGCTGGTCGAGGATCAGGGTCTCCCGCTCCCTGAACGCCGCGGCGCTCGCCGCCAGTTCCCGATAGGCATCGGCGTCCACCAGCACCACTTCCACCGAAGAATGGCTGGTGATCGCCACGCTCCCGGCTGCGCGGACTTCGCGCACGACTTCCCGCCACTTGTTCTTCACGTCCGAGGCGGTCTGGCGCGGCAGGTCCTCGAGCTTGGGCAGTTCGGCAATCATGCGGGCTCCTGGATGAACTGATTATGCCAGAAATGGCATCCAATGGCATTTTACCAAAGGGCGCCAACTTCTGGCACGGCCAGGCCTCATCGCAACACCACCGTCCGCAGGCCGTTGATGAAAACCCGGTGTTCGAGCAGGTAGCGCAGCGCCCGCCCGAGCACCAGGCACTCGACGTGCCGGCCGGCGCTCAGCAACTGCTGCGGGCTGAAGGCGTGGTCGACCCGTTCCAGGGCCTGCTCGATGATGGGCCCCTCGTCCAGGTCGGTGGTGGCGAAATGCGCCGTGGCGCCGATCAGCTTCACGCCGCGGGCATGGGCCTGCTCGTACGGACGTGCGCCCTTGAATCCCGGCAGGAAGGAATGATGGATGTTGACGACGCGTCCCGCCAGTTGCCGGCACAGGTCTTCCGACAGCACCTGCATGTAGCGCGCCAGCACCACCAGCTCGGCGCCGGACTCGCGGATGCAGCGCAGCACCTGCGCCTCCTGCTGCGCCTTCGTCTCGGGCGCGATCGGGAAGTGGTGGAACGGCAGGCCTTCGGCCTTCGCGATCGGTTCCAGGTCGGCGTGGTTGGACACCACGGCGACCACCTCCATGGGCAGCTCGCCGCGCCGGCGCTGCGCCAGCAGCTCGTGCAGGCAGTGGTCCGCCCTGGACACCATGATCAGCACCCTCGCCGGCCGCCGCGTGTCGTGGATGGCGCCCTCGGCATCGGCGAAGCCCGCCAGCACCTTGGCATAGGCCGCACGCAGCGCCGCGAGGTCCTGCCGCGTCGCGGCCGGCAGGCGAAACACCGTGCGCACGTAGAAGCGTTCGCTCGGCACGTCGTCGAACACCGCGAACTCCTCGACATAGGCCCCGTGCCGCTCCAGCAGCGCCGTCACCGTTGCCACCTGGCCGCGGGCGCTGCGGCAGGCCAGGGTCAGGCAGAAGCGCCCTTCGTCAAGCCGGCTGGCGTCCATCGCAGGTCCTTTCGTCCGGCACGCGCGCGGGCACGGCGGCCCGCGCATGGCGCTGCGTCGTATTCACGCGAAGCGCCTCGTCACCAGCCCGCACTCCGCGCTGGCACGCTCGATCATCAGCCACACGTAGCCCATGAAGCTGCGGCGCACGAGGACTTCGTAGGTCGGGCCATCGTCGGCCTGCCACAGCCACACCGAGGCCTTGAAGAACTGCGAACCGGCACAGTCGCCGCGCCCGAACACGCGCGGATGCAGGTCCAGCGGACAGCCCTGGGCCAGCACGTGGCGCGCCGGGGCGCCGGCCAGGTGCAGCACCGTGTAGCCGCTGCTGACGTCGGTCACCGCATGGTGCGAGCCCGCGACGGCCTGCCGCAGGCGCTCGGTCAGCACCTGCGCCTGGCCCTTGGGCCCGATCACGAACCAGTCGTCCGGGCCGGCCCAGACGACGCGCACGGCGGCGCCTTCGGTGCTGCCCGGCTTGTCGGGCAGCGCGACGCCGAGCGTGCGTTCGACGCCCTGGCGCCAGGGCGCATCGTCGGCGGGGCCGCGCAGGTTGACGATGGCGAGGCCCTCCCGCCAGCCCGCGATCAGGGACTTCGGCGCGGGAGACAGCGAGGTGGCCGGCAGGGTGCCGGCAGCGGGCTTGCGTTCGAGGACTTCAGGCATTCTGGCGCTCCGAGTGGGGGTCGAGGAAGACGGGGCTGGCGACGGTGGCGGTCGCGGTGCGGCCGCCGCGCATGCTCACGTGCACGCGCTGCCCGATGCGCTGCGCGCCGCCGCGCACCATGGCGAGCGCGATCGAGCGGCCCAGCGTGGGACTGGCATAGCTGGAGGTGACGTGCCCGGCCATGCGGGCCGGAATGCGCTGCGCCGGCTCGTCGAGGACCTGCGCGCCTTCATCCAGCACGAGCTGCGGGTCGTCCGTGAGGAGGCCGACGAACTGCTTGCGGCCCTCCCGCGCGGTGTCGCTGCGGGCCAGCGAGCGCTTGCCGAGGCAGTCCTTGGTCTTGGCCACCATGCCGCCCATGCCCAGGTCGATCGGCGTCACCGAGCCGTCGGTGTCCTGGCCGACGATGATGTAGCCCTTCTCGGCGCGCAGCACGTGCATCGTCTCGGTGCCGTAGGGCGTGATGCCGAACGGGCTGCCGGCCGCGTGGATCGCCTCCCACACGCGCTGGCCGTCGGCCGCCGGCACGTTGACCTCGTAGCTGCGTTCGCCCGAGAAGCTGATGCGCATGATGCGCGCCTTCACCCCGGCCACCGTGCCTTCGCGGTACGACATGAAGGGGAACGCCGCATCGTCGAAGTCGACGTCCGGGCACAGCTTGCGCAGCGTGTCGCGGCTCTTCGGCCCGGCCACCACGGTGGTCGCCCAGTGGTCCGTGACGGTCGTAAGGTAGACCTTCAGGTGCGGCCACTCGGTCTGCAGCCAGCGCTCCAGCCAGGCCAGCACGCGCGCCGCCCCGCCGGTGGTCGTGTGCATCAGGAAGTGGTTCTCGCCCAGGCGCACCGTCACGCCGTCGTCGAACACCATGCCGTTCTCGTTGAGCATGAGGCCGTAGCGGCACTTGCCCACTTCCAGCTTGGACCAGGCATTCGTGTACACCCAGTTCAGCAGCGTGGCGGCATCGGGGCCCTGGATGTCGATCTTGCCGAGCGTGGAGGCATCGAGCATGCCCACGCGCTCGCGCACCGCCAGCACCTCGCGCCGCACGGCGGCGTGCAGGTCCTCGCCCGCGCGCGGGTAGTACCAGGGCCGCTTCCACTGGCCGACGTCCTCGAAGCGCGCCCCCTGCCGCACGTGCCAGTCGTGCATGGCGGTCGTGCGCACGGGCTCGAACGCATCGCCCAGCTCCAGCCCGGCGACCGCGCCGAAGGTCACGGGCGTGTAGTTCGGGCGGAAGGTCGTCGTGCCGACCTGCGGGATGGACTTGCCCAGCGCCTGCGCCGCGATGCCCATGCCGTTGATGTTGCCCGTCTTGCCCTGGTCGGTGCCGAAGCCCATGGCGGTGAAGCGCTTGACGTGCTCGATCGACTCGAAGCCTTCGCGCACCGCCAGGTGGATGTCGGAGGCGGCCACGTCGTTCTGCAGGTCGACGAACTGCTTGGGCGCGCGGCTCACGCCCTTGGGATGCGGCACCAGCCACAGCGGCCGCAGCCGGCCGGGGTCGAGCTCGGAGACGGCGGGCGCGGCGCTGGCCGGCACCTCGAAGCCCGTGGCCTGCGCCGCGGCCGCGCCGGCGGCCCAGCCGTCGTGCGCGCAGAGGAACAGGCTCTGCTGCCCGTTGCAGCCGCCCGCGGAGGACTCGGACTGCGCGGGCTTGCCGGGCAGGAAGGCCGCGCGCTCGTCGTCCCACACCGGCTTGCTGCCGGCCTGGCACTGCAGGTGGATCACGGGGCTGAAGCCGCCGGACACCGCGACCAGGTCGCACGCCAGCGTGCGCGGCGCACCGGCCAGGGCGCCATCGGCGCCGATGCGCTGGACCTGCACGCCGGCCACGCGCTTGCCGCCGCGCGCTTCGACGACGACGTGGCCGGCCAGGATCTCGATGCCCCGGGCGCGCGCCCTCAGCGACAGCGTGCCGTCCGACTCGCCGCGCGCATCGACCACCACCACGGACGCCTGCGCCCCGTGCAGCGCGAGCGCCGCGTCGTAACCGGCATCGTTGTTGGTGAACACCACGGCCTTGCGCCCGGGCAGCACCGCGTAGCGCCGCACGTAGGTCGACACGGCCGAGGCCAGCATGATCCCCGGCAGGTCGTTGTTGCCGAACACCAGCGGCCGCTCGTGCGCGCCGGTGGCGATCACCACGCGCCGCGCCCGCACCTTCCACAGGCGCTCGCGGAACACGGGCCCCTGGCCCGCCGGCAGGTGGTCGGCGCGACGCTCCACCAGCGTGACGAAGTCGTGGTCGTGGTAGCCGAAGGCGGTGGTGCGCGCAAGCACGCGCACCTCCGGCAGCCCGGCGAGTTCGCGCAGCGCCTGCTGCACCCATTGGCCGGCCGGGACGCGGTCGATGCGCTCGTCGCTGGAGAGCAGCCAGCCGCCGGGTTCGGCCTGTTCGTCGCACAGGATCACGCGGGCGCCGCTGCGCCCGGCGGCCAGCGCCGCCGTCAGGCCGGCAAGGCCGCCGCCCACCACCAGCACGTCGCAATGGGCGAAGCGCTTCTCGTAGCGGTCGGGATCGGGCACCGTGGGCGAGGCGCCCAGGCCGCTGGCGGCGCGGATGTGCTTCTCGAAGAAGTGCCACGCCGCCTGCGAGGCCATGAAGGTCTTGTAGTAGAAGCCGGCCGGCATGAGGCGGGAGAACCAGCCGTTGACCGACTTCAGGTCGAACTCCACGCTGGGCCGCGCGTTCACCGTGCCGGCCACCAGCCCGTCCACCAGGCTGACTTCGGTCATGCGCGCGTTCGGCACCGTCCGCGCGCCGTCGAACAGCTGCACGAGTGCATTGGGCTCCTCCACCCCGGCGCTGAGGATGCCGCGCGGGCGGTGGTACTTCCAGCTGCGCGCCACCAGGGACACGCCGTTGGCCAGCAGCGCCGAGGCCAGCGTGTCGCCGGGATGGCCTGCGTAAGCGCGGCCGTTGAAGGTGAAACGCAGGGTGCGCGTGCGGTCGATGCGGCCGCCGTCGGCCAGGCGGGCGTTCATGCGGCGCTCCTCGCCGCCGCGCCGGCGTGGCCCTCCGCCACCGGCATCGGCTCGCCGATGCGCCAGGTGGCGTGGATGCGGTAGTTCACGGTGTCGCGCAGCGCGTTGAACCAGCGGCCGCAACCGCTGGAGTGGCGCCACTGCTCGTGGTGCACGCCCTTGGGGTTCTTGCGCATGAAGACGTAGTCCCCCCATTGCGCATCGGAGAGCGAGGCGGTGTCGAGCGGGCGGGCGATGCCGCCCTCGCCGCCGCAGGTGAATTCGAGTTCGGCGCGGGGCCCGCACCAGGGGCAATGGATCTGCAACATGGCGTGTCTCCTCTTGAATGGGATCAGTGGGCGACGGCGGCGGCGCCGTGCTCGTCGATCAGGTGGCCGGTGGAGAAGCGGTCCAGCGAGAACGCTTCGTTGAGCGGGTGCGGCCGGTCCTGCGCGATGGTGTGCGCCATGACCCAGCCCGAGCCCGGCGTGGCCTTGAAGCCTCCGGTGCCCCAGCCGCAGTTGAAGTAGAGGCCCTTCACGGGCGTGAGACCGATGATGGGACAGGCGTCCGGCGACACGTCCACGATGCCGCCCCATTGCCGGTTCATGCGCACGCGCGAGAACAGCGGGAACAGCTCCACGATCGCCTGCAGCGTGCCTTCGATCACGTGGTAGCTGCCCCGCTGGCCGTAGCCCGCGTACTGGTCGATGCCGGCGCCGATCACCAGGTCGCCCTTGTCCGCCTGGCTGATGTAGGCGTGGATCGCGTTGCTCATGACGACGGTCGGGAAGATCGGCTTCAGCGGCTCGGAGACCAGCGCCTGCAGCGGATGGCACTCCAGCGGCAGCCGGAGGCCCGCCATGTCGGCCAGCACGCTCGAGTGCCCTGCCGCCACCACGGCCACCTTCTTCGCCTTGATGAAGCCGCGCGCGGTGTCCACCCCGACCACCGCCCCGCCCTCGCGCCGGATGCCCGTCACCTCGCAGTTCTGCAGGATGTCGACGCCATGGGCGTCGGCGGCGCGGGCGAAGCCCCAGGCCACCGCGTCGTGGCGGGCCACCCCGGCGCGGCGCTGGAACGAGGCACCGAGCACCGGGTAGCGCGAGTTCAGGTTGATGAAGGGCAGCATCGCCTGGATCTGCTGCGGCGTGAGCACCTCCGCATCGACGCCGTTGAGGCGGTTGGCGTTCACCCGCCGCTCGATGTCGCGCATGTCCTGCAGCGTGTGCCCGAGGTTCATCACCCCGCGCTGGCTGAACATCACGTTGTAGTTGAGGGCCTGCGACAGGTCCTCCCACAGCTTCATCGACTTCTCGTACAGCTGCGTGGCCTCGTCCCACAGGTAGTTGGAACGCACGATGGTGGTGTTGCGCGCCGTGTTGCCGCCGCCCAGCCAGCCGCGTTCGACCACGGCGACGTTGGTCAGGCCGTGCTCCTTGGCGAGGTAATAGGCCGTGGCCAGCCCGTGGCCGCCGCCGCCGACGACGACCACGTCGTATTCGCGCTTGGGCTCGGGCGAACGCCATTGCCGCTGCCAGCCTTCGTGGTACGAGAGCGCATTGCGCACCAGGGACCAGATCGAGAATTTCTGCATCATTGTTCCTTTCATCGACGTTCGGGTGCCACCGCGGAACCGGCTTTGCCGGGCCGCTGGTGGCGCCCCCTTGAGGGGGAGGCGCCGCAGGCGCTTCGGGGGTGGGCCATTCAGCACTCGACGACGTTGACCGCGAGGCCGCCGCGGGAGGTTTCCTTGTATTTCGTCTTCATGTCGGCGCCCGTCTCGCGCATCGTCTTGATCACCTGGTCGAGGCTCACGCGATGGGTGCCGTTGCCGCGCAGCGCCATGCGCGCCGAATTGATCGCCTTGACGGCGCCGATCGCGTTGCGCTCGATGCACGGGATCTGCACCAGGCCGCCCACCGGGTCGCAGGTGAGTCCCAGGTGGTGCTCCATCGCGATCTCGGCGGCGTTCTCCACCTGCTCCGGCGTGCCGCCGAGGACCGCGCAGAGCGCCCCCGCGGCCATCGAGCAGGCGACGCCCACCTCGCCCTGGCAGCCGACCTCGGCGCCGGAGATCGAGGCGTTCTCCTTGTAGAGAATGGCGATGGCGGCGGCCGTGAGCAGGAAGTCGGACACGCCCTGGTCGTTGGCCCCCGCGATGAAGCGGTGGTAGTAGTGCAACACGGCGGGCACGATGCCGGCGGCGCCGTTGGTGGGTGCCGTCACGACGCGCCCGCCCGCAGCGTTCTCCTCGTTCACCGCGAGCGCGTACAGGTTGACCCAGTCCAGCACCTGCAGCGGGTCGCGCAGGGCCGCTTCCGGGCTGGCGGTCAGGCGGCGGTGGAAGTCCGCGGCCCGGCGCGGCACCTTGAAGCCGCCGGGCAGCGTGCCTTCGGCGGCGATGCCGCGCCGCACGCAGCCCTGCATCGCCGCCCAGATCCGCGCCAGGCCGGTCGCCACCTGCTCGCCGCTGCGCCACGCGAGTTCGTTGCACCACATCACCTGCGCGATCGACAGGCCGTTGTCGCGGCACTGCCGCAGCAGTTCCTCGCCGGTGGAAAACCGGTACGGCAGCTCGCGCGTGTCGGGTACGAGCTGCGGCTCGCCCTGCGCGTCCTGCCGCACCACGAAGCCCCCGCCCACCGAGTAGTAGGTGCGCTCGCACAGCGCCCGCCCGGCCTCGCCGTAGGCGGTGAGCTTCATCCCGTTCGGATGGAAGGCCAGCGTCTCCCGGCGGAACACGAGGCTCTCGCGCTCGTCGAAGAAGATGGGGTGGCGCCCCCCCAGCCGCAGCGTGCGCTGCTCGCGGATGGCCCGCAGCCGCGCGTCGATGCCGTCGGGGTCCACCCCGTCCGGCTCCTCGCCTTCGAGGCCCAGGATCACGGCCTTGTCGCTGCCGTGGCCCTTGCCGGTGGCGCCGAGCGAGCCGTGGAAGGTGCAGCGCACGCGCTGCACTGCTTCCAGCAGGCCGTCCTCGCGCAGGCCGGCCAGGAACAGGTTGGCCGCTCGCATCGGCCCCACCGTGTGCGAGCTGCTCGGCCCGATGCCGATCTTGAACAGGTCGAAAGTGCTGACGGTCATGGCGCGGTCCTCACGCGTAGACCGGGAAGTCGCCCGTCAGCAGGGCCACCTCGGTGCGCACCCGCGCCAGCACCGACTCGTCGCCCGGGTGGTCCAGCAGGTCCGCGATCAGGTTGCCCACGCGCCGCGCCTCGTGCTCCTTGAAGCCGCGCGTGGTCATCGCCGGCGCGCCCAGGCGCACGCCGCTCGTGACCATCGGCTTTTCGGGGTCCTTGGGGATCGCGTTCTTGTTGACCGTGATGTTGGCGCGACCGAGCAGCGCCTCGGCGGCCTTGCCCGTGAGGCCCTTGGGCCGCAGGTCGACCAGCATCAGGTGGCTCTCGGTGCGCCCGCTCACGATGCGCAGCCCGCGCCCGGTGAGCGTCTGCGCCAGCGCCGCGGCGTTCTTCAGCACCTGCTGCTGGTAGCGGCGGAACTCCGGCTGCAGCGCTTCCTTGAAGGCCACCGCCTTGGCCGCGATGACGTGCATGAGCGGCCCGCCCTGCAGGCCGGGGAACACCGCGCTGTTGATCGCCTTCTCGTGCTCGGGACGCATCAGGATGATGCCGCCGCGCGGGCCGCGCAGGCTCTTGTGGGTCGTGCTGGTGACGATGTCGGCGTGCGGGATGGGGTTGGGATAGACGCCCGCGGCGATGAGGCCGGCGTAGTGCGCCATGTCCACCATCAGCAGCGCGCCCACGTCCTTGGCGACCCGGGCGAAGCGCTCGAAGTCGATGCGCAGCGCGTAGGCCGAGGCGCCGGCGATGATGATCTTGGGCCTGCTCTCGTGCGCCTTGCGCTCCATGGCCTCGTAGTCGATCTCCTCGTGCTCGTTCAGGCCGTAGCTCACGACGTTGAACCACTTGCCGCTCATGTTCAGCGGCATGCCGTGGCTGAGGTGTCCGCCCTCGGCGAGGTTCATGCCCATGAAGGTGTCGCCGGGCTTCATCAGGGCCATGAACACCGCCTCGTTGGCCTGCGCGCCGGAATGCGGCTGCACGTTGGCCGCCCAGCCGTGCGTGTCGGCGCCGAACAGCTGCCGCAGGCGATCGATCGCGAGCTGCTCCGCGAGGTCGACGTACTCGCAGCCGCCGTAGTAGCGCTTGCCCGGGTAGCCCTCGGCGTACTTGTTCGTGAGCTGGCTGCCCTGGGCGGCCATCACCGCGGGCGAGGCGTAGTTCTCGCTCGCGATCAGCTCGATGTGATGCTCCTGGCGGTCGTGTTCCTGCTGCACGACGGCCCACAGGTCGGGGTCGACGGCCTTGAGCGTGAGCTCCTTGTAGAGATACATGGCGGGGGTCCTTGGAACGGTTGGCGAACGGTGAGGCATCTTCGGTTCAGGGGCCCGGCGTCGCCGCGCCGATTGCGTCGCCTGCGATGCGGTTTGCGACACGCCGCCCTCTGGAGGGGTAGGATGTGCGCATGACCAGGCCGCCGCACCGCGCCAAGGTGGAACCCAAGCTGCGCGTCGCCTTCGTGCTGACGCCGCGCTTCACGCTGACGGCCTTCGCCGGCTTCGTCGATGCGCTGCGCCTGGCGGCCGATGAAGGCGACCGCAGCCGGCCCCTGCTCGCGCGCTGGGCGGTGCTCGGGGCGAGCGATGCGCCCATCGTTTCCAGCTGCGGCGCGAGCGTCACGCCCGACGCGCCGCTGGCCGCGCCGGAGGATTACGACTACGTGGTGGTGGTGGGGGGCCTGCTGCACGGCGGCCAGCACGTGCCGGCGCGCATGACGGCGTTCCTGCGCCAGGCCGCGGACGCCGGCGTCAAGCTCGTGGGGCTGTGCACCGGCTCGTTCGTGCTGGCGCGCGCCGGCCTGCTCGATGGCCACCTGGCCTGCGTGAGCTGGTTCCACCGCGAGGAGTTCGCCTCCGAGTTCCCGGAGTGCCGCGTCGTGTCCAACCAGATGTTCGTGGTCGACCGCGACCGGCTGACGTGCGCGGGCGGCACGAGCGTCGTGCACCTCGCCGCGCACCTGATCGAACGGGCCATCGGGCGCGCCAGCGCGGTGAAGGCGCTGCGCATCATGATCGAGGAGCAGCCCCTGCCCTCGCGCACGCTGCAGCCGGAGGAAGTGCTGTCGGTGCGCTCGACCGACACGGTGGTGCACAAGGCGATGCTGCTGCTGGAGCAGCACCTGCACTCGCCGGCCACGATCGAGGAGCTGTGCGCGCCGCTGGGGATCGGGCGCCGCCAGCTCGAGCGGCGCTTCCGGCAGGACGTGGGGTTGAGCCCCGCCGGCTACCGCCAGCGGCTGCGCCTGGAGCGCGCCCGCTGGCTGCTGCAGAACACGGATCTGGAGGTGACGGAGGTGTCGCTGGAGTGCGGCTTCCAGGACAGCGCCAGCTTCGCGCGCGTGGTGCGCAAGGCGCTGGGAGTCAGTCCGCGGGAGCTGCGCCAGGCCGCGCGGAATGCCGATCGCGTGCCGGCCTGAGCGCGCCACGCGCGCCAGGCCGCCAGCGCGTCGCGTCAGTCCTCGAGCGAACGCCAGGCCGTTTCGCGGCTGGCGAGGATGGCCACGGCGGCGACGGCGGCCGCGGCAACGAGCAGCCATGCGGGAGCAAGCTTGCTGCCGCTGGCGGAGATCAGCCACGTAGCCAGTAGCGGCGCCGTGCCGCCGAAGAGCGCGTTGGCCGAATTGAAGGTGAAGGCGAACCCGCTGTAGCGCACCGAGGTCGGGAAGATCTCGGACAGGAAGCACGGCAGCGTGCCGTCGTTCATCGTGAGCAAGGCGCCGAACGCGATCTGGATGGCGACGATCCCTGCGAAGCCGACACCGCCGAGCCCCATGAAGAGCGGCACCGTCAGGAGCATGAACAGCACCGAAGCAGCCAGCAGCATGCGCTTGCGGCCGAAGCGGTCCGACAGCGTGCCCATGGCGAAGATCAGGCCGATGTAGGCGGCCAGCGAGATGGTCGTGGCGAGGAAGGCCTGCGACTCGCCGACGCCCATCTCCGTCGACAGGTAGGTGGGCATGTAGCTGAGGATGATGTAGAAGGCCACGGCGTTCAGGCAGGTCACGCCGAAGGCGATCGCGATGGCGCGGCGGTGATGGGTGAGCAGCGTGCGCATCGGCGTGGCCTCCACGTGGTGCGCCTGTTCGAGTTGACGGAACCGGGGCGTGTCCTCCAGCCGCAGCCGGATGTAGCGGCCGATCAGCCCGAAGGGAGCGGCGAGCAGGAACGGCAGCCGCCAGCCCCAGGCGTGGATCTGCTCCGACGTGAGCAGGGCGTGCATCAGTGCCACCAGCAGCGACCCGAACAGCAGGCCGGCGGCGGTGCTCGCCGGCACGATGCTCGTGTAGAGCCCGCGCTTGCCTTCCGGCGCGTATTCGGCGAGGAAGGCCGAGGCACCGGCATATTCGCCCGAGGCCGAGAAACCCTGCACGATGCGCACCAGCAGCAGCAGCACCGGCGCCCACAGGCCCACCTGCTCGTAGGTGGGAAGCAGCGCGATCAGGAAGGTGGCCGCCGACATGATCAGGATGGACAGGGACAGGGCCGTGCGCCGGCCGATGCGGTCCCCCACATGGCCCCACACGATGCCGCCGAGCGGGCGGATGACGAAGGACACGGCGAACACGCCGAAAGCCGCCAGCAAGCCGGTGGTCGGCGAGCTGCGCGGGAAGAAGACCACCGCGATGATGGCGGCCAGGTAACCGTAGGATGCGTAGTCGAACCACTCGACGAAATTGCCGATGAAGCTGGCGGTGGCCGCCTTCCTCAGCGTGCCGCGGTGCGCCGGATCCCGTGCTGCCGTTGCGCCCGCCGCAGCGGACGCGGCGCGCGGCGCATCGGCTCCGTAAGGCTCCCCGGCCACGGGCCAGGCGTTGCTGGTGTTCATGGTGCTGTCTCCTCTGCTGTCTTCAGGATGCCGCCTGTCTCTGGCGGGAAGGTCTCGCGCGCTCTGTGGGCGGAAGCGCCGCGCTGTCGCGCGCCTGGCGGCGGCGTCGCGGGAAGGCCGTGAGCGCGGCTACGGCCGCGGCGGCGGCGCGGCGAGCCGCTGGGGACCCGCCGCGCGCCCGGGGCTTACTGGCTCACGGCTTGAAATGCGTGGCGGTGGCCGGCCATTGCGCGCTCCTGGCTGCGGGCGTACTTGCCACCCAGCAGGTAATACAGGCCCGCCGCGGAAACGGTCCCGGCGAGCCAGGAGAGATCCACGCCGCCCATGGCGGTGGCGATCGGTCCCTGGAACAGCGGGATGATTCCGAACATGAACAGGTAGGTGCAGGCCAGTCCGCCGAAGAAGGCCACCAGCGCCGCGGGGTTGAACCGGCGCATGTGCCTGGAATCCGGCCCCTCGAAGAGGAACTCGAAACTCGTCGTCCTGCGTTCGAACACGAAGAAGTGCACCGCCATGATGCCGCCCCAGGTGGCGACCCAGGCCACGATGGAGATCAGCCAGGCATCCAGCGCATGGGCGAAGTTCTTCTGCTTCATGAAGAAGACGACCGCGACCATCGCGAACACGCCCACCAGGATCGACAGCTTGCGCCGGGAGACCTTGATGTCCATCGCCTGCGCCGCCACGCCGAAGGTGTAGAGGTTGATGATGTTGGTGGCGATCGGGCCGTGGATGACGAGCGCCAGCACGGGAATGGCGAGCACGCCGAAGTTGTCGACGATCAGCGCGCCGGGGTCGGCGCTGCCGCTCTTGGTCGCCAGCGTGGCGCCCAGCACGCCCAGCCACACCACGGGAATGAACTGGCCCAGCGTGCTGGCCAGGTACAGGCGCAGCTTCGGCACGGACTTGCAGACGAAGCGCGAATAGTCGGGTGCATACGTGAACCAGCCGATGCCCCAGCCGATGCCGATCGCCGTCATCACCCCGCTCATGGCGGCCAGGCGCGGCATGCCGGTCAGGACCTTGCCCGCCGGGCCGGCATAGGACCAGTCGATGTGGAACTGCGTCCAGGCCACCAGGCTCATGGCCACCAGCACCAGCACCGTGGGCGGCACGGTCCATTTCTCGAACGCCGCGATGGCGCGGTAGCCCATGTAGCAGATGACCACCTGGATCGTCATGATGAAGGCGGCGGTCGACAGGCGCCACCAGAAGTTCTCCGCGGCCGGGTCGACCCAGCCGATCTTGCCGAACAGTGCCATCACCAGGTCGAGAATGATCCAGGTGTTCACCGCGCACCAGCCGACCGCCAGCGCCGCCTGGATGGCCGCCGGCAGGTAGGCTCCGTGGCGGCCGAAGGCGGCGCGGGAGAGCACCATGCCGGTGACGCCGGTGCGTTGCCCGAGCAGGACGAAGGCACCGAAGCCGAGCATCCCCACCAGGTTGCCGATCACCAGCACGGCAATCGTGTCCGCCAGCGAGAGGCCCAGGTTGATTCCGAGGGCGCCCAGGATCCAGTTGATCGGCGCGACGTTCGCGCCCGACCAGATCCAGAACTGGCCCCAGACGCTCGTGGTGCGCCGATGTTCGGGGATGGGTTGCAGGATCTCTTCGAGATCCGCGGCGTTGCTGCTATGGGTTGTCATTTGCCAGTCTCCAGGCAGGTGTCCTTGTGCGTGGCGCCTGGACGCGGGCGACCCGGTGGGCCGGTGCAAGCGTCAGGCTCCCTCTACCGGCAGCGGCTCCCGGGGCCAGGAAGCTGTCCTGGCCCCGGCGAGGCACCGCTGCCGTCAACCTTCTTCTCTCGCCGGACCGGCGCGGCGCACGCCGAGCCGGCCCGCATCGGACCGGGCAGGCGAACCCGCCCGGATCCGGTGCCGTCAAGCCTTGATGATGTTGTGCTTCGGCCCGTAAGGGAAGCCGGTGAGATTGCGATGGCCCGTTTCGGTAATGACAAGAATGTCGTGCTCGCGGTAGCCGCCCGCGCCCGGCATCCCCTCGGGCAGCATGATCATGGGCTCCATCGAGATCACCATGTCCGGCTCCAGCACCGTGTCGATGTCCTCGCGCAGCTCCAGCCCGGCCTCGCGCCCGTAGTAGTGGCTCAGCACGCCGAAGCTGTGGCCGTAGCCGAAGGTGCGGTACTTCAGCAGGTCGTGCTCGAGGTAGATCTCGTTGAGCTGGCGCGCGATGTCGCCGCACTTCGCGCCCGGCACCAGCAGCTTCTTGCCCTCGTCGTGCACCTTGCAGTTGATCTCCCAGAGCTTCAGGTGGGCGTCGCTCGCGTGGTCCAGGAACAGCGTGCGCTCGAGGGCGGTGTAGTAGCCGCTGATCATCGAGAAGCAGTTGAGGCTCAGGATGTCGCCCTTGCGCACCCGGCGCGTGGTGACCGGGTTGTGCGCGCCGTCGGTGTTGATGCCCGACTGGAACCAGGTCCAGGTGTCCATCAGCTCGCTGCCGGGGTAGCGGCGCGCGATCTCGCGCACCATGGCGGCCGTGGAGGCCAGCGCCACCTCGTGCTCGGGCACGCCCTCCTTCACGGCGGCGACCAGCGCCGCGCCGCCGATGTCGCACACCTGCGCGCCCGCGGCGATGAAGGCGATCTCCTCGGCGCTCTTGACCATGCGCATGCGCATGCAGGCGGCCGAGATGTCGACGAACTCCACGTTCGGCACGGCCTCGCGCAGCGCCTTGAGGCGATCCACCGGCAGGTGGTCGAACTCGACCCCGACGCGCCCGCGCGCCGGCAGGGACTCGGCGACGGCACGGAAGTAGTTGCCGCGCTGCCAGTCGGTGTAGGTCAGCGCGTCGTCGGCCACCGCCTTGCGCCAGGGCTGGCCGCCGTCGATGTTGGCGGCGATCACCGTGGTCTTCGCATGCGTCACCGCCAGCCCGTAGAAGCGGCCGAAGCTGCAATAGAGGAAGTCGCTGTAGTAGGCGATGTTGTGGTTGGAGGTGAACAGCGCGGCATCGATGCCCTGCGCTGCCAGGTGGGCACGCAGCGCCGCGATGCGGCGGGCGTACTCCTCCTTCGAAAAGCTGTTCCAGGCCTTGTCGCCGTTGCGCAGGCGGATGAGTTGCGGCATGTCCATCGGTGTCTTCTCCAGGTCGGTAGTGGGTGCAGCAATGGTGGTGCAGCACCCGTGCAGGCCCATCCGTGTTGCGACATCGCGTTTTGCGTTTGCGACGACGACCAACGGGGTTTTCCCGCAGGCCCGTCGCGACCACCGCAGCACGCCGCGACGTGCGGGACGCGCATGCGCCTGCGCCGCGATGCGGACCTTGGGCACGACGAGAACGGGACGGCATGCGTCGGTCGCCGCACGACGCAGGAGCCGGGCGGGCCAGCCCGCCAGGGCGAAATCAAGGAGGAGGCGCGGAAGCGGCGCCAGCGCGGGCAACGGTTCTCACCCGCGCCGGGGGACGTTCGCCCAGGCGGGCTGGCGCGCCCGGCTCCGGCCCAAGCGAAGCCGGCGACGCGGCCAACAGAACGAGCCAAGCCATCACGCCCGCCAAGAGAGGCGGACGGCGTTTCAGTCGAACGCGGTGCGCAACTGGCTGGAGATGCCTTCGACGCAGACCTCCAGCAGCAGCTTGCCCTTGGCCGCGGAGGCGGGCTTGGCCGACGAGAGGCAGCCGGAGCACGGCGTCCACTGCGGCTTGGTGGGGAAGAAGTCGTACGGCGGGAAGGTGGCGGGCGGCTGGTCGACGGCCTTGCTCATGTCCACCAGGTGCGGATGCAGGTGCAGCATCAGCGAGGTCTCCAGCACGCCGCCGTGCTCCACCGCCCAGCCCGGAAAGCCGTAGGGATAGATCTCGCGGATCGTGTCCTCGGTGACGAAGTCCCAGTACGACAGCACGACCACCGAGAAGTCGCGGATCCCCTCCCAGCGCAGCTCGCGCAGCGCCAGGTCCACGCCTTCGACGATGAACATCGAGTTCTCGAAGTGGCCGTTGACCAGCGCCACCTTGCGCACGCCATGGCGCGCGAACTCCTTGAGCACGTCCTTGATCGTGCTGGCCACGGTCAGCCCGTCCAGGCTGGTGGTGCCCGGCATGTGGTTGCCGCCGCCGCTCTTTTGCTGCGACTTGTAGCCGTAGGCGATCGGCGGCGCCACCAGCGCGCCGATGTTGCGGGCCACGCGCTCCGCCATCGCTGTGGGCAGCAGGACGTCGGGGTTCATCGACATGTGGGGACCATGCTGCTCCAGTGCCCCGATGGGCAGCAGCACCACCGTCCTGCCATGACGCACCTTCTCGTCGTACACCGGCCAGCTCAGCTCGGAAATGTGAACGCTGTCCATGGGGATCCTTTCTGCCTGCGATCCTGCGCCCCGCCGACCAAGGCCTGGGCCGCGGACGGCTGGGCCGATGGTGATGCAGCCCAGTGTGCGCCGCTTGGCGGGTGCGACCTGGCGTTTCCCGATTGCGACAGCGACCCTCGGGGTTTTCCCGCCTGTCCTCAGGCCCGCCGGCGCGCGCGATCGGCCGCGGGCGTGCAGCCGTGCGCCTCGCGGTAGCGCGTGATGAAGTGCGACATCGAAACGAAGCCCGTGGACTGCGCGATGTCCTCCACCGCGCGCGTGCTGCGCAGGAGCGCCGTGCGGGCCCGCTCCAGCCGCAGCTGCAGGTACTTGCGCGCCGGCGAGACGTCCAGCTGCTCGTCGAACAGGCGCTCCAGCTGGCGCCGCGAGATGCCGAGGCAGCGGGCGATCTCGGCCGGGCGCAGCGGCTCCTCCAGGTTGTTCTCCATCAACTCCAGGGCGGACACCACCAGCGGATGGCTGCCGCCCAGGCGGTGCCGCAGCGGCACCACCTGCTTGTCCTCCGTGCTGCGGGGCTGGGCCACCAGCAGGTCCCTCACCTGCTCGGCCAGGGTGCGGCTGCCCGGAGGCTGGCTCAGCAGCTTCGTCATCAGGTCCAGCGGGCTGACACCGCCGCTGCACGTATAGCGGTCGCGATCGATCTCGAAGAGCTGGTCCGAAACCTCGATGCCGGGAAAGTCCTCCAGCATCGCATCGCGGTCTTCCCAGTGGATGGTGCAGCGGTAGCCTTTGAGCAGCCCCGCCCTGGCCAGGAAGTAGCTGCCCGTGTCGATGCCGCCCAGGGCGGCGCCCCGCGCGGCCATGCGCCGCAGCCACGCGGTGGTCTCGCCGTAGCCGCGCTGCGGCAGCGGATTCGGGCCGACGACGAACACGGCGTCGAAGTCGTCCGCGTCGGCCATGCTGCAGTCCGGCACGACGCGGATGCCGTCGCTGGAAGACACGGGCTCCCGGCTGGAGGCCACGACGACGAACTCGAAGGCCCTGCGCTCCAGGACGCCATTGGCGATGCGCAGCGGGTCCACCGCCGAGCTCAGCGCGATGAGCGAGAAGTCGGGGACCACGAGAAATCCGAAGCGCTGCGAGCGGGCATTCACGATCGGGACCTCGAGCCTGGAGCAGGAACACGAAAGCCTACAGCGTGCCGACGCCACCCGGCAAGGCACCGGCCGGCGGATCGAAAGCAAAAAGCCTGCTACTTTTTCCGTAGCAGGCTCTTCATCTAGCGCAAAGCCGCATGCTGCACTTGCGCAAGCGCCTTGACGCGCATCGTGCAGCGCGTGGCGCAGCCGTCGACGCGCTCAAATTCTTGCCGCCGATGTCACGCATCGAGGCGGCCACGGCATGGCCACGCTGCAGGAGGGCGAGCACGGTGCGCCTGCCGAAGCCGCCGCTGGCGCCGGTGAGGAGGATCCTGCTTGTCATGGGGTCCCTCAATACGTTCCGACTTCGATGGGTTGCTCGCCGTCGATGGCGATGAGACGTTGCGCCCACGCCGCGAGCCAGGCCTGGCGCTGCGCGTCGTCGACGCGCGCCGCTGCGAAATTCACCTGCGGCGCCAGCACCGAATAGCCCTGGAAGGCCAGCATGCCCCGGTGGATGGGCCGCAGGATGGCCTCGAGGTCGCCGTTGAAGCCGCCGGCCTCGTAGGCGGGTGCCGGGCCACCGGTGGTCAGCGACAGGAGCGCGCGCCGGCCGCGGAAGGTGCCGTTGTCGTAGATGCGCCCGCCGCCGTAGGTGCGGCCCATGGCGAACACGCGGTCGACCCAGCCCTTGAGGATGGCCGGCAGCCCGAACCACCAGAGCGGGAACTGCCAGATCATCAGGTCGGCGGCCTCCATCTTGGCGATCTCCGCCTCGACGTCGGCAGCGAAGCCGGCGTGCTCGCTGGCGTGCAGCTCCTCGGCCTGCAGCTTCAGGTAGTCGGCGTCGTGCACGGTGGTGAAGTTGCGGCGGCTGGAGACCGGATCGAAGCCCATGCGGTAGAGGTCGCTGGTGGCGACCTCGTGGCCCGCACCGCGCAGGGTTTCGACCGCCGTGTCGAACATGGCGCCGTTGAAGCTGCGGCGCTCGGGATGGGCGAGGACGATGAAGACGTTCATGCCGGCTTCACCTCACAGCGGCATGCGCGCGCCGCCGTCCAGGTCGAGCAGCACGCCGGTGGCGAAGGTGTTGGCGATCAGCAGTTCGACCGCGCCGGCGATGTCCTCGCTGCGGCCCGTGCGGCCCACCGGCAGGGACTTCGCCGCCGCGGCGAACATGCCGGCCTTGGCCTCCGCCGGCATGCCGTCGTAGGCCGGCGTATCGACCAGGCCGGGCGAGACCACGTTGACGCGCAGCGGCGCCAGCTCGCGCGCCAGGGTCTGGGCCATCTGCGTGATGCCGCCGTTGACGGCCGCCAGTCCGGCCGTGCCGTTCATGGCCACGCGCGACGCCGCACCGGTGAGCATCACCACCGAGCCATCCTTGCGCAGGCGGGGCAGCGCGGCCTGCAGCGACTGCCAGTAGCCGATCAGCTTGGAATCGATGGCCCGGCGCAGCGCCTCTGCAGAAGTCTGGGCGAAAGGGCCCCAGGCGGGCGTGCCGCCGGCGGCCAGGACGAGGTGGTCCAGGCGGCCGGCCCGATCCATCAGGGCGGCCAGGGAGGCGGGATCCGCGGTGTCGGCGGCGATGCCGACAGCCTTCCCTTCGAGGGACTGCACCGCGGCTTGCAGCCTGCCGGCGTCGCGGCCGGCGATGAACACGTCGGCGCCGGCGCCGATCAGCCGCCGGGCGCTGGCCAGCCCCATGCCGCTGGAGCCGCCGATGATGAGGATGCGTTGTTGTGCGAGGGACATGGCGAATTCCGGTCTGGAAAGTGATGCGATGGAGGGAATGTAGGGATGCCCGCTCAATCCGTAAAATGGATCGTCGTTATAGCGATCATCCAAACAGCTGATGGAACCGCTGCTCCCCCGCCTGGACCTGAACCTGCTCGTCTCCCTCGACGCCCTGCTGGCCGAGCGGCACGTCACGCGGGCTGCCGCGCGGCTGGGCCTGTCCCAGCCCGCGCTGTCGGCGCAGCTCAGGCAGCTGCGGGAGGCCTTCGGCGACCCGTTGCTGGTGCCCTCTTCACCTCGCGGCATGACGCTCACCGCGCGCGCAGAGGCGCTGCGCGAACCGCTGCGCGAGCTGCTGGCGGGGGTGCAGGGCCTGCTGGCCAGCGGCCGCGGCTTCGATCCGCTGACCGCGCATGAGCGCTTCCGCATTGCCGCCACCGACGCCATCCACAGTATCGCGACCACACCGCTGGCCGCCCGCTTGCGGGTGCAGGCACCCCATTGCCAGCTGGCGATGCAGGCGGCCGACCTGCGCGACGTCGCCGAGTTGCTGGCCGCCGGAGAGCTGGACCTGCTGCTGCACACCCCAGGCGCGATCCCACCCACGCTGCATGCGCGCAAGCTGTACGAAGAGAGCTTCCTGTGCGTGCTGCGCAGGGACCATCCCGCCGCGCAGCGGCCGCTCGACCTCGACACCTTCTGTGCCTTGTCCCATGCGATGGTGTCGCCGGCGGGCGGCGGCTTCTCGGGGGCTGTGGACGATGCGCTGCAGGCGATGGGCCGCAGCCGCACGGTGCAGATCTCCATCAACAGCTTCCTGCTGGTGCCGGCCCTCATCGAGAGCTCCGACCTGGTCGCCACGGTGCCGGCGCGGCTCGCGCGGCGCTGGAGCGCCCGGCTGGCCGTGCTCTCGCCACCCTGCGAAGTGCCCGGGTTCAGCGTGGCGATGGCATGGCATCCGCGCGCCCATGCCGATCCGGCGCAGGAGTGGCTGCGGGAGGTGCTGCGCGAAACGGTCGCTGCAGCCTGATGCCGCGCGCGGGGCGGACGTGGATCGGACGCGCTACATCCAGCCCAGAGGCGGCCCGCCATCGACGGGAATGACGGCCCCGGTGATATGCGCAGGCCAGGTACGGTGCCCTTGACGTTGACATCGTGTCAATCCTGAGACTTCGTTCCATTCCGGTGAGTCGATCTTCTTCCGAGATCCGCCGGAATCCAGCCGAAAGCTGGTCCCAATCTGGAGAGGTCCCATCGTGAACAAGTCCATCATCGCGATCCTGCTGCTGTCGTCCGCCGCCGCCTTCGCAAACGAAGCTGCCGACGAACAGGCGAACCGGACGCCCTTCATCGGGTCGATGTCCCGCTCGGAAGTCAAGGCTGCCGTCGCCGACGCGAAGGCCAAGGGCACGCTGCGTTTCGACGAATACGCGGCGAACAGGCAACAGGCCAGCGGCTCGGCCCGGACCCGCGCCGAGGTCCGTAGCGAGGGGATCCAGACGGCGCGCAGCCACGCCGCCCACGAGCTGTATTGATGGCTCGAGTACGGCCGGACCGCCCGTACTTTCGGGGGTCCGGCTGCACTGCGCTCGCCCGCAAGCCACGGGAACTCGAACCCACCACAATCGGGGACGCCGGGCGCATGCGGCGAGGCTTCGTACGCCTGTTGGGAAGGCCGCCCTCTGCCGTGCGGCGCACCAGTGCTACCACGCGGGCCGCTTGACAGGCATCCGGGGTGCGCTGACATTGGCGGTCCACACCGCTCTTGCCCCGGAGGGCCCCATGGCGCACATGAATATCGGCGAAGCGGCGGTCGCCGCCGGCGTGACGCCGAAGATGATCCGGCATTACGAGTCGCTCGGCCTGATCCCCGACGTGCAACGCAACGAGTCCGGGTATCGCCTCTATTCGCCGAAAGAAGTGGCGATGCTTCGTTTCATTCGCCAGGCCCGGGCGCTCGGCTTCGCGATGAAGCAGATCGAATCGCTCCTGGCCCTGTGGCGTGACGATCACCGGGCGAGCCGCGAGGTGAAGGAACTCGCGCGGCTGCAACTCAAGGACCTGGAAGAGCGACAGCGCGAGATCGATGAGATGCGCACCACGCTGTCGCACCTCGTGGACTTGTGCAAGGGGGATGATGACCCTCACTGTGCGATCCTGGAACAGCTGTCCGCAGCCGGCCCGCAGCCGAGCGCGGCTCCCGAGCGCCCGGCAAGCAAGAATCTGAAGGAGGTTCGGGCGGGCTCGAAGGCGCCCGCCCGAAAGAGTGGTCGCGAGACTCAACCCCCTGCGGCCGCCACCGCACCGCACGCGGGGCTCATGGCATGGAGCCGCGGCCTGGGCCCATGAGCCTCATCCCGCCGGTTCTTCGAGCCACTTCGCATCCTCGCGCAACGGCCCGCTGAGCGTTCCCAGGAAGGCCACGAGCTGTCGCCTTTCCCATTCGCGAAGACGCCACTGACGGCATCGCGGCGCCCGGCGGGCAGTGCATCCCAGGCCGCGTTCGCTTCCACGGCCTGTACGGGCCCGGCGTGCGCCGGCAGGCCCGAGAGGTCGGGCAGCTTGCCGAATACCGCCTCGTACTCGGCGGGTGGTGCCGACGCCCTTCGCGAGCGCGGCGCCGTCCTGAAACAGCTGGTTCGGGAGGTGGCACGTGGCGCAGGCCACCTGGCCGTTGGCACTCAGGCGCTGGCGGCGAGGGGTCGGGACGTGGCTCATGTCACAGCTCCTTCAGGCGTGCCCATCGATACGAGCCGCGGTGGCCAGCGCCACGTGCGAGATGCCCAGGTCACGCAAGGCGTACGAATCCATCTGCGCCAGCTCGCGCAGGGCGCGGCGCGCGCGACGGGCTTCTTCCAGGCTCGAGGTGAAGCGCTGCCAGGCAGCAGCAAGGCGGGTGAGGACGGCGTTCATGGAGGCTCCTTGCGATGAGGGTTCGGTCGATGCGACCGCGCCGCAAGGTTCAGCCTTCCCGCGATGTCAAGGTCAAGGGCGATGCCAGCCCGCCGAGGGTGTTGACCTTCCCATCGTGTCAATCCGGAGCATTCGGGCTTCCCCACGCACCGGAGACCGAGATGCCCCCCAGCCCCACCCCGCTCGCTTCGTACGCCAGGAGCGGCCTCACCCTCGCGCTGTCGCTGCTGGCGACGGTCGCCATCGTCGCCTGCCAGCCGGCCGTCGGCGCGGCCGGCGCGGGATCCGCACCGGCTGCCGCGCCGCTGCCGATGGTGCAGGTCGCCGCCGTCCAGCAGCGCGCAGTGAAGCCGCAGTTCGCGCAGGTCGGCCGTGTCGAGGCCGCACAGCGCGTCGAGATCCGTCCGCGCGTCGGCGGTCCTATCGAGGCCGTGCTGTTCCGCGAAGGGGAACTGGTACGGGCCGGCCAGCCGCTGTTCCGGATCGACTCGCGCCCCTTCGACGTCGCCGTCGAACGCGCTCGCGCCGAACTGCAACTTGCGCGCGCCAGGGAATCGCTGGCGCGCAGCGAGGGCGAGCGCGCCGAGCGGCTGGCTGTCGACCAGGCCATCTCCGTGGAAGAGGTGGAGCGCCGGACGGCCGCGCACGCGGAAGCCGCGGCGCGCTCGGCCGCGGCGCAAGCCGCACTGGATGCCGCGGCGCTCGATCGGGAGTTCACCATCATTCGCGCCCCGGTGGACGGGCGCATCGGCCGCGCGCTGGTCACCGCCGGCAACTACGTGGCCGCTGGCGCCGGCCAGCCGCTCGCCAATCTGTCCGCCACCGCTCCGCTGCACGTGTACTTCGACATCGGCGACGCCGCGTTGATCCGGCAGATCGCCACGCAACGCAAGTCGGGCCAATGGCAGGCGCGTGTGCTCGACTCGCAGGGCGGATCCGTGCTTGCCACCGCTCCCGTCGACTTCATCGACAACGAGATGGCAGGCACCACGGGCACGCTGCGGCTGCGCGCGCGGCTCGACACGCCACCCGCCGGCCTGGTGCCGGGCCAGTTCGTGCGGGTGCAGCTCGCAGGGACCGCGAGCGACACGCTCCTGGTGCCTGAAAAGGCCATCGGTGTCGATCAGGGCCAGCGCTTCGTGCTGGTGGTCCAGGCGGACCAGCAGGTGGCCTATCGCCCTGTGCAGGCCGGCGCGGCGCACGGCGAGCTGCGGGCCGTCGCTTCCGGGCTGCAGCCCGGGGAACAGGTGATCGTGTCCGGGCTCATGAAGATCCGCCCCGGCATGAAAGTGCAGGTCCAGCCAGCCCCCGCCGCCGCCCAGGCCCAGGCCTCGAACCCTGCCAAGAGCTGAGGAGCGCCCGCATGAAATTCGCCCGCATCTTCATCGACCGGCCGATCGTCGCGATCGTGCTGTCGCTTCTGATCCTGCTGGCCGGCCTGGCCGCCATGCGCCAGCTGCCGCTGACCGAATATCCCTCGGTGATGCCGCCGACGGTCAACGTGACCGCCGGCTACCCGGGCGCGAATCCGGCGGTGATCGCCGACACGGTGGCCACGCCGCTGGAGACGGAGCTGAACGGCCTGTCGGGCCTGCAGTACATGAGCTCGCAATCTTCCGGCGACGGCCGCTATGCGCTGACGCTGACGTTCGCCCAGGGCACGGATGCAGCGCGGGCCGAAACCGAGGTCCAGAACCGCATCGCCCGCACGCTCTCGCGGCTGCCCGCCGAAGTGCAGCGCATGGGCGTCGTCGCCGAGAAGGTCTCTCCCGACATGCTGATGGTGGTGCACCTCGTCTCGCCCGGCGAGCGCTACGACCTGCTGCACCTGTCCAACTTCGCCCAGCTGAACATCCGCGACCGCCTGCTGCGCGTGCCCGGCGTGCGCACGGTGGCGGTGTGGGGTGCGGGCGAATACAGCCTGCGCGTCTGGCTCGACCCGGAGCGCATGCTGGCCTACGGACTCACCGCCGGCGACGTGGTCGCCGCCATCCGCGAGCAGAATATGCAGGTTGCGGCGGGCTCGGTCGGGCAGCCGGACGCACATTCTCGCCAGCAACTGCCGCTGTCCGTGACCGGCAGGCTTGCCGCCCCCGAAGCGTTCCGGGACATCGTGGTGCGGACCGGCGCCCATGGCGAGCCGCTGAAACTCTCCAGCGTCGCGCGCATCGAGCTGGGCGCCAGCCAGTACAGCCTGCGCAGCCTGCTGGACAACCAGCCCGCCGTGGCCCTGCAGATCACGCAGGACCCGTCCGCCAGTGCGTTGGAGGTCGCCCGCGCCGTTCGCGCCGAGATGCAGGAACTGCAGAAGGGCTTTCCCGAAGGCATCACGCACCGCGTCGCCTACGACCCGACGCTGTTCGTGCGCGCCTCGATCGCCAACGTGCTGCAGACGCTGGGCGAAGCCATCGTGCTGGTGGTGGTGGTGGTGCTGCTGTTCCTGCAGAACTGGCGCGCCGCCCTGATCCCGATCGCGGCCGTTCCGGTCTCCCTGGTGGGCACGCTGGCCGTCATGCAGCTGCTCGGTTTCTCCCTCAACACGCTGTCGCTGTTCGGACTGGTGATGGCGATCGGCATCGTCGTGGACGACGCGATCGTGGTGGTGGAGAACGTCGAACGCCACCTGGCCGGGGGACTGGCGCCGCGCGATGCCGCGGTGCGTGCGATGCAGGAAGTGACCGGGCCCATCGTGGTGATCACCGCCGTGCTCGCCGCGGTGTTCATCCCGACCGCCTTCATGGGCGGGCTTTCGGGCGAGTTCTACCGCCAGTTCGCGCTGACCATCGCGATCTCCACCATCCTCTCCGCCGTCAACTCGCTCACCCTGAGCCCCGCGCTCGCCGCCCTGCTGCTGAAGCCGCACGCGCCGGTGCAGGGCCGGCTCGCCCGGTGGCTGGGCGCTTTCAACCGCGGCTTCGACTCGCTCGCCGCCCGCTATGCCGCGTTCACCGGGCAAGCGGTCCGCCGCAGCGCGCGGCTGCTGCTCCTGTATGCCGCGCTGCTCGCGTTGACGGTGCTGGCCTTCCGCGCCATGCCGACGGGTTTCGTGCCAGCGCAGGACAAGTATTTCCTGGTGGGCATCGTGCAGCTGCCAGCCGGTGCATCGCTGGACCGCACGGAGGCCGTCACGCGGGAAATGACCCGCATCACCCTGGAGCAGCCCGGGGTGGAGAGCGTGGTCGCCTTTCCGGGCCTGTCGATCAACGGGTTCGTCAACAGCCCCAGCGCCGCGGTCGTCTTCGCGATGCTCGACCCGTTCGAACGGCGCAACAGCAAGTCGCTGTCGGCCGGTGCCATCGCCGGTGCCCTGAACGGCAAATTCGGGGCCATCGACGAAGGCTTCGTCGCGATCTTCCCGCCCCCGCCGGTGCCGGGCCTGGGCCAGACCGGGGGCTTCAAGCTGCAGATCCAGGACAAGGCACGCCTTGGCCCGCAGGAACTGGAGAAGGCGCTGCAACGGGTCATGGCCGCAGCAGGCCAGGACAAGCGGCTGGCTGGCCTCATGTCCGGCTACCAGGCGCAGGTGCCGCAGCTCGCGGTGGAGATCGACCGCGAGAAGGCCAAGGCCATGGGCGTTCCCATGAACGCACTGGCCGAGGCGTTGCAGGTCTACCTGGGTTCGCTGTACGTGAACGACTTCAACTACCTCGGCCGGGCCTGGCAGGTCAACGTGCAGGCCGACGCCGCCTTCCGCGCGGACGCCGAGGCCGTCTCACGGCTGTGGACGCGCAATGGCACGGGCCAGATGGTGCCGCTGTCGACGCTCGTGAACGTGCGCACGGCGATGGGTCCCGACCCGATCAGCCGCTACAACGGCCATGCCTCGGCCGATCTTTCCGGGGGCCCCGCACCGGGCGTGAGCGCAGGCGAGGCGGTTGCCGCCATGCAGGAGATCCTGGCGAAGGAACTGCCGGAAGGCTTCGCCCATGAGTGGACCGACCTGACTTACCAGCAGATGCGCGAAGGGTCGAGCGGCCTGCTCGTGTTTCCGCTGGCCGTGGCGCTGGCCTTCCTGATCCTCGCCGCCGCCTATGGCAGCTGGTGGCTGCCCGCCGCGGTGCTCGGCATCGTCCCTGCCGTGCTGCTGGGCGCGCTGGCGGGCGTGTGGGCCTCCGGGGGCGACAACAACCTGTTCACGCAGATCGCCTTCGTGGTGCTGATCGGGCTCGCTACCAAGAACGCGATCCTGATCGTGGAGTTCGCCCGCCGCCGCCAGCAGGAAGGCCTCGCGCCGACGGCCGCCGTGATGGAAGCGGCGCGGCTGCGCCTGCGCCCGATCCTCATGACCTCACTGGCCTTCGTGATGGGCGTGCTGCCGCTCGTGTTCGCGGCCGGCGCCGGCGCCGAGATGCGCCATGCGGTCGGCGTGGCGGTGGCGGCCGGCATGGCTGCCGTCACCGTGGCCGGCCTGCTGTTCACGCCCCTCTTCTACGTGCTGCTGCAGCGTCGCAGCGCTTCCTCCCCCGTCCTGCCTTCCAGCCCGGAGATCCGTCATGCCTAAGACCCTGCTGTCTGCCGTTGCCCTCGCTGCCGCACTGCTCGTCTCGCCCGCCTTCGCTGTCCAGGCCGCCGAGCCCTTCGCTCCTGCGCCTGTCGCCGTGCAGCAAACCGGCTGGTGGTCGATGCTCGGAGATGCGCAACTCTCCGCACTCGTCGAGCGCGGCCTGGCCGCCAACCTCGACGTCGCGCAGGCGCAGGCCCGCATCGCGCAGTCGCGGGCGTTGCTGGCGGGGGCGCGGGCCGCCTTGGGCCCCAGCGGCTCGGTCGGCCTGCAGGCGCGCGCCGCGCAGGCCAGCGAAAGCGAAGCACCGGGGATGGGCCGCGCGCAGCGGCGCGGCGACAGCGTGGGTGCCCTGCTGGAGTTCAGTTGGGAAGCCGACCTGTTCGGGCGCCAGCGCGACCAGGCCGGCGCGGCCTCCGAGCGTGTGCGTTCGAGTCAAGCGCAGCTCGATGCCGTGCGGCTGGCCGTAGCCGGCGAGATCGCGCACGCGTACTTTTCGCTCATCGGAGCGCGCGAGCAACTGCAGCTCGCCCGCACCGTTCACGCCAATCGCGTGCAGACGCTGGGCCTGGTGCGGACGCGGCTCGCCGCAGGGCTCGCGCGCCCACTCGACGAGGCGCGGGCTGCCGCAGAGAGCGAGGCGGCACAGGCGGAAATCCCGGGGCACGAGGCGGAGGAGCGCGTAGCGCTGCACCGCATCGCCGTGCTGACCGGTACCTCGCCGACGGGCTTCGAGCTGCGCACGCCCGATCGCCAGCCGGCGTCGATGATGGCCCTGCGCATCCCGGACGGCGCGCAATGGCTTGCGCACCGCCCGGACATCCGCCAGCTCGAATCGGAGCTGCGCGCACGCGCGCTGGATGTTTCGGCGCTGCGCGCCGAGTTCTATCCGCGGCTCACCATCACGGGTGTGCTCGGCTTCATCGCCGGATCGTTCACCGGATTGGGGAGCGGCGGCAGCCTGTCCTGGCTGGGGTCGCCTTCGCTGTTCGCACCCCTGTTCGACCGTCCGCGCATCCAGGCGCGGCTCGACGCCGCCACCGCCGGCCAGAAGGAGGTCCTCGCGGCGTACGAGCAGCGGCTGCTGCTCGCGACCGAAGAGGTCGCCAACGCAATGGCGCGCCACGACGCCGGCCAGCGGCAACTGCAGGCGCTGCATCGACAGGCGGCGCATGCCACCGATGCCGAGCGCCTCGCCGGCGCGCGCTACCGTGGCGGGGCCAGCGACCTGCTGGAACTGCTGGACGCACAACGCACGGCCCGGCAGGCGCAGCGCGCCTTGGCCGAGGCCCTCATGCTCCAGCGGCAGCACTTTGTGGCCGTACTGAAGGGACTGGGTGGTATCACGCCCCTTGGTTGACGGGCGGACGCGGCCCGGGCGTGACGCCGCCACCGCGGGAAGGCCCGCGGCCATGCGGCGGCACGCACGTCCTTGAAAACATGGCAGAAAACGTGGGATCCGCGACATGGCGGCCATTTCGCCACGGATCCACAGTTCGCCCCTGAAGGTCCCGAAAGCCAGAAGGAATGAATGACCATGAACCGAGCTGGATGCGATGCGCACCACGCTCGCCGCGCTGGTGGAGGACTGTGCGGGCGACGAGCGCTCGTGCTGTCCGATCCTGGAGCGGCTCTCGGCTCCCGCATCCACGCCTGTCGTGACCGACCGCAGTCCCGGCCGAACGCTCAAGCAGGTGAAGCCTGGCAGCTCGGTCGCGCAGCGTCGCCGCCCGATCCGGGTGCGCGCCAGCCAGCAAGCGACCGGCAGCCACTCTGGTCTGGTGGCCTGGAGCAGATCCTTCGCCGCCGCTGCGTGAAGCAAGCCGTCAGCGCCTGCCGACCTGGCGTCCGATCCTGCGCCCGACCTGAAGGGGGGAACCGGGACGCAGGAACTGCGGCAGGATCACCCACGCCGCACTGATGAACAGCAGGAAACCCATCTGCATCAGCGCATACGGCGCCAGGAACAGCACCAGCCACAGTCCGTCCGCCGTGGGGTCCGAAGGGTCGAAGTTGAAGGACACTGCGCGCAGCAATCCGTACAGACTGGTCCCGAGCACGATGCCCGTCAGGTAGTGCAGCGTGGCTCGCATGGACCGTTCGGCGGCGAACAAGGTCCTGAACTGGTCCCGGCCGGGAGCGAGGGATCTTCCGCGCATGTAGAGCAGCGAGGTGAAGGCGAAGAACACCGTCAGCACCGGCAAGCAGAAGGCGGCAAGTTGCCTGAATTCGAACCGGTACACGTGATGCGCCACGACCGTGAAGAAGATGGCAACCACGCTCGCTGCCGTGACCCCGAATTGAGCCTGCACGAGCAGGCTGCGAGTCCGCCGCGGGCGCTCGGGTCGGCGGTGCTGATCCGGAACGGCGGTGCCGAGGACAGCGGCCATGGTGCGGAGTGCGTGTTCCATGCCCGCAATGTCAAGCTTGCCACGACGTGAAGGTCAAGCGGCCGGACTCGCCTGCGCAGGGATCACCGGATGACTGGTGTTCAGGCGCCAGGCCATCGTCGCAGCATGTGCACAAGAGGAAACGGCCGGCCCGCTGAATCCACAGGGCTGCGATCGATCGTGCGGAACCCGAGACGCTCGTAAAAGCGCAGAGCCGCCGCGTTTTGCTCGTTGACGTCGACACGGATGGAGCCGCGCAGAAGACGCTGCGCATGCATCACCAGCGCGGTACCTACGCCTCTCCCATGGTGGACCGGATCGACGAAAAGAGCCTCGATGGAGCCGGGCGCAATTCCGATGAAGCCGATGGGCTCGCATCGATCTTCCGCAAGAACCCACCAGTCGATCTGTTCGCTGGCCAACTCGGCGGCGACCAGCGGTCCCAGTGCCGTAATCTCATGCGCCGCCAGGAAATGATGTGTGGCACGCACGGCACGTTCCCATAAGGCAAGCAGGTGTCCCCGTTCCGCCCCGCGCACCGGCCGGATCGTGGGCGGCATGGCACAGGCCATCAGCCCTTTTCCTCCTGCTGACGGCATGCCTGCACGATGACTCGCAGCTCCTCGGGGTCCATGTCCGACACCAGCTTGTGCGCCATGCCGCCGCGGGACCACTGGGCGATCCGGATTCCATCCACCACCGTCACCTTCACCGTGTCATCGGCCTGCCTGGTCGGCCAGATGTAATGGTCCACGAGATGCCGGCCGTGCTGGTAGACGATCACCGCCACCCGACGACCGTCCACGTAGTCGACGCGCCCGCCGAGGATGACTGTCCCCGGCACTTCGAGCGGCCGCACGGGCGGCGAGTAGTCCAGCTGGGTCGCGAACCAGGGCTTGACCGTGTGCTGGTCGGACGACGCGACATCGATCGAGCGCTGCGCCATCGTGGCGCGCACGTGGCTGGCCACAAGCTCCCGTTGCAGCCGTTCGGCGTCGCTGGAGCGCAGCAGCACGGGGTTGACCATCGCCGCGACGATGCTCGCCACCGCAAGGCCCGTCGCCAGCGGCCGAATGGCGAACCAGTCGGCCCCTACGGCGCGCACCCTCGCGCGCCAAGGTCGCGGACCCGAGGCACCCGGCGCCGGAGGCACCTTGGCGAGGCCGGACACCAGGGCCCGCAGGTGGGCCGGGGCCACATGGTATTGCGCGCCCTCGCGCAGCGCTTCGGACTGTCCGCGCAGGTCCTGGACCTGCGCGCGCAGCCCGGCGTCGAGCCTGAGGCGCTCCTCGAAGCGAAGCTGCGACGCCAGGTCCATCTCCGCGTCGACATACGCGTTGACCTGCAGTGTTTCGGTATCAGCGCGCATCTGCGGCCTCCCGTTCCTTCTTGCTGATGACCTGCTGCAGCTGCGGCCGAACCTCGCCTGCCAGCACCTTGCGCAGCAACTCGCGACCCCGCGCCAGCCGCGACATCACGGTGCCCACCGGGATGTCCGCGATCCGCGCGATGTCCTTGTAGGAAAGATCCTCCAGCTCGCGCAGCACGATCACTTCCCGGTACGCGGCCGGGATGGTGCTCAGCGCCCAGTTGATCTGCGCGCGTTCCGCGTTGCGCGCGGCGGCGGCCTGTGGTTCGTCGGTGGCGGGTGCGGCCACTTCGCGCCAGCTTTCCTCCGCGTCGTCCAGCGTCACGATTTCCGCGGGACGGTTCTGCTGCAGCCAGGACCAGCAGGTGTGGCGGACGATCTGCAGCAGCCACGGCCGCGCGTTGTCGCCCCGCATCGCGTGGAAGTAGCGCAGCGCGCGCAGGATCGCCTCCTGCACCACGTCGCTGGCATCGTGGTCATTGCGCGTCAACCACCGCGCCAGGTTGAACGCCGCGTCCAGGTGCGGAAGCACCATGCGCTCGAACCTGCGCTGTTCCTCATCATCGGCCACGGGAGCTCCTTGTCTCGTGCTGCCTGTACCGCGAGCAGGGCCGCCCTATTCCCACTGCGCGCCCGGCCGCTGCCACCTCCCGACGGACGGCGCCCGAAGCGATGCTCCGGAATAAGCAAGTGCCGCGAGCGGTCATGCAAGCGGGCGCGCCGGCCGCGCACCCGAAATCCGCCCACCGACCAGGAGCTCTCACATGGACTCATTGCAACGAAGGAAATTCCTCCGCCTGTCTGCCTATGGAGGCATGGTGTTCAGTTCGGGGCTGCCGCTCGCGCGCGCCCAGGACGGCATGCCGCCCGTCGACGACTTCTATTTCGTCCAGCTCTCGGATACCCACTGGGGCTACCAGGGCGACGCGAACCCCGACGCAAGCGTGACGCTGCCCAAGGCGGTCGACGCAGTCAACGCACTGCCGGAGCAGCCCGACTTCGTCGTGTTCACGGGAGACCTGACCCACACGACGGACGATCCCCGCGAGCGACGCAAGCGAATGTCGGAGTTCAGGGACATCGTGTCCCGCCTGCGCGTCGCAAGCGTGCGTTTCCTCGCCGGCGAACACGACGCCGCGCTGGACCAGGGCCGCGCGTTCCGGGAGTTCTTCGGCCCCAGCCGCTACACCTTCGACCACAAGGGGATCCATTTCATCGCGCTGGACAACGTCAGCGACGCTGCTGCCCGCCTGGGGGACGAACAGCTCTCCTGGCTGGCCGCCGACATCGAGCGCCAGCCGATGGATGCGCGCATCGTCGTACTCGCGCACCGGCCCCTGTTCGACCTCTACCCACAGTGGGACTGGGCCACGCGCGACGGCGCAAGAGCTGTCGAGATCCTGCAGGCGCGCCCCAACGTCACCGTGTTCTACGGTCACATCCACCAGGAGCATCACCACAGCACCGGGCACATCGCGCATCACTCGGCCCGCTCTCTGATCTTTCCATTGCCGGCTCCGGGCTCCCAACCGAAGCGCGCGCCGCTGCCCTGGGACGGCGCGCACCCGTACGCGGGGCTCGGGTTCCGCGAGGTGGAGGCGCACCGCACCGGCGCGTCTTACGAGCTGGCCGAATTCCCTGTCGTGAAAGCATCAACATGAATGCATTGCTTCACCGCCGCGCATTCGTCGGCAGCGCCGCGGCCATCGCACTGGCCAGCGGGGCCGGCCTCGCGATCACCCGGGCGGAGACCGCGCCCTCCCGCGTCGTGCGGGTGGTAGCCAGGAAGTTCGAATTCGTTCCCGCGCTGATCCAGGCGCGCAAGGGGGAACGCCTGGTCCTGGAGTTCACCGCGCCCGAGGTCCCCATGGGTGCGAACTTCGCGGACTTCGGGGTCCGCGTCGACATCGTTCCCGGCCAGGTGGCGACCCTGGAGTTCGTGCCGGACAAGGCGGGAACCTTCACCTTCGCGTGCGACGTGTTCTGCGGCAGCGGGCACGAAGACATGAGCGGAACGCTGGTCGTCAACGAGTGAGGAGTCGCAACATGGACGACACGCCAGCCCACCGGGGGCAACGCCGCGCCGTCATCGTGACCTTCATCAGCCTCTTCGCCGCTCGTGCGGCGCTGGCCCACGGCCCGTCCGAACGTGCCGCATCGTGGCGGGGCCGGTCAGCCCGCACGGGCACTGCGCGGCCTTCGCGGCGGCGCGGCGCTAGCGGCCCCCGGATGAGGTCTCGCCCTCGGCCAGCTGCTTAGCCAGGAAGAAGCTCGCGTGGCCGAGGGGATGGTCCGGCACCATCGCAAGTTCCCGGTAGCCGTGGCGGCGGTAGAAGCCCGGGGCCTGGAAGCTGTGGGTGGACAGCAGGACCAGGCGGCAGCCCGTCGCCCGTGCATGCCGCTCCACCGCCGCCAGGATGCTGCTCGCGATGCCCTGGCCGCGCAAGCGCTCCAGCACCCACAGGTACGACACGTAGCAGCAACCGCCCCAGGTGTAGCCGCAAACTCCCGCCTCGACGGCTCCGTCCTGCCCCTCCAGGGCGGCCGAGAAGCACTCGGCATCGTGGTAGCCGGTGGCCGCCGCGTTGTACGCGTAGATGCGTTCGCACAGGAATGCCTCGAATTCCGGTGCTTCGCCGCGGCGGATGTGGATGGGGATCATCGGGACGGACCGCTGGTGGTTGGCAGCGCGCGGCGCCTATTTCTTCATCGCGTCCGCTCCCGACGGGTTCGCCATGGAGTCGGTGCCCATGCCATCCTTCGACATGGCGTCTTTTCCCATGGCGTCGCGATGCATCGCCCCCTTCTTCATCGCGGCCGTCTTCATGCCGTCCTTCTTCATCGCGTCCTTCTTCATCGCGTCCTTCCGCATCGCGGCGCCGGTGTGCGGGGCGCCATCCTTTTGCATCGCGCCCCTGTCCATCGCATCGCCGCCCGGTGCGCCGGCGGCGGGCTCGGCGGCAAACGTGTGCGACGCGGCGAGCAGCAGGCCGGTGCACGCAAGTCTGGCCATTCTGTGGATCATCTTCAACCTCTCGTCAAAAGTGGATCGGACTCGATCCCACGGCTGTGGGATGCCGGCAGTGTCCGGTCGCCGCACTTGCGGAGTCCTCACCATGGCTTCAACGATTTGTGATAACTCGCAGCGGGCGATGTCGCGATAATTCCGCCACGATGGCCTCCCCGAAGCGCATCCTGATCGTCGAAGACGACCCGCACATCGCCGACCTGATGCGCATGCACCTGCAGGACGAGGGATTCGCGACCGCGCACACGCCGGACGGCGACGCCGCGATGCGCATGCTCGAGCGCGAACGATGGGACGCCCTGGTGCTCGACCTCATGCTTCCCGGCGTCGACGGGCTCGAGATCTGCCGACACGCCCGCGCGATGGCGCGCTACACGCCGATCATCATCACCAGCGCGCGCTCGAGCGAGGTGCACCGCATCCTCGGGCTCGAAATCGGCGCCGACGACTACCTGGCCAAGCCCTTCTCCGTGCTCGAACTGGTGGCGCGCGTCAAGGCCTTGCTGCGGCGAAGCGAAGCGTTCGCCCGCGGCGCCCGGCTCGAGTCGGGCACCGTGGAGATCGGCGGGCTGCGCATCGACCCGATCGCACGCGAGGTGCAAGTCGAAGGCAGACCGGCGGAGCTCACCCCGCGCGAGTTCGACCTGCTGCACTTCTTCGCCCGCCACCCGGGCAAGGTGTACTCGCGCATGGACCTGCTCAACCAGGTCTGGGGCTACAGCCACGACGGCTACGAGCACACCGTCAACACGCACATCAACCGCCTGCGCATGAAGGTCGAGGCCGATGCGGCTGCCCCGCGGCGGATCCTCACCGTCTGGGGACGCGGCTACAAGTTCGCACTGCCGGACGACACCGGCACGCCACCGTGAACAGGTTGTCACTGTCGCAGCGCCTGGGCGCGGTCTTCGTGCTCCTGCTCGTGGCATCGTGCATCGCCTCGGGCTGGCTGCAACTGCGCGCCAACGAGCAGCGCGAGCGCGAAGTGGTGCAGCGGCTTTCCATGGACCTCGCTTCGCACATCGCGCAGCACACGACGCTCATGGATCCGGCCGGCCTGAATGCCGCCGCCGTGCGCGAGCTGTTCTCCAAGCTGATGGACGTCAACCCCAGCGTGGAGGTGTACCTCCTGGATCTCGACGGCCACATCCTGGCGGACGCTGCGCCGCCCGGGCACCTGCGGCGCCGCACCGTGGACCTGAAGCCGGTGCGGGAATTCATCGCCGGCGCCGCGCTCCCGGTGCTGGGCGATGATCCGCGCACGCCCGCCGCGCGCAACGTGTTCAGCGCCGCCCCCCTGAAGGTGAACGGACGCGAAGCAGGCTACGTGTACGTGGTGCTCCTTGGCGAGCAGCACGCGGCGCTGGCCCGCCGCGCCAACGGCGACGACGTCCTGCGCTCCACCTTGTGGTCCATCGGCCTGGTCGGCGTGGGCGGGCTGCTGGCCGGCCTGGTGGCGTTCCGCTGGGTCACCCGGCCGTTGCGGCAGCTGACGCGCGCGGTCCACCAGCTGCAGGCCAATGGCACGGTGGCCGTGGCGGGCGATGGTGCGCCCGGGCGCCGCGCGACCGAAGCGGATGGCGACGAGATCCGCACCCTGCGCCGAGCCTTCGAGCAGATGGCCCACCGCATCGCGACGCAGTGGGGCGAGCTGAGCGCGCAGGACCGGCAGCGGCGCGAGCTGGTGGCGAACATCTCGCACGACCTGCGCACGCCGCTCACCTCCCTGCACGGCTACCTGGAAACGCTGCGCGTCAAGGCCGATCACCTGTCACGGGCCGACCAGGAACGTTACCTCGACATCGCGCTGGGGCAGAGCCGGAAGGTGAACCGCCTCGCGGAGGAGCTGTTCGAGCTGGCCCGGCTCGAACATGGCGGCGTGAAGCCGGCGACGGAAAGATTCTCGCTGCCGGAGCTGCTGCAGGACGTGGTGCAGAAGTTCGAGCTGCCGGCGCAGGCACGCAGCCAGCGCCTGCTGCTGGAGATCGCGCCCGACCTGCCGCCGGTTGCCGGCGACATCGGCATGATCGAACGCGTGCTCACCAACCTCCTGGACAACGCGATCCGCCACACGCCCGCCGGCGGGATGGTGCGCGTCCTGCTCGGACGCGAGGCCGACGCGGTCCGGGTGCAGGTCGCCGACACCGGCCCGGGCGTGCCCGAAAGCCTGCGCGAAGGCCTGTTCGACCGGCCGCCGATCGCCTCCGGCCGGCGCACCGGTGGTGGCCTCGGGCTGCTGATCGTGCGGCGCATCCTGCAGCTGCATGGCAGCGACATCCAGCTGGTGACGGCGGCTGGCCAGGGCGCCGTCTTCGAGTTCCGGGTCGGGACCTGGCGCGAGCCACAGCCGCTCTGATTCCACCCCTCAGGCGGCATTCCAGACAGCGTTCTGCAGCACGACGCGATAGCCGTCGGGGTCCTCGTACGTGAGGCCCTGGCGATCCCAATACGGGTTCCACGCCGGCACGGGCGCGAAGCCCGCCCGTTGCATCGAGGCCACCGCCGCCTGCCACGCCTCGCGTTGCGGCAGGTAGAAGACGAGCAGGTGGTCGCGCGAGGGCGCCCGGCCAGCCGGGTGGCCTTGCTGATGCGTGAACTCGAGCTGCCAGGGCAGGCCGTGGCCGCCGAGGATCACGCCGTCGAAGCCTTGGTGGCCGCTGAAGGATGCGAGCAATTCCAGCCCCAACCCCTCGCGGTAGAACGCCAGCAAGGCGTCGAGGTCGTCGCTGGGACGCGCCAGGCGCAGCATCGTGGCGGATTCGGAAACATCGGGCATCGCGTTCACCTCCTGCACACAATTACCGCGGCGCGGCCGGATCCATTCCCGCCACCTCGAAAGCCGGACGCAGCCACCGGCCATGCGCCGCCGGCGGGAATCCGCACTCCGCGCGGGCAGTAGTGCGATACGGGCGCGCCGTGCGCCCGCCGCTCACGAGGAGACACTGCCCCATGGACACCACCTGCCATTGCTTCGCGCCGAGGCGAACCGCGCTCGCCGCCGCCCTGCTCGGCGCCTTCGCCGCCGGCGGCACCCGCGCCGACGAGCTGGGCGACCTGAAGGCGCAGCTGGACACGCTGCAGAAGAAGGTCACCGCGCTGGAGGCGGCAGCGTCCGAACCGAAACCGGCGACGGTGACGGCGGGACCCACGCCGGGCTCGTTCCGGCTCCCCGGCGCCAGCACCTCGGTCACGATCGGCGGCTACGTCAAGCTGGACGCGATCTTCAGCGACAGGAGCGCGGGCGCCGGCAATGTCGCCGACCAGCAGCTGTCGCCGGGCAGCATCCCCGTGGGTCCGGACGCAGGCGCCAACGAGCGCAACCAGCTCAAGGTCCACGCACGGCAGTCGCGGATCTTCTTCAGGACCGCGACACCGACGGCATGGGGCGAACTCACCACCTACCAGGAGTACGACCTGTTCGGCGCCGCGGGCACCGAGAACGTCACCAACAGCAATGGGCTGCGCGCGCGCCACCTGTACGGCTCGCTGGGGCACCTGCTGGCGGGGCAGACCTGGACCACCTTGTCGGAGCCGGCGGCCTACCCCGAGACGCTGGACTTCGGCGGCGCCGCCGGCGTGATCTTCGCGCGCCAGGCGCAGCTGCGGTGGACGCAGCCGTTCGCCGGCGGCGAGTGGTCCGTCGCGGTGGAGAACCCCGAAACGGTGGTGGCCGCGTCGACAGGCGCCAGCCTCGCGGCCGACGATGACCGCCTGCCGGATCTGGCGGCGAACGCGAAGTTCCAGACCCGTTTCGGCAAGTACACCATCGCTGCTGGCGTGCGGCAGTTGCGCCTGGATTCCGCGAGCGCCCCCGCCAGCGTCGCCCACAAGTTCGGGGGCACCGTCGGCGTCAATGCGGTCGTGCCCTTCGGGGCCGATGACCTGCGCGCCTCGGCCTACGTCGGCAACGCGATCGGCCGCTATGCCAACGGCTTCTTCAACGATGCGTTCGTCGCTGCCGACGGCCACCTCTCGCTGGCGCGGCAGTGGGTGGCCTTCGCCGCGTACCGGCACTTCTGGGCGCCCGGTCTGCGCTCGACGCTCGCGCTGTCGCAGGCGCAATCCGCGAATGCGGAAGGCACCGGCGGCACGGTGAACCGCAGCGCCCGGTCTGCGCACCTGAACCTGATCTGGAGCCCGGTGCCGCAGACCAACTTCGGGCTCGAACTCATCGCCGCGCGACGCGAGACGCAGGACGGCCAATCGGGATCGCTGCACCGCCTGCAGGCTTCGGCCCAGTACCTGTTCTGAGGCGTGCGTGCGAAGGGGCGTCCAGAGCGCCTCTTCCCCCCGACGCCCAGCGCCCTAGCTGCGCCGCCCGGCGGGCGCCGGCGGCTGGCCCCCGCGGGCTTCCTCCAGCAGTTGCCGGATCACCTGTTCCGAGCGTTCGTACTCGCCCTCACCGAAGTGATGGAAGCGGATGCGGCCCTGCGCGTCGACGAAGTAGTGCGCCGGCCAGTACTGGTTGGAAAACGAGCGCCAGATCGCGAAGTTGTTGTCCACGGCGATGGGAAAGCCCAGGCCCAGGTCCCGCGCCGCGCGCCGGACGTTCTCGATGCGCCGCTCGAAGGCGAACTCGGGCGAGTGCACGCCAATGACGACGAGGCCCTGGTCCTTGTACTTCTCGTGCCAGGCGCGCACGTAGGGCAGCGCGTGCTGGCAGTTGATGCATGCGAAGGTCCAGAAGTCGACCAGCACCACCTTGCCCTTGAGCGCCTCGCGCGTGAGCGGGGGGGAGTTCAGCCAGGTGGTCGCGCCCTCCAGATCGGGCAGCATGCCCTCCACGGGGAGCGGCGCCGCCGGCTTGGCCAACCCGGTCCGAAGCAGGGCGTCCGGCTCGAAAGCGGCCGGATCCGGAATCAGGCTCGCGCCCGGGTGCGGCAGGCGCTGCGGGCTGAAGCGCTCCAGCAGGTGCTGCTCCAGCCGGGTCGCGCCGCTGCTGCCGGAGAGCCGTGCCAGCAGGCCGGTGTCGAGGCCGAGGGCGATGGTTCCGACGCCCAGGAGCACCGCGGCACCGATGGCCCGGCGCAGGACCTCCACCGCACCCATCGAGCGCCGCAGGAGCGCGAACGCGCGCCCGCCGGCCCACAGCACCAGTGCGAGTGACGTCGCCGCACCGGCGGCATAGGCGGCGAGCAGGCCGGCCGTGTACGGAGTGACGCCGTGCAGCACGGCAGCCGTGAGCACGAGTCCGAGCACCGGCCCCGCGCACGGCGCCCACAGCAGGCCCGTTGCGGCGCCGAGCAGGAAGGACTGCAGGATGGAGTTGCCCCTGCGCGCACCGGCGCGTTGGGCGCTCTCCGCGAGGCGCTCGCCCGCGCTGACCAGCGGCCGCATCCAGCGGCTGGCCAGCCGCGGCACCAGCAGCGACACGCCGACCAGGGCGAGCACGAGCAGCGCCACTTGCCGCGCCGCCTCGTTGGCCTCCACGACCCAGCTGCCGCCGACGCTCGCCAGCGTGCCGACGACCGCGAAACTGAACGCCAGGCCCACCAGCATCGGCAGGCCGTTCTGCAGGAACGGCCGGTCCACGCGGGTGAACACGAAGGGGACGACCGGCAGGATGCAGGGACCGAGGATGGTCAGCGTGCCGGCCACAAAGGAGAGCAGGAGCAGCAGCATGATGGAACCTCCGGAATGCGCGCGAAGCGGCGGCCTCGCCGCAAGGGTTGCGGAATTCAGCTGCCGCCGAACCAGTTGTAGCCCTGGTCTTCCCAGTACCCCCCGGGGTAGGTGTTGGTGACGAACAGGGCGGTGATGTGCTTGGGGTTCTTGTAGCCCAGCTTGGTCGGGATGCGCACCTTCGCCGGCATTCCGTACTTCGGTGGCAGGGGTGCTCCGTCGAAGCTCAGCGCAATCAGCGTCTGCGGGTGCAGCGCAGTGGCCATGTCGATGCTCGTCGCATAGTCGTCGGCACAGCGGAACCCGACGTACTTCGCGCTCAGGTCGGCCCCGACGTGCGCGAGGAAGGTCCGCAGCGGTACACCGCCCCAGTGGCCGATCGCACTCCAGCCTTCCACGCAGATGTGGCGCGTGATCTGGCTCTGCTGCGGCAAGCCGGCGAGGCGGCGCAGCGACCACGGGCGCCGGTCCGTGACGCGGCCGGCCACCTCCAGCCGCCACGCAGCGGCATCGAGCTCGCGGATCTCGTCCTCGCCATAGTAGGCGTTGAACGGGAACGGCCGGGAAATCATCGCCTCGGGATAGGTCGGCGCCAGGCGGGCGGGGTCGAACAGCCACGCCTGCACGCGGTCGTTGAAGCGGGAGACGCGCGAAAGCGCCAACTCGATGGAAGCGCCGTCGGTGAGGCTGCAGCCGCTCAGCAGCGACAGCCCTCCGAGCGTGAAGGAGCGCCGCAGGAAGCTGCGTCGCGTCGTGGCGTCGAGGTTCGCGGCGATGCGCTCGCGCGCCTCGCGCGCGGCGAGCTCCGCGTCCGTGCCGGAAAGGTGCAGCACCATGTCATCGCCCCCGGATCATGGATAGAAGGGTGCGCGGGAAGAGCGCGGCCAGCGCGACGTGCCCGATCGCGAACAGGCCGACGAAGGCCATCGCCAGGAAATGAACGTGGCGCGCGTTTTCATAGCCGCCGAGAGCCTGCCGCAGCAGCGGAAACTGCACGGATTTCCAAAGCACCAGGCCGGACAGGACCAGCATGACGAGCGCGAGCATCACGGCTGCATAGGCGAACACCTGGACCGCGTTGTACCCGGCGCGCTCATGCGCCAGCCGCCCGCGCAGCGCTGCCCGCAGGTCGGTCGCGAGCGCGCGCGGGTCGAGCGCACCCAGTCCCCGCAGCAGCCGACCCGTGCAAACGTTGACGGCCACGTAGCACAGGCCGTTGGCCACCAGCACCCACATCAGCGCGAAGTGCCACTGCAGGGCGCCCCCCAGCCAGCCACCGAGCGTGAGCTCGCGTGGGAAGCGGAACGCATGAAGGGGCGCCGCGTTGTACACGCGCCAGCCGCTCGCCAGCATCGCGAAGAGGCATCCGGCGTTGATCCAGTGTGTGGCGCGCAGCCATGCGGGGCGCGGTCGGGGGGCGGGGGAGCGAGGGCGCATGTCGGTCATGTGGGCGGGTGAAGGGCAATGCCGCGAGTGTTCCGCGCCACCGGTTGCGGAGTCCTCCCGGGGTGTTCACGGAAAAGTGACGGATGCCGCCGGACGCGCCCTCGGCGGGTGCGGGTGCAGTTGTCACGAATCATTGAACTTCGCGCGGGCACTTCGGCCGTCGCCGAAGGTCCCATCGGCACGCCATTGCCCGCCCGCCATGAATGCCTACGCGAAGTTCACCGCCGTCGCCGTCGCGGCCTGCCTGGCTGCGATCCCCGTCGCCTCGTGCGACTTGCACGTCGGCCTGCCCGCCGCCGCGACAGCGGCGCAGGTGCCGGCCTCCACCAACCCACCATCGAAGACCGAACACCATGCGCACTGATGCATCGATCCTGAAGCGCTTCCATGTCGCGGAGCACGGCGACGGCCCCTACCGCCCGCTCGCGCTGCTGAGATGGGTGATGGTCGCGATCTTCATCTCCTTCGGCATCCAGAAGTTCACGCTGCAGTCGGCCCAGGGGATCGTGCAGTTCATCAGCCACAGCCCTTTCATCTCGTGGCTGTCGGTGTTCGGCGTGCGTGGCGAGGCCTACGTGCTGGGCGCCGTCGAACTCCTCATCGCGGCGCTGCTGGCGGCAGGCGCTTTCGTTCCGGTCTTGTCGGCGCTCGGCGCCTTCATGGGCATCGTGACGTTCGCGATCACGTGGTCGTTCTTCTTCACGACGCCGGGCCTGGTGAAGTGGAGTCTCTCCACCCATCCGATGGCGTGGAACGTGGCGGGCGCATTCGTCTTCAAGGACGTCGTTCTGCTGTGCGTGTGCACGGTCCTCTTCGTCGCGTCGCTGCCGCGGCGGCGCGGGAATGAAAGTACTGCCCCCGCGGTATGGCATGGGACCGGCAGCGAGGCCGGGGACCTGCAGGCCAAGCGCCTGACCGACTGAAAGGACACCATGAAAGACATCATCCGCCAGGCCGCATTCCTTGTGGCTCTCGCCGCCCTCGGCGCCACCGCTTCCGCGCAGACCGCCAAGACCCGTGAACAGGTCAGGAGCGAACTGGCAGAAGCGATCCGCAGCGGCGACATCATCTCCGGCGAGAGCGGGCTCACGCTGCGCGAGCAGTTCCCGGGACGCTATCCGGCGGTACCGAAGGCGCCGGGGCTGTCGCGCGCCCAGGTGCAGGCCGAACTTGCGCAGGCGATCCGCGATGGTGAACTGGTCTCCGGCGGCGAGATCGCGCAGCGCGCCGCCGACGGCCTGCCGGGCGCGTTTCCCCGCGAGCTGCAAGTCGGCCAGCGCACCCGTGCCGAGGTGAAGGCCGAACTCGCCGAGGCGATCCGCACGGGCAACATCCTGGCCGCGGGTGAATCCGGGCAGTTGCGCAACCAGCTGAATCCGTCGCAGTACGGTGCTCCGCTTCCGAAGCACATGATGGCCGGCACGGAAATGCCGGACGCCACTGTACGCTGAGCGGTGATCGTGGGTGAGGCTTCAGGGGCGCGCAGGCGCCCCTTTCTTCCTGGTTCTTCGGCGGCTTCCGGAGAGACACAAGGAAAGGCGGTCGTTCACCACTGCGAGTTCCAGAGGGCGAGAAGCGAGTCTTCGACTGCAACGTGCCATACGGGAACATGCGTTGCGTATGCACGCCGGTGAAGCGGAGCGGCCAGGTTCCTTCGGCCTTGCTGGCCGATTCTGTTGAAGGCTCGCCCTTCAGGTCTTGGGGAGGCGGGTCTGGAGATCAGCGGTCGGCCTTCGATCTCGCGCCGAATAGATCGCGCGGGAGTCCTCAGGCGCGCAAAGGCGGCAGCTGGGTGAGCTCGCGCGCGAGTGCCTCGGCGTCCAGAGGCCCAGATACCGTTGGGTGAAGACGACAAGCCCCGTACTATCAGGGCAGCTCTGAGTTCCGGGTCTGGAGCACAGTCGGGCACATCGGGGTGGCGAATGGACGCCCGCCCACCTGGCCAGCGGGACCACTATGGCGACCCGTATGGCGACTACTTCTCGTCAGAGAGCGCAACGCGAGTGCGTCGCGGCGCGGAATTTCACTGGTAGGACGTGCAGGATTCGAACCTGCGACCAACGGATTAAAAGTCCGCTGCTCTACCAACTGAGCTAACGTCCCGACCTGCCTGCCGTTGCATTGCGCAACAGCAAAGTCGGCGATTATAGCGTGCTCTTCGGGGCCTTCCCGGAGGCGATGCGATCCAGCACCCAACCTGCCGCGCATTGGCCGAAGGTCGCCGTCACGCTCACCACCGATCCGTAGCCGTGGCAGTTGAGCGAACCGTCGCCTTCGATCGCGCACGAAGGATCCGGCGGCGCGACGGCTTCGCGGCTGAACACGCACGCAATGCCGATGCGCTTGCCCTCCTTCGGCGCGCCATGGAACCTGCGCAGGCGGTAGCGCAGTTGCGCGAGCAGCGGGTCGTGCGTGGTGGCGGCGAGGTCGTCCACGTCCACCTGGTGCGCCAGGCGCTTGCCGCCCGCGGCGCCGCAGGAGATGAACAGGCCCTTGCGCTCGCGCGCCCACACCGCCATCGCCGTCTTCGCCTTGACTTCGTCGCAGGCATCGATCACCGCATCCACGCCTTCGGGCAGCAGTTGCGGCCAGTTCCCCGGCTCGACGAACTCCTCCACCGCATGCACGGTGCAGCGGGGATGGATCTGCGCGATGCGCTCGCGCATGGCGAGCACCTTGGCCTGCCCCAGCGTGCTTTCCAGCGCGTGGACCTGGCGGTTGATGTTGGACTCGGCGACGTGGTCCAGGTCGATCAGCGTCAGCGCGCCGACGCCGCTGCGCGCCAGCGCCTCGGCCGCCCAGGAGCCGACGCCGCCGATGCCGACCACGGCGACGTGCGCGCGGCGGATCGCCGCAGCGCCTGCCATGCCGTAGAGCCGCTCGAGCCCGCCGAAGCGCCGCTGCAGGTCCGCCGCTTCGTCCAGGTGCGTCATGCGCCCGCTGCGCGCCGCTAGCGCAGGCGCGCCAGCCGCTCGCGCGCGGCCACGGCCGCTTCCGACTGCGGGTAGGCCTTGACCAGCTCGTCGAGCGTGCGGCGCGCGTTGGCGTTTTCCTTCAGCTCGATCTGGCAGTTGGCGATGGACAGCACGGCCTCGGGTGCGCGCGGATGGTCCGGCGCCTGCTGCAGCAGCGCGCGGAAGTTCGCGATCGCGCCCTTGTAGTCGCGGTTGGCGTACTGCGCATTGCCCACCCAGAACAGGGCGCTGGGACGGTAGCCGCTGCTCGGGTATTTGCGCAGGAAATCGGAGAACGCGCCCTGGGCGGCCAGGAAGTCGCCCTTGCGGAAGGCGGCCAGCGCGGACTCGAATTCGCGCTGCTCGGCGGGATCGGCGCTGAACTCGCGGCCATCCACCGTCACCTGCACCGGCTCGAACTTGCGCAGGCGCTCTTCCACGCCGGCGGCGATGTCCTTCTGGCGGCGCTGCACGTCGGCGAGGTCGCGCGCGAGCTGTTCGTCGCTGCCGCGCAGGCGCGCGAGGTCGGTCCGCAGCGACTCGATCTGGTTCTGCAGTTCCAGCAGGGCGCGGCGCAGGTTCGCGTTCTCGTCGTTGGCGCGCTTGAGGTCGTCGGCCAGCTGCTGCTGCGCCTGCTGCTGCGCGGCCGCGGCCTGGCGCTGCTGCTCCACGCGCTGGCGCAGGTCGAGGATGGCGCGGCGGGCCTCGTCGTCCTCGAACAGCGCGGCCTGCGCGGAAGCCGTGAACAGCGTGAGCGCGGCCAGGGCCGCGGCGAGCGCGGAACGTTTCATGGTCATCATCGGTACGCGATCTCGGCGCGGCGGTTGCGCGCAAAGGCGGTTTCGTCGTTGCCCGGAACCGCGGGCTTTTCCTTGCCGAAGCTCACCGCTTCGACCTGCGAGTCCTTCACGCCCAGCAGCTCGAGCGCGCGGCGCACGGCTTCCGAGCGGCGCTGGCCGAGCGCGAGGTTGTACTCGCGGCCGCCGCGCTCGTCGGTGTGGCCTTCGATCACCACGTGGCGGCTGCCGTTGGCCTTGAGGAAGCGCGCATGCGCCTCGATCACGTTCTGGAACTCCGGCTTGATGACGTTGCTGTCGTAGTCGAAGTACACGATGCGCCCCACGCCGTTCGGCCCCGCGATGTCGGTGGCGCCGCGGGTGGCGTCCACCGGTTCCACGCGCGAGGTGGCGCCGGTGGACGGCGTCGTGCCGGTCCCGGGCGTCGGGGTGGTGACTGCGGTGCCTTGCTTGTCCTCCACCGGCACGTCGTCGAGCTTCACCCCACTGGCGCAGCCGGCGAGCGCTGCCGCCAGGGCAACGGCCAGGAACACACGCTTGTTCATTCCGGAAACCTCCTGATGTTTGATGGGTTCGTCAACGGCGGAAGGGGCCCCAGTCGGGCTCGCGGATGTCACCGCCCCGGCCCGGCAGTCGGGCCTTGATCTTGCCGTCGAGGGTGGTGGTCATCAAGGCTTCGGCCCCGCCCTGCCGGGTGGCATAGATGATCAGCCGGCCGTTGGGCGCGAAGCTCGGGCTTTCGTCGGCAGTGGTCTCGGTGAGCGACTGCACATTGCCGGTGGCGAGTTCCATCACCTGCAGCTTGAAGGCGCCGTTGATGCGGGAAATGTAGGCGAGCCATTTTCCGTCGGGACTGAGCGCCGGCGAAATGTTGTAAGTGCCTGTAAAGGTGACCCGCTGGGGATCGCCGCCCGTGCCCGCCATCCGATAGATCTGCGGCGAACCGCCGCGGTCGCTCACGAAGTAGATGCTGCGGCCGTCGGCGGAGTAGACCGGCTCGGTGTCGATGCTGCCCGATTGCGTCAGGCGGCGCGGCTCGCCGCCGGTGGCGGGGATCGTGTAGAGCTGCGAGCCGCCTTCGCGGGTGAGCGTCACGGCCAGCGAGCGGCCGTCCGGGGCCCAGGCCGGCGCGCTGTTGGAGCCGCGGAAGTTGGCGATCAGGCGCCTTTGCCCCGTGGCGATCTCGTGCACGTACACCACCGGCTTGCGCGACTCGAACGACACGTAGGCGAGCTGCGCGCCGCTGGCGGACCACGCCGGCGAGATGATCGGCTCGGGACTCGCGAGGGCCGACTGCGCGTTCTCGCCGTCCGCATCGGCCACCCACAGGTTGTAGCGCGTGCCGGCCTTGGTGACGTAGGCGATGCGGGTGGAGAACACGCCCTTGTCGCCCGTGAGCTTCTCGTAGATGGCGTCGGCGATGTGGTGGGCGGCCAGGCGCAGGTCGAGCGCCGGCACCACGAAGCTCTGGCCCCCGAGGTCCTGTCCCTTCACCACGTCCCACAGGCGGTAGCGCACGTCGTAGCGGCCGTCGGCCAGCCGCGAGACGCTGCCCACCGCGAGCGAGTCGGCGCTCTTCTGGCGCCAGGGGCTCAGGTCGGGCCGGCTCGTTTCGTCCAGCGCGGCGCTGCCCGCGGGATCGATGCCGCGGAACTGGCCGCTGCGCTCGAGGTCGGCCTGGACGATGGAGGCGATCTTCTGCGGCAGTTCGGCCTCGCCGCGGAACGGCGCGATCGCGATGGGCAACTGCGTCAGTCCCACGCCGGTGACTTCGACCCGGAATTGCGCCAGCGCCGGGCCGGCGGCAGCGGCCCCGAGCAGGGCCATGAGTTCGCGGCGTCGCCAGAGTGCACGAAGGTCCATGCTGCGTCTTTTCTCCTTGGTATCTTTCAGGCCCGGCTCCCGACCGGACCCGGCGATGTTATCCCCGCCATGTATCGGTCCGGTGACCCAGGTGCCAGAGTTTGAGGTACTTGTAATAAGTTCCTTCCGCCACCGAGACCGCCAGCACGAAACCCATGCGGCCGTCGAGCCACCCCGAGCGCAGCACGTAGGTGCGGAAGAACGCCCACAGCCCGCGCGCCACGGCACCGGCGAGCGACGAGCGCCGGCCCTCGGCATGCAGCATGCCGGCGGAGGCGGTGGAGTAGCGGTTCAGCTTCTCCAGCATGGTTTCCAGGTCCGGATAAGTGGTGTGCAGCAGGTCGCCCTGCAGGCGGCCGACGGCGCCCTGCGTGACGAGGCGCTCGTGCACCGCGTCGGCGGAAAAGCGGGCGCTGCCGCGGCGGAACAGGCGCACCACGCGATCGGGATACCAGCCGGAATGCGCGATGAACTGGCCGCAGTAACTGGAGCGGCGCGGCATCGAATACGCGTCGGGGCCTGCCGTGCCCTGCACGGCCTGAACGATCGCGTCGCGCAGTGGCGGCGTGACGCGCTCGTCGGCATCGATGGAGAGCACCCAGGGCTGCGTGGCGAGGTCGAGCGCGCGGTTCTTCTGCGCACCGAAGCCGGGCCAGTCCTGCGTCTGCTGCACGCGCGCGCCGGCGGCGCGGGCGAGTTCGACGGTGCGGTCGCGGCTGCCGGAATCCACCACCACGAGTTCGCGCGCGAAGGAAACGGAGGCGAGGCAGGCGGCGATGTTGGCCTCCTCATCCCGGGTGATCACGATGATGCTGAGTGCCACCGTGCCCGGGTGCCCCCCGGATTCACTGGATAATCCGAGCATGAATGTCGATGATACCCGGGTCTGAGGGATGCCCGACTATGCGATCACCTTCGCCTGCTACAACCAGGTCGGCTACACGCGCCAGTGCGTGGACAGCCTGGTGCGGCACGGGTACGACCTGGGGCGCGTGGTGGCGGTCGACAACGGCTCCAGCGACGAGACGCGCGACTACCTGCAGGCGCTGCCGCTGGGCGGCCGCATCCTGAACCGGCAGAACCTCGGCTGCGGCGTCGCCTGGAACCAGGGAGTGCTCGCCTTCCAGTCCGAGTGGACGGTCGTGATGAACAACGACGTGCTCGTCTCCGCCGGCTGGCTCGAAAGCCTCATCGGCGCGGCGCAGGCGCGCGGGGTGAAGGTCGTTTCGCCGGCACTCGTCGAGGGCGCCCTCGACTACGATTTCGACGCCTTCGCGCTGCAGTCCTCCACCCGCATGCGCGAGGTCGCCCGCATGGGCGCGCGCCATGCGGTGTGCATGTGCGTGCACCGCTCGGTGTGGGAGCAGGTGGGCTACTTCCAGGCCACGCCGAGCCTGTGGGGCTACGAGGACACCCTCTTCTTCAACACGCTGGAACAGGCCGGCATAGGCACCGCGATGGTCGGCGCCTCCTGGCTGCATCACTACGGCTCGATCACCGTCAGCGCGATGAAGCAGGAGCGCGGCCTGTCCGCCCGCGAGGGGCTGAGCGCGCGCAACAACTACCGGCTGCTGGGCAAGTCCACGCTGCAGCGCAAGTGGCACAAGATGCTGCGCAGGCGCCAGGAACAGCGCTGGCGCGCCGAGGAACTGGCGCGCTTCGGCCAGACGCTGCACGGCGAACGCAGGGACGGGCAGTTCATCTGGCGCTGAGAGCCGCGGCCTGGCGCCGCTCGCCGAGCACCGCCCCGCACAGGATCGCGGTCATGGTCGCATAGAAGCTGGCTGCGAACTTCAGGTCCACCACTTCCGTGCTCAGGCTGCTCACGACCAGGCAGGTGCAGTAGGCAACTCCGATCAGGGCCTGCCGGCCCTCGCCCGGCGCCGCGCCGCGCAGTCCGCGCAGGCACAGCAGCAGCGGCACGAACAGCAGGGCCGCGGTCGCCAGCAGGCCACCGAGCCCGCTGCGAATGGCATTGGTGACGATCTGGTTGTGGAAGCCGGAGGCGAACGCGGCGGCAACGGCGTCCGGCGCCGCATAGGCGAAGGCATTGGCGGGGTACGGCGCCGCATGCGCCGTGAGCCCTACCCCAGCCCACGGATTCATGGCAAACATGTCGGCCGCGATGCGCAGGTAGGTGATGCGGTATCCGGCGGAAGTCTCCCGCCGTTCGACGCCACCGTGCCAGGGATACTGCGACAGTTGGGTGAAGGCCTCGTCGACGCGCAGTTGCACCACCGGTACCGCGAAGTAGGCCAGGACCGGAAGCAGCAGCGCGGCGGCCAGCGCCCCCGCCGCAGCCAACCGGTGTGTGCGTCCCCAGTGGTGGTACAGCCAGAGGCCCACCACCACCGGCAACGCCAGCCAGCCCGTTCGCGACCAGGACAGCAGCGAGAAGTACAGGCCCAGCCCGGTCGCCGCCAGGCGCAGCAGGATGCCCCAGCGCCGGCCCTCGCGCCAGTCGGCCGGCGTGATCGAAGCGAAGCACATCAGGCCGAACGCCAGGTTGAAGTAGCCGAACACGAGCGGATCGACGACGTGCGTGGTGACGCGCACCGACGGCCAATACGGATCCTGTCCAACGATCTGCAGGTAGCCGAGGACGACGGCGAGCGCCGCGGGCAGCACCCACTGCAGGAGGCTGCCGGCCGGCCATCCCGAACGCAGCACGAACAGGAAGACCGGGATGGCGAGCAGGAAACGCGACGGCGCGTCGAACTGGGTGATGTCCGCATCGTGCCGCAGGGCGGCGGCGACCGCCACCGACAGCAGGGGCGCCAGGTACGCCAGGACCAGGGCCGCGGCCCAGCGGCGATCTTCGCGCGCCAGTGCCGCGCGCGGCAGTCCACGGCTCGCCAGCAGCAGCATCGCCAGGAGGGCGCCGACGAACAGCACCGCGTTGGCCCAGCCGCGCAGCGTGAGGACGAACAGGGGCGCGCAACAGAGCAGCAGACCAGTCACCGACACAAGGCCGCCAGCGGGCGCAACGCCGGTGAAGTCGCGGCGGGAATCGAACGGAGACAACATCGATCGGAGAAGTGGCGGGCCCCCTGCCGCTGCCGCGCAGCGCCTCGCCCAGCCGTTTGGTTGGATAATGGCGGGCTGCATGCAGTCCGCTTCGCCCATTGTGCCTGACGCTCCCGGAGCTCCCGCGAACGCCCCCGGCACCGCGGGGCCGGAGGGGCTCGTGGCGCGCGTGCGCCGCTTCTTTCCCTACATCCGCGACGTCCGGCGCTACTGGGTCGTGGTGCTGCTCGCCACCATCGTCGGCGCGGCGACCGAGCCGGCCGCGCCGGCCTTGCTGAAAGCCCTGCTGGATCGCGGATTCCGCCCGGGCAGCTTCAATCCCTGGCTGGTGCCCGCGGCCCTGCTGCTGCTGTTCGCCATCCGTGGCGCTGCCGGGTTCATCGCGGACATCGCGCTGGCCAAGATCGCCAACGAAGGCATGTTCATGCTGCGCCGGGCGCTGTTCGGCCGCATGCTGGACGCGCGCATGGACCTGTTCCGCTCCGAGTCCGCCAGCTCGCTGTCGAACAGCATCGTGCACGAGGTGCAGAACGCGATCTTCATGCTGGTGAACGCGCTCACGGGGCTGGTCAAGGACGGCCTCGCGCTGGTGGCGCTGCTGCTGTACCTGATCTACGTGAACTGGCAGCTCACGCTCGTGGTCACCTTCCTGGCGCCGGCCGTCGCGTGGCTCATGCGCACCGCGTCGCGGCGCCTGCACCGGCTGGCCAAGACCAGCCAGGCCGCCACGGTGGAACTCGCCTATGCGGTGGAAGAGAACGTGCTGGCCACCCGCGTGGTGCGGCTGCACGGCGCCCAGCAGGCCCAGGCGGAACGCTTCAGCGTGCTGAGCCTGGCCTTGCGGCGGCTGGCCATGAAGTCCGCCGTGGCCTCGGCGGCGATCACGCCGCTGATGCACATGCTGGCGGCGGCGGCCCTGTCGGTGGTGATCTCGATCGCCCTGTGGCAGACCGGCGAAGGCATGACGGTGGGCACCTTCGCCTCGTTCATCGCCGCCCTCATGATGCTGATCGCACCGGTGAAGCGGCTGTCGGAAGCCACGAGCCCGATCACGCGGGCGCTGGCGGTGCTGGAGCGCTCCTTCGACCTGGTGGAACACACGCCGGCCGAGCGCGGCGGCAGCCACGCGCCGGCCCGGGCGCAGGGCCGCATCGCGCTGGAGCAGGTGACCGTGCGCTACCCGGGCGCCACCGCGCCGGCCCTCGACCGGTTCACGCTGGACATCCGGCCGGGCGAAACCATCGCGCTGGTCGGCCCCTCCGGCTCGGGCAAGACCACGCTGGCCAACCTGCTGCCCCGCTTCGTGGAGCCGTCCGCCGGCACCCTCCGCCTGGACGGCGTGCCGCTGCCGGAATGGGACCTGCATGCCCTGCGCCGCCAGTTCGCGATGGTCAGCCAGGACGTGGTGATGTTCAACGACACGCTGGCGGCCAACGTCGCCCTGGGCCACGAGATGGACCGCGACCGGGTGCGCGCCGCCCTGGAGGCGGCGAACCTGGGCGAGCTGGTGTCCGTGCTGCCGCAGGGCCTCGATACGGGCGTCGGGCACAACGCCACGGCGCTGTCCGGTGGCCAGCGGCAGCGCCTCGCGATCGCCCGCGCCCTCTACAAGGACGCACCCATCCTGATCCTGGACGAGGCCACCTCCGCGCTCGACAACGAATCCGAACGCCTGGTGCAGGACGCCCTGCGGCGCCTGATGGCCGGCCGCACCACGCTGATCATCGCGCACCGCCTCTCGACCATCGAGCACGCGGACCGCGTCGCGGTGCTGGAACGCGGGCGCCTGCTGGAACTCGGCGGCCACGCGGAACTGCTCGCCCGCGGCGGCCTGTATGCGCGCCTGCATGCGTTCAGCGGGATCGCCGGCGGACCGGAGCTGTGAAGCCCGCGCGCGTGGAGTCGGTGCTCGTGATCGTCACGCGGCAGATCGGGGACGTGCTGCTCACCACGCCCCTGATCCACGCGGCCCGGCAGCGCTGGCCCGAAGCGGCGGTGGACGTCCTCGGCTTCGAAGGCACCCTCGGCATGCTGCGCGGCAACCCCGACATCCGCGAGTTGATCGCGACGCCCGCGCGCCTGGGCTGGCGTGGCGGCCTGCGGCTGGCGCGCCGGCTGTGGCATCGCTATGACCTCGCCCTGGTGGCGGAGGGCAGCGACCGCGCCCACCTGATGGGCGCCCTCGCCTCCCGCCACCGTGCCGGATTGGTGCCCGCGCGCGGCGGCAGCAACAGCTGGAAGAGGCGGCTGCTGGATCACGCCGTCACGCTGTCGGGCGACCTGGGCGAGGTGCACGTGGTGCAGGAGAAGCTGCAGTTGCTCGCGCCCTGGCAGGCCGGGGCGCTCGAAGCGAAGCTGGTGGCCCCTCCTTCGCAGCCGCTGCCGACAGCGCTCGCGCAGCGGCTGGCGCGCGGCTACGTGGTCGTGCACACGCCCTCGATGTGGCCGTACAAGCAGTGGCCCCTCGAGCATTTCCGCACGCTGGTGGGCCTGCTGGCCGCAGCCGGACACCAGGTGGTCCTGACCGGCGGGCCCGCGGCGGAAGACCGCGCCACGGTGGATGCGATGCGCGGCGCGGCGCCCGAGGACCGGCTGCTCGATGCCGGCCTGCTGGACTTCGCCCAGCTCGCGGGCCTGCTGCGCGGCGCCGCCCTCTACATCGGCCCGGACACGTCCGTGTCGCACCTGGCGGCCGCCTGCGCCATTCCCGTGCTCGCGATCTTCGGGCCCACCAACCCGCAACGCTGGGCCCCGTGGCCCGCCGTGCCGCGCGAACAGGTCGTGCGCTGGCAGCGTCGCAGCAGCGTTCAATCCGTCGGCCAGGTGACCCTGCTGCAGGCGGAACTGCCCTGCGTGCCTTGCGGCAAGGCGGGCTGCGAGGACCACCGCATGAGCCGCACCGACTGCCTGCCGGCCATCCGCCCCGAGCGCGTCGCGCAGGAGGCCCTGCGCATCCTGCGCGCGCCCGCCGCAAGCCAGGTTCCTTCCTGATGCCCGCCTATTCCAATGTCCTCGTGATCTGCCCCGGCAACGCCATGACGGCGGGACCGGAGGCCCTGCACCAGCTGGTGGCCGAGGCGAATGCCCTGGGCCAGCCGGCGCAGATCGTCTACCACCCGTTCCACCGCACGTTCGAGACGCCCGGCCCGTATCGAAAGCATGGCGCCCCGGTGGGCCGCTATGCGGACGAGCCCGGCACGCTGGTCGTCTTTCCCGAGATCTTCACGCCCCTCGCCTTGCGCGTACGGCAGGCGGAAGCGGCACTGTGGTGGATGTCCGTCAACAACTTCACCGGCGTGCGCTACGGGCGGCCCTGGCGCGACCGGCTGCGGTACTGGAAGTACGTGCTGAAGGGGCAGCGGCCCTGGGGCGGCGTGCGGGCCCTGGCGCACCTGCGGCAGTTCGCGCAGAGCGACTACGCGCGCGCATTCCTGGCGGGCCACGGCCTCGCATCCGAGCCGCTCTCCGACCCGATCCCCGTCTACACCGAGCCGGCGTACGTCGCGTCGCTGCCGCCCCGGCTGGCCAGCGCGCAGCGCACCGACACCATCCTGTACAACCCCACCAAGGGCGCGCCCATCACCGCGCGCCTGATGGCGGCCTACCCGCAGTGGCGCTTCCGGCCCTTGCGCGGGCTGGACCGCGAGCAGCTCGCGCAGGCCTTCCTCGATGCGAAGCTGTACATCGATTTCGGCCACCACCCCGGCAAGGACCGCCTGCCGCGCGAGGCGGCGCTCCACGGCTGCTGCGTGATCACGGCCCGCCACGGCTCGGCGGCCAATCAGGTGGACGTCCCGATCCCGGAGCGGTTCAAGCTGGACGTCAAGGATGCGGCTTTCGTGCGGGCCTTCGGCGAGCGCGTGAACGAGGTGCTGGGGCAGTTCGAGGCCTGCGCGCGCGAGCTGGCCGGCTACCGCGAGGTCATCGCGCAGGAGCCGCAGGCCTTTCGCCGCCAGGTCGCCGCGGCGTTCCGGCTGCAGGGCCCCGCCTCCTAGAGCAGCACGATGTCGTACTGCTCCTGGCCCATCGCCGACTCGGCCTGCAGCGAGATCGGCTTGCCGATGAAATCCGACAGCCCCGCCAGGTGCTGGCTCTCCTCGTCGAGGAACAGCTCGATCACCTTGGGCGCGGCGATCACGCGGTATTCGCGCGGATTGAACTGGCGGGCCTCGCGCAGGATCTCGCGCAGGATGTCGTAGGCCACCGTGCGCGGCGTGCGCACCGTGCCCTTGCCCTGGCAGAGCGGGCAAGGCTCGCACAGCAGGTGGGCCAGCGATTCGCGCGTGCGCTTGCGCGTCATCTCCACCAGCCCGAGCTGCGAGAAGCCGCCCGACATCGTCTTGACGCGGTCGCGCGCGAGCTGCTTGCGGAATTCCGCCAGCACCGCCTCGCGGTGGTCCTCGCGCTGCATGTCGATGAAGTCGACGATGATGATGCCGCCCAGGTTGCGCAGCCGCAGTTGCCGCGCGATGGCCTGCGCGGCCTCGAGGTTGGTCTTGAAGATCGTCTCGTCGAAGTTGCGCGAGCCGACGTAGCCGCCCGTGTTGACGTCGATGGTGGTCAGCGCCTCGGTCTGGTCCACGATCAGGTAGCCGCCGGACTTCAGCTCCACGCGCCGCCCGAGGGCCTTGGCGATTTCGTCGTCGACCGAATACAGGTCGAAGATCGGCCGCTCGCCCTTGTACAGCTGCAGCTTGGCGGCCGCCGCCGGCATGAATTCCTGGCCGAAGGCCTGCAGCAGCGCGAACTGCTCGCGCGAATCGATGCGGATCGCCGTGGTCTGGTCGGTGACCAGGTCCCGCAGCACGCGCTGCAGCAGGTTCAGGTCCTGGTGCAGCAATGCCGGGGGCGGCACGCGCGTGGCCGACTCGCGGATGCGCGCCCAGGTCTTGCGCAGGTAGGCGATGTCTTCGGCCAGTTCGGCGTCGCTGGCGTCCTCGCCGTTGGTGCGCAGGATGAAGCCGCCGCCCGCCTCGCCCACCAGCTTGTTCAGGCGCCGGCGCAATGCGTCGCGCTGGTCGGAAGGGATCTTCTGCGAGACGCCGACGTGGTCGTCCTGCGGCAGGAACACCAGCAGCCGCCCGGCGATGCTGATCTGCGTGGACAGGCGCGCGCCCTTGGTGCCGATCGGATCCTTGATCACCTGCACCATCAGCGCCTGGCCTTCGAACACCTGCTTTTCGATCGGCACCTGCTGCGCCGCCGTCCCGCGCACGGCCGCCGGCGGCTCGCCATCGGGCTGGCGCTGCCAGACGTCCGCCACGTGCAGGAAGGCCGCGCGTTCCAGGCCGATGTCGATGAAGGCCGACTGCATGCCCGGAAGCACGCGCGCGACCTTGCCCAGGTAGACGTTGCCCACCAGCCCGCGCTCGAGCGTGCGTTCGACGTGCAGCTCCTGCACGGCGCCGCTTTCGACGATGGCCACGCGCGTCTCCTGCGGCGACCAGTTGACCAGGATGTCCTGCTGCATGTAAGGGAAAGGATACCTCACGCTCCTGCCCGCGCAGGGGCCTGCTAGAGTTCTTTCGCACGCCAACGACGGCGTGATGCTCCCCTCGCCGGGGGCCGCACCCATGAAACTTGTTCCGGCCGCTCCGGCCTTCCTCCAGGGCGGTGGCGCCATGGGCGAACGCATCCGCGCCTTCGATTGGGGCTCGCATCCGCTCGGGCCGCCCGCGCAGTGGCCCCCGGCGCTGCGCATGGCGATGAGCCTGTGCCTCAATTCCAGCTTTCCCACCGCCATCTACTGGGGGCCGGCGTTCCACGTCCTCTACAACGATGCCTGGTCGGAGATCCCCGCCGAGAAGCATCCGGCCATCCTCGGCATGCCGGCGCGCGAGGGCTGGAGCGATATCTGGGACATCGTCGGTCCGCAGTTCCAGCACGTGTTCGCCACCGGCGAAGGCATGGCCCTGTACGAGCAGATGCTGCCCATGGTGCGCGGCGGCCGCCCCTGCGAGACCTGGTGGAACTACAGCCTCACGGCCATCCGCGACGCCGAGCACGGCATCGGCGGCATCTTCAACCAGGGCAACGAGGTCACGGCCATCGTGCACGCGCGGCGCGAGCGGCAGGCGGAGATCGACCGCTGGCGCGAGATGTTCCGGCAGGCGCCGGCGCCCGTCGCGCTGCTGCGCGGGCCGCGGCACGTGTTCGAGTTCGCCAACGACGCCTACCTGCGGCTGGTGGCGGGCCGCGACATCGTCGGCAAGCCGGTGGCCGAAGCGATTCCCGAGGTGCGCGCGCAAGGCTTCATCGAACTGCTCGATGGCGTGTACGGCAGCGGCGAGGCCTACCTGGGCACCGGCGCGAAGGTCACGCTGCACCGCACCCCCGACGTGCCGGCGGAGGAATGCGTGCTGGACTTCGTGTACCAGCCGACGCGCGACGCTGCGGGCGTGGTCGACGGCATCTTCGTGCTGGCGACCGACGTGACCGAGCGCGCGCGGGCGGAAACGGCGCTGCGCCTGACCAACTGGCAGCTCGGGGAGGAACGCGCCCGGCTCGCGGCCCTGATCGAGGCGGAGCAGCGGGCGCAGCAGGCGCTGCGGCGCTTCAACGAGGCGCTCGAGGGGCACGTGAAGACGCGCACCGCGGAACTCTCGCGCGCCCTGGCCGCGCAGAACGCGGTGGCCGACCGGCTGCGCGCCACCTTCGCCACCGACCTGATCTTCCAGGGCTTCCTCGACACGCAGGGCACGCTGCTCGATGCGAACCCGGCTTCGCTGGCCGCGATCCGCTGCACGCTCGACCAGGTCATGGGGCGCCCGTTCTGGGAGACTCCCTGGTTCAGCGCCACGCCCGACGCGGCGCAGCGCGTGCGCGCCGCCGTCGAAACCGCGGCCAGGGGCGAGGTGGTGCGCACGATGATCCGCGTGAACCTGCCGGACGGCCTGCGCAGCTTCCTCTTTTCGCTGCGGCCGGTGTTCAACGGCCGGCAGGAGGTGGTGGGCCTGGTGCCGGAGGCGCTGGAGATCGACGAGCCGGCGGTGAAGCTGGCGGCCTGAGCGCGGGCCTACCAGCGCAAGCCCAGGCTCCTGAGCAGCGTCGCCGTCTCGTGCAGCGGCAGGCCCATGATCCCGGTGTAGGAGCCGTCGATGCGGCGGATGTGCGCGGCGGCCCTGCCCTGCACCGCGTACGCGCCCGCCTTGCCCATCGGCTCGCCGCTAGCCACGTAGGCGCGGATGTCCGCCGCGCTCATCTCGGCGAAGCTCACGCGCGAATCGCTCACGGTTTCGGCGCGCCGGCGCCCGGCCTGCACTGCGACCGCGGTGAGCACGCGGTGGGTGTGCCCGGACAGTTCGCGCAGCATGCGCTCCGCATCGCGTGCATCGGCCGGCTTGCCGTAGATGGTGCGACCCATCGCCACCGTCGTATCGGAGCAGAGCACGGGCGCGGTCGGCAGGCCGCGCCGCTTCATCCGGGCCACGGCAGCATCGAGCTTGAGCGCCGTGACGCGCTTCACGTAGCGTGCCGGCGCCTCGCCGGGATGGACCTCCTCCAGCGCCTCGCTGTCCTCGTGCGGCTCGGGCAGGAGCAGCTCGTAGGCCACCCCGAGCTGTTCGAGCAGTTGGCGCCGGCGCGGGCTCTGCGAGGCGAGGTAGAGGAAAGCCTTGCTCATTCCCGGTGGTACGGGTGGCCCGCGTTGATCGACCAGGCGCGATAGAGCTGTTCGGCCAGGAGCACCCGCACCATGGCATGGGGCAGCGTGAGGTCGGACAGGCGGATGCGTTCGTGCGCCGCCTGGCGGAAGGCGGGTTCCAGGCCGTCGGGGCCGCCGATCACCAGGGCCACCGTGTCGTTTTCCAGCGGCCAGTCCTTGAGCTTTCCGGCCAGGGCCATGGTGGTCAGCGGCGTGCCGCGCTCGTCCAGCGCGACGACGCGCGCGCCTTTCGGGATCGCGGCCTCGATGCGCTCGCGCTCGGCGGCCAGCAGCGTGGGCAGCGTCTTCGAGGCGCGCGGTTCGGTCTTGACGGCCTTCAGCTCCAGCCGCAGTTCCGGCGGGAAGCGCTTGGCGTAGTCGTCCCAGGCCGCCTGCGCCCAGTCCGGCACGCGCTGGCCGACGGCCACGACCAGCAGCCGCATCGCTCAGTGACGGGGCGAGGTCTTCTTGGCCGCCGTCCTGGCCGGCGCCTTCTTCGCGGAGGTGCCCCTGGCGGGGGCGCTCTTCGCGGGGCTGGCCTTGGCCGCGCCGCTGCGGGGGGCGCCGGGCCTTGCCGCGGTGCTCCTGGCCGCCGTGCCGGAGGGGCGCTTGGTCGCCGCCGTGCCGGAGGACCGCTGGGTCGCTGCCGTGCCCGACGGCCGCTTGGTCGCTGCCGTGCCCGACGGCCGCCTGGTCGCCGCCGTGCCGGCTGGGCGCTGGGTCGCCGCCTTGCCGGCCGGGCGCTGGGTCGCCGCCTTGCCGGCCGGCGAGTTCGCAGTCGACCGGGCAGGCGCCCTGGCGGGGGTCGTCCTCGCGCCACTCCTGGCCGCAGTCTTCTTCGCCGGCGTCTTCTTGGCCGCCGCGGCCTCGCGATCCGCATCGCGCGCCGCCGTCCTGGCCGCGCTGCTGCGCCGCAAGGAGGTGCCGACCTTCTTCGCCGGCGCGGGAGCGGCGGCGGCCTTCACCGGCATCGCGGGCTTGGGTGCGCCGACGCGCACGCGCACCGGCTTCTCGCCCCAGATCTCCTCCAGGTGGTAGTACTGGCGGATGGCGGGCTGCATGATGTGGGCGACGGCCGCGCCGCAGTCCACGATGATCCACTCGCCGTTCTCCTCGCCCTCGATGCGCGGCTTGGGGAAACCGGCTTCACGCACGGCGTCCACCACGCTGGAGGCCAGCGCCCGGGTCTGGCGGTTCGAGGTCCCCGACGCCACGATGACCCGCTCGAAGAGGGGTGACAGGTGCTCGGTGTTGAAGACCTGGATGTCCTGCCCCTTCACGTCCTCCAGGCCATCGACGATGGCCCGCTGGAGTTTCTGCGTGTCCTTCTTGGCGGCGGCTTCTTGCGTCATCAGGTGTTCTGGTAAAGATGTTGGGATTCAATATAACCGGCGACGGCTGGCCCAACCAGCTCGCCGACGTCCTTGTTGCCTGTCAGTCGCGCGCGGATGTCCGTTGCGCTCTCGGGCATCTGCGGCAAGCGCAGCACTTCCACGCGCACGCCGGGTAGCGCGCGCAGGGCGGCGAGGCCCTCCCCGCAGCCGCGCCCGGCCACGCACAGCACGGCCAGCGCGGCGATCTCCTGCCAGGCGTGCCAGCGGCTGAAGCCGGCCGCCTGATCCTCGCCCATGAGCAGGTGCAGCTGCGCGCCCGGGTGCTCGGCCTGCAGTTCGCGCAGCGTCTCGACGCTGTACGTGGGGCCGGTGCGCCTGAGCTCGCGGTCGTCCACCTGCACCGCCGGCAACGCGGCGAAAGCCAGGCGCGCCATCGCCAGCCGGTCCTGCGCGGGCGACAGCGTGCGGCTCTTGTGCCAGGCGTCGCCGGTCGGCAGGACGTACAGCCGCTCGAGTTCGAGCTGCTGCACGGCCGCGCGCGCCAGGGCGACGTGGGCCCGGTGCGGCGGATCGAACGCCCCGCCGAACATGCCCACCCGGCGCATCGGCTGGTTCAAACCCAGTCCCTGCGCACGAGGAAGCGCCGCAGCAGTTCTTCCTCGCGCGAGCCCGGCTCGGGGTGGTGCTGGTAGGCCCAGCTCACCAGGGGCGGCATCGACATGAGGATGGATTCGGTGCGGCCCCCCGACTGCAGGCCGAAATGCGTGCCGCGGTCCCACACCAGGTTGAACTCGACGTAGCGGCCGCGGCGCAGCAGCTGCCAGTCGCGTTCGCGCTCGCCCCAGGGGGTGTCCTTGCGCCGTTGCAGCACCGGCACGTAGGCGTCCAGGAAACTGCCTCCGACCGACTGCAGCATGGCGAAGCTGCGCTCGAAGCCGTCCTCGAAGTAGTCGTCGAAGAAGATGCCGCCGATGCCGCGCGGCTCGTTGCGGTGCTTGTTGAAGAAGTACTCGTCGCACCAGGTCTTGAAGCGCGGGTAGCGGTCGTCGCCGAAGGGGCGCAGGCTGTCGCGGCAGACGGAGTGGAAGTGGACGGCGTCCTCCTCCCAGCCGTAGTAGGGCGTGAGGTCCATGCCGCCCCCGAACCAGTACACGGGCGGCGCGTTGCCGGGCAGCGCGGCCAGCATGCGCACGTTCATGTGCACCGTGGGCGCGTACGGGTTGCGCGGATGGAACACCAGCGACACGCCCAGCGCCTCGAAGGACGCGCCGACCAGCTCCGGCCGGTGCTGCGTGGCCGAGGGCGGCAGCTGCGGGCCGCGCACGTGCGAGAAGCCGACGCCGGCGCGCTCGAACACCCCGCCCTGCTCCAGGATCATGGTCACGCCCTCGCCCTGCAGCTTCTCGCCGGGCTCCTTCTTCCACGTGTCGGCGCGGAAAGGCTGGCCGTCGATCCCCGAGATGGTGTGCGTGATGCGCTGCTGCAGGCCGGTCAGCCAGGTGCGCACGGCGGTGATGTTGGCTTCCATGTCGGCCCCGTTCAGCCCCGGATGGCCCGGAATCCGATGTCGCGGCGGTATTGCGCGCCATCGAACTGGATGCCCCGCAGCACCTCGTAGGCGCGCTGCTGCGCCGCCTTGACGGTCTCCGCCAGGGCCGTGACGCACAGCACGCGCCCGCCGGAGGTGACGGTGGTGTTGCCCTGCGCCAGCGTGCCGGCGTGGAACACCATGGCGTCCTCGGCTTCCTTGGGCAGCCCGCGGATCACGTCGCCCTTGCGCGGATCCATGGGGTAGCCGGCCGCGGCCATCACCACGCCCAGCGCGGTGCGGCGGTCCCAGTCCAGGTGGACCTGGTCGAGCGTGCCGGAGGTGGCCGCCATCATCACGTCGTAGAAGTCGGACTTCAGCCGCATCATGATCGGCTGCGTCTCGGGGTCGCCCATGCGGCAGTTGAATTCCAGCGTCTTCGGCTGCCCCTGCGCGTCGATCATCAGGCCGGCGTAGAGGAAGCCGGCGTACGGGATGCCGTCCTTTTCCATGCCGCGCACGGTGGGCAGGATGATCTCGCGCATGGCGCGCGCATGCACTTCGGGCGTGACCACGGGCGCGGGCGAATACGCGCCCATGCCGCCGGTGTTGGGGCCCTGGTCGCCATCCATCAGGCGCTTGTGGTCCTGGCTGGTGGCCAGCGCCACCACGTTGCGGCCGTCGCACAGCACGATGAAGCTGGCTTCCTCGCCCACCAGGCATTCCTCGATCACCACGCGGGCGCCGCCTTCGTTGTGCGACACGCCCAGCTTGTTGTCCAGGAGCATGAAGTCGATCGCTTCGTGCGCTTCGGCCGCCGTCGTGGCCACGACGACGCCCTTGCCCGCGGCCAGGCCGTCGGCCTTGACCACGATGGGCGCGCCCTTTTCGTCCACGTAGGCGTGGGCCAGGCCAGCGTCGGTGAAGGTCTGGTATTCCGCCGTCGGGATCTGGTGGCGCGCCATGAAGGCCTTGGCGAAGGCCTTGGAGCTTTCGAGCTGCGCGGCCGCCTGCGTGGGGCCGAAGATGCGCAGGCCGTGGGTGCGGAAGTCGTCGACCACGCCGGCCGCCAGCGGCGCTTCCGGGCCGACGACGGTCAGCGCGATGCGCTCCTTGAGCGCCCAGTCGCGCAGCTGCCGCAGGTCCGCGATGGGCACGTTCTCCAGCCGCGGATCGAGCGCGGTGCCGCCGTTGCCCGGTGCGACGTAGACCGCCTGCACCTTGGGCGACTGGGCCAGTTTCCACGCCAGCGCGTGCTCGCGGCCGCCGCCGCCGATGACCAGGACTTTCAAATCGCCCTCCGACGGGCCGCCCCTAGGAGGGCGACCGCCCCCTCGGGGGGCAGCGACGACACGCAGTGCGGAGCGTGGGGGCTCATTCGTCGATCTCGGCGTTGTGGTAGACGTTCTGCACGTCGTCCAGGTCTTCCAGCATGTCGAGCAGTTTCTGCATGCGCGCGGCTTCGTCTCCGGTCAGTTCGATGGTGTTCTCGGGCCGCATGGTCACTTCCGCGACCTCGGGCTTCAGGCCCGCGGCCTCCAGCGCATTCTTGACCTTTTCGAACTCGCCGGGGGCGCTCAGGACCTCGATGGCGCCGTCGTCGTCGGTGATGACGTCGTCGGCACCGGCTTCCAGCGCCACTTCCATCACCTTGTCCTCGCTGGTGCCGGGGGCGAAGATCAGCTGGCCGCAATGCTTGAACTGGAAGGCCACCGAGCCTTCGGTGCCCATGTTGCCGCCGTACTTGCTGAAGATGTGGCGCACCTCGGCCACGGTGCGGACCTTGTTGTCCGTCATGGTGTCGACGATGATCGCCGCGCCGCCGATGCCGTAACCCTCGTAACGGATTTCCTCGTAGCTCACGCCCTCGAGGGCGCCGGTCGCCTTGTCGATGTTGCGCTTGATGGTGTCGGCGGGCATGTTGGCCGCCTTGGCCTTGTCCACGGCCAGCCGCAGGCGCGGGTTGGCTGACAGGTCGCCGCCGCCCTGGCGCGCCGCCACCATGATTTCACGGATGACGCGCGTCCAGACCTTGCCCCGCTTCTCGTCCTGGCGCCCCTTGCGGTGCTGGATGTTTGCCCATTTGCTGTGTCCGGCCACGGAATCGTCCTCTTCTGCTCGTGTGCTGTACTCTAGGAAGACCAACATTCTACTTTTCGCCCCCATGGCCGAACCGCTGCTGATCGCCAAGAACGGAAATACCGAAGCCTTCCTGCTGCCCGCCCTGGCCAACCGGCACGGGCTGGTGACCGGCGCCACCGGTACCGGCAAGACCGTGACGCTGCAGAAACTGGCCGAAAGCTTCAGCCAGATCGGCGTGCCGGTGTTCCTGGCGGACATCAAGGGCGACCTGACGGGCATCAGCCAGGCGGGCCGTCTGGAAGGCAAGGTGGCGGCGGCGGTCAAGGAGCGCGGCCTGCCCGAGCCCGAGCCGCAGGCCTGCCCGACCACGCTGTGGGACGTGTTCGGCGAGCAGGGCCACCCGGTGCGCGCCACGGTCTCCGACATGGGGCCGCTGCTGATCTCCCGCATGCTGAACCTGAACGACACCCAGGCCGGCGTGCTGCAGATCGTCTTCAAGATCGCGGATGCGAACGGCCTGCTGCTGCTGGACATGAAGGACCTGCGCGCCATGCTGCAGCATGTGGGCGACAACGCGAAGCAGTACACGACGGAGTACGGCAACATCAGCGTGGCCAGCGTGGGCGCGATCCAGCGCGGGTTGCTGCAGACCGAATCGCAGGGCGGCGACAAGTTCTTCGGCGAGCCGATGCTCAACATCGCCGACTTCCTGCAGACGGATCCCGACGGCCACGGCGTCGTCAACATCCTCGCCGCGGACAAGCTGCTCAATGCGCCGCGCCTGTACGCGACCTTCCTGCTGTGGATGCTGTCGGAACTGTTCGAGAGCCTGCCGGAGGTGGGCGACCTCGACAAGCCCAAGCTGGTGTTCTTCTTCGACGAGGCGCACCTGCTGTTCGACGACGCGCCCAGGGCGCTGGTCGAGCGCATCGAACTGGTGGTGCGGCTGGTGCGGTCCAAGGGCGTCGGGGTGTACTTCGTGACCCAGAACCCGCTGGACATCCCCGATTCCGTGCTGGCCCAGCTGGGCAACCGGGTGCAGCATGCGCTGCGGGCCTTCACGCCGCGCGACCAGAAGGCGGTGAAGGCCACGGCGCAGACGATGCGGCAGAAGCCGGGGCTCGACATCGAGGCGGCCATCACCGAGCTGGCGGTGGGCGAGGCCCTGGTCAGCTTCCTCGACGAAAAGGGGCGGCCGAGCGTGACCGAGCGCTTGTACGTGGTGCCACCCGGCAGCCATATCGGGGTGATCACGCCGGAACAGCGCAAGGCGCTGATGGCCAACTCGATGGTTGCCGGGGTCTACGAACAGGTGGTGGATCGGGAATCGGCGTACGAGAAGCTCAAGGGGCGCACCGAGGCGTCGGCGCAGGGAGGTGCCTTGGCGCAGGGTGGTGCTCCTTCGGCGGGCGGCGCGGCCGGCGCCGGCGGCAGCCCGATGGGGGGCCTCTCGGACGTCCTCTTCGGCTCGACCGGCCCGCGCGGCGGCAAGCGCGAGGGCCTCGTCGAGAGCTTCGCCAAGTCCGCGATCCGCACGATCGGCAGCTCGGTGGGGCGGGAGATCGTGCGGGGGGTGCTGGGGGGGATCCTGGGCGGCAAGCGCTGAACGCAGGCAGGCGTGGAGCGTGCGCCCGTAGGCTGGCGGTGAGCTTCGCGAACCCCAGCGTTTTGCATCCCCCATCGCTGGGGTTCGGCGCTGCGCGCGCTCACCGCCAGCCTACGAATACCGTGAATCTCCGGTACTGAATCACCGGCACGACCGGATCCCCGCGCGTTGTACGCGCACCATGCGTACCTACATCCGCGCCGACGCCGCCGGCGCCACCTGGTTCTTCACCTTGACACTGCAGGACCGCGGTGCCCGCTGGCTGGTGGATCACGTCGACGTTCTCCGTGCCGCAGTCAGGCACGTGAAGGCACGCCACCCGTTCGACATCGAGGCCATGGTGGTCCTTCCCGAGCACCTTCATGCCTTGTGGCGGCTGCCGGTCGACGACAACGACTTCTCCACCCGCTGGATGCTGGTCAAGCAGATGTTCACCCGAACCCTGGTCGCCCAGGGTGTGCTGGGCGACGACCTTGCACCAGGACGAGGCCTCAAGGGCGAGCGCAAGCTCTGGCAGCGCCGCTTCTGGGAACACCAGATCCGCGACGAGGAAGACTTCCGGCGCCACGTCGATTACATCCACTACAACCCGGTCAAGCACGGGTGGGTGCAGCGCGCGGCCCAGTGGCCGCATTCCAGCGTGCACCGGTTCATCCGGGAGGGCTCGCTGCCGGCGGACTGGGGGATCAGTGCGGCGATCGAGGGGCAGTACGGGGAATAGCTGCGGCTGCAAACGCTGGGCTGACCGAGGCTGCGCCTCGGACTACGCGCTGCAGCGCAGCGCTCGGACGCGCGCTGGCGCGGCTCAGCGCCAGCCTACGGTCAGCAGCCCCCACCGATGCACCCTTGCGTTCGCGCAAGCCCGCGCGTGCCGTCGCCCCAACACTGCGGCTCCAACCCCCGGCGGCTTTGCTAGAGTGGGATCTTTGCCGCAGGACGTCCATGGCCTCCGAAGCATCCGCCCCCCGCCACATCCGGCTGACCTCGCACCACGGCGGCTTCGGCGCGCTGCCGATCGCGTGGGGCGCGTCCACCCCCGCCGAACGCGGCCCCGTGGTGGGCACCACCACCAAGCGCGCCCACCGCAACGTGATCGGCACGCACAGCGGCTCCTACAGCGTCTACCGCGCCCTCGCCGTCGCCGCCGGCGCGCTGAGCCGCGAACACAAGGCCGACCTCACCAACACCGCCCCCACCGACGTGATCGGCCCCTACCCGCAGTGGACCGACCCGGAGAAGATCGTCAGCCTCGACCCGTGGGGCGCCCAGGTCGCCGACGTGTTCGCCGCCGAACTGCAGGCGGGCTACGACATCCGCCCCACCATCGCCATCACCAAGGCCCACGTGATCCTGCCGGAGGTGATCGAGGCCTTGCTGAAGGGGCGCCTGACGCCCGACCACAGGATCCTGATGGATGGCGGCGCCGCCTGCGTCACCAAGGCGGCCATCGAGCCGGTCTGGTGGCTGCCCGGCGTGGCCAGGCGCTTCGGCTGCAGCGAGTCCGACCTGCGCCGCGTGCTGTTCGAGGAAACGGGCGGCATGTACCCCGAACTGGTCACCCGCAGCGACCTCGAAGTGTTCCTGCCTCCCATCGGCGGGCAGACGGTCTACATCTTCGGCGACCCGCGCGACCTCGCCAACCCGGAGGTGGAACTCACCGCCCGCGTGCACGACGAGTGCAACGGCTCCGACGTGTTCGGCTCCGACATCTGCACCTGCCGCCCCTACCTCACGCACGCGATCGAGGAATGCATCCTGGGCGCGCAGCGCGGCGGCGTGGGGCTGGTCTCCTATTCGCGCAAGGAAGGCCGCGCGCTCGGCGAAGTGACCAAGTTCCTGGTCTACAACGCGCGCAAGCGCCAGGTGGGCGGCGACACGGCCGACCAGTACTTCGCGCGCACCGAATGCGTCGCCGGCGTGCAGGACATGCGCTTCCAGGAGCTGATGCCGGACGTGCTGCACTGGCTGGGCGTGCGCAAGATCCATCGCCTCGTCTCCATGAGCAACATGAAGTACGACGCGATCACGCAATCGGGCATCGAGGTGGGCGAGCGGGTCGACATCCCGGCGGGGCTGATCCCGGCGGACGCGCAGGTCGAGATGCAGGCCAAGAAGGCCGCCGGCTATTTCACGCCGGGCGGCGCGCCGGACGAAGAACAACTGAAACAGACGAAAGGGCGGAGTCTATGAGCACCATGGAACAATCGAGAGCAAGCAGCGAAGCCGATGCCGCTGCCAGCCTGCTGCGCAGCACCCACGCGATCCGCGAGCGCTGCGGACAGCTGCTGGCGCGCGCGCGCAGCGGCGATTCGCGCTGGTTCACGGTGGACGACGGCTACATCGCCAACGCGGCGCGCGAGGTGGCGGAGATCACGAAGAAGCGCTACCCCAAGCTGCACGTGCCGCTGCACAGCCGCTGGCGCCACCTGGAAGCCGGCGGCGTCGACCGCAAGGCCGAACTGGACCGCCTGATGGAGCACCTGCCGCGCCAGACGCGCCTGCACGCCCTGGTGGACTTCACCTTCGTGAGCGTGCTGCTCGATGGCGGCGCGGGCGCCGACTGGAGCTACACCGAAGCGGCCACCGGCAAGACCTTCACCCGCTCGGAGGGGCTGGCCGTGGCGAGCTTCCATGCCTTCACCAGCGGCCTGTTCTCCAGCGACAAGGGCCATCCGTTCCAGGTCGACGCCGCGGGGCTGCGCGGCCTGTCGACCGACCACCTCGCCAGCGCCTTCCAGGTGCGCGAGAACAACCCCCTCATCGGCCTCGAGAACCGCGCGATCCTGCTGCGCCGCCTCGGCGAGGCGATGGCCGAGCAGCCCGAAGTGTTCAACGAGGACGGCCGCCCCTCCGGCCTGTTCGACCTGATCCTCACGCCCTTCGGCTCCACGGTGCCGCCCCGCACCGCCGAAGAGTCCGCGCACGACATCCTCTCCGAGATCCTGCTCACCTGCTCCGGTATCTGGCCGCTGGACAACGCGATCGGCAACGTGCCCCTGGGCGACTGCTGGCGCCACGAGGCGGTGCGCGGCGAAGGCGCCAGCGACGGCTGGGTGCCCTTCCACAAGCTGTCGCAGTGGCTCACGTATTCGCTGCTGGAGCCCTTCACCTGGGCCGGCGTGCGCGTGCACGGCGTCGACGCCCTCACGGGGCTGGCCGAGTACCGCAACGGCGGCCTGCTGCTCGACACCGCCGTCCTGCGCCTGCGCGACGAATCGGTGACGAAGAAGGTGTGGCAGCCCGGGGACGAGCTGATCGTGGAATGGCGCGCCCTGACGGTGGCCCTTCTGGACGAAGTGGCCGTGGAGGTCCGCAAATTGCTGCACACTGATGCCAACCACCTGTCGATGGCCTCCGTGCTGGAGGGCGGCACCTGGGCGGCCGGGCGCGAACTCGCGCAGCGGCACCGGGGCGGCCTGCCTCCCCTGCAGGTGGCCACCGACGGCACCGTGTTCTGAACGCGAGACCCATGCAAAGCAACAACGTCCATGTCATCGACCATCCGCTGGTGCAGCACAAGCTGTCGCTCATGCGGAACAAGGAAGCCAGCACCAACAGCTTCCGCCGCCTCCTGAACGAGCTCTCGACGCTGATGGCCTACGAGGTCACCCGCGACGTGCCGATGCAGGAAGTGGAGATCGAGACGCCGCTCGAGAAGATGCGCACCAAGGTGATCGACGGCAAGAAGCTCGTCTTCGTGTCGATCCTGCGCGCGGGCGGCGGCATCCTGGACGGGATGCTGAGCGTGGTGCCGGGGGCGCGGGTGGGCCACATCGGCCTGTACCGCGACCCCAAGACGCTGATGGCGGTGGAGTACTACTTCAAGATGCCCCAGAGCATGGAGAACCGCGACGTGGTCGTGGTCGACCCCATGCTCGCCACCGGCAACTCCGCCATCGCCGCCGTGGAGCGCCTGAAGGAACTCAACCCGCGCTCCATCAAGTTCGTCTGCCTGCTCACCTGCCCCGAGGGCGTGGCGGCGCTGCAGAAGGCGCACCCGGACGTGCCGATCTACACCGCGGCCATCGACCGCGAGCTCAACGAGCACGGCTACATCCTCCCGGGCCTCGGCGACGCCGGGGACCGCATCTTCGGCACCAAGTAGGCTGGCGGTGAGCGCGCGCAGCGCCGACCGAGCGCCGCAGGCGGCGCGTAGTCCGAGGCGTCGGCATCGGCAACCCCGGCGCTTCGCGGCGCTCGCGGCGGCGGCCGCGTTGGCCCTGTCGGCCGCCGGCGCGCTGGCCGCGCCCTACACGCCCGCCAGCGACGACGAGGTCGTCGAGCGGCTGCCCGTGGCCAGCGATCCGGCGCTGCGGGTCGTCGAGTCGCTGCGCCGGCAGCTCGCCTCGCGCCCGCAGGACAAGGCCTTGCGGCTGGACCTGGGCGAGCGCTATTTCGCCATGGCGATGGCGCAGGGCGACCCGCGCTACGTGGGGTATGCGATGTCCACCATCGCGCCGCTGGAGCAGAGCGCAGGCGACGACAGCCGCTACTGGCTGGTGCGCGGTCAGCTGCAGCAGTACAGCCATGACTTCGAGGGCGCGCTCGCGAGCCTCAAGCGCGCGAGCGAGCTCGATCCGCAGGCGGTGGAGCCGGTGGCCTGGCGCGCGGCGATCCACATGGTGCAGGCGCAGTACGCGTGGTCGGCGGCCGAATGCGACCGGCTGGCGAAGATCGCACCCGGCCTGCTCGCGCAGGGGTGCACCGCCTATGTGCGCGCCACGACAGGGCAGCTGATTCCCGCGTACGAGATGCTGTCGGATGCGGTTGCCCACGCCAGGGACGTCGCGCCCGAACTGATGCTGTGGGTGCAGACGCGCCTGGCGGAGATGGCCGTGCGGCTGCAGCGCTGGGGCGACGCCGAACGCCATTACCGCAGCGCGCTGGCGCAGGGCGTCACCGACCAGTTCCTGCTTGCCTCGTATGCCGATTTCCTGCTGCAGCGCGGCCGTCCGCAGGAGGTGCTGCAGCTGCTCAATGGCTGGGAGCGTTCCGACGTGCTGCTGCTGCGCCTGGCGCTGGCAGGGCGCGCGGTCAACCATCCGCGCACCGGTGAATGGCTGTCGCAGCTGCGCGATCGCTTCGAGGCCGCCGCCAAGCGCGGCGACCGCCTGCACGAACAGGAGGCGGCGCGCTGGGAGCTGGAGCTGGAGCACGATGCGGCCAAGGCGCTGGCCTACGCGAAGAGCAACTACACGAAGCAGAAGGAGCCGCGCGACGCGGAGGTGCTGCTGCGCGCTGCGCTGGCCGCGCGCGATCCCGCCGCGGCGCAGCCGGCGTTGGAGTGGCTGAAGACGAGCGGATACGAGGATCCGGTGCTGGAGGCCGTGGCGGGCAAGTTGGGGGCGCTGCGGTGAATCTTCCTTGCCTGCTGGTGGCCTGGCTTCGTAGGCTGGTGGTGAGCCGCGAAGCGCGCGAACCCCAGCGATGCGCGAAGCGCTGGGGTTCGCTCAGCTCACCACCAGCCTGCCTCCTGCTCCTCACCCTCCTCTGCCCCCCCGCCTTCGCCCACAAACCCAGCGACTCCTACCTCACCCTGCGCGGCGAGCAGGACGCCATCGCGGTGCGCTGGGACATCGCCCTGCGCGACCTCGACTACGTGCTGCAGCTCGATCGCGACGGCAACGGCGAACTGGCCTGGGGCGAGGTGCGCCAGCGCGCCGGCGACATCGAGAAGCTGGCGATCGCCAAGCTGGCCTTCTCCTCCCAGGGCGCCTCCTGCCCGCTGCAGTCCGCCGGCCCGCTCATGCTGGACAAGCACAGCGACGGCACCTACGCCGTGCTGTCGCTGCGCGCGCACTGCGACAGGCTCGCCGGCACGGTGCAGGTGCACTACGCGATGCTGTTCGACGTCGACCCGACGCACCGCGGCCTCGTGCAGTGGACGCCGGCCGGCGCCTCGGCGCCGCAGCCGCTGGTGTTCGCCGCCGATTCCGCCACGCAGGACCTGAAGCTCGCCGCCCCCAGCGGCTGGGAGACGCTGCGGCAGTACGTCGTCGAAGGGATCTGGCACATCTGGATCGGCTTCGACCACATCCTGTTCCTCGTCGCCCTGCTGCTGCCGGCCGTGCTCATTCGCCGCGACCGGGGCTGGACGCCCACGCCCAGCCTGCGCGCCGCCGCGGTCGACGTGCTGAAGGTGGTGACGGCCTTCACCCTCGCCCACTCCATCACGCTGAGCCTGGCCGTGCTCGGCTTCGTCAGCCTGCCCTCGCGCGTCGTCGAATCGGTGATCGCGGCCTCCGTCGTCGTGGCCGCCCTGAACAACCTGCGCGGCACGGTGGACAAGAAGCGCTGGGTCATGGCCTTCGTGTTCGGGCTGGTGCACGGCTTCGGCTTCGCCTCGGTGCTGGCGGACCTGGGCCTGCCGCAGGGCGCGCTGGCGCTGGCGCTGGTCGGCTTCAACCTCGGCGTGGAAATCGGCCAGCTGGCGATCGTCACGGCCTTCCTGCCCGTCGCGTTCCTGCTGCGCGCCACCAGCTTCTATCGCATCGGCGTGCTGCGCTTCGGCTCGCTGGCGGTGGCGCTGGTGGCCACGTGGTGGTTCGTGCAGCGGGCGTTCGACCTGGCACCGTCCTGATGCTGCCGCGGGTCGGCTGAGCACCTGGGAGCCATACAAAAGTATGGTCGCGTGGTACAGTCAGCTCGATGGACCCCGTGCGCTTCGAGTGGGATGACCGCAAGAACGCAGGCAATCTCGCGAAGCACCATGTTTCCTTCTTCGAGGCACAGCTTGCGTTCGCGGATCCGCACCGCGTGATCGCGCGCGATCGCGCGCACAGCGGGGCAGAGGAGCGCTTCTATTGCTTCGGCGTCGTCGGGGCCGGCGTGATGACTGTCCGTTTCACGTATCGCCATAATTCCATCCGCATCATCGGCGCCGGTTACCGGCGCAAAGGGAAGGCCCTCTATGAGCAGGAAAATCAGCTACACCGACGAGCCGCTCGGTGAGATCGAAGTGGTCGCCGATTTCCTGCCTCCTCCGCAGGAACTTGCGTTTCGCGAAGAAGGCGTGAAGGTCACACTGGCCCTCAGCAAGCGAAGCGTCGACTTCTTCAAGTCCGAGGCCTCCAGGCACCAGACGCAGTACCAGCGGATGATCCGGCGACTCCTGGATGCCTACGTGGATGCGCAGCAGAGCCGTGCCCCAGCCCCCGGCGCCAGGCGCGCGGCAAGCAAGCGCAGGACTACCTGACCCCCCGCGGCATGCTCGACCTCCTCGTCACCAACGCCACCCTCCCCGACGGCCGCACCGGCATGTCGGTCGCGGTCCAGTCCGGCCGCATCGCGGAGGTCACGCCCGGCCTGGCCGCACCCGCGCACGAGACCGTCGACGCCGGCGGCCAACTGCTCTCCCCGCCCTTTTGCGACCCGCACTTCCACATGGACGCGACCCTCAGCTACGGGCTGCCGCGCGTCAACGAGAGCGGCACGCTGCTGGAAGGCATCCGGCTGTGGGGCGAGCTCAAGCCGCTGCTGAAGGCCGAGGACCTCGTGGCGCGCGCGCTCGCCTATTGCGACTGGGCCGTCGCGCGCGGGCTGCTCGCGATCCGCAGCCACGTCGACACCAGCGACGCGAGCCTGCTGGCGGTGGAGGCCCTGCTGGAGGTCAGGCGGCGCGTGGCCCCCGTTATCGACCTGCAGCTGGTGGCCTTCCCGCAGGACGGCGTGCTGCGCACCCCCGGCGGCATCGACAACATGAAGCGCGCGCTGGACCTCGGCGTCGACATCGTCGGCGGCATCCCGCATTTCGAGCGCACGATGAGCGACGGCGCGATCAGCATCCAGCTGCTGTGCGAGGCCGCCGCCCGCCGCGGCACGCTGGTGGACATGCACTGCGACGAGACCGACGACCCGCTGTCGCGGCACATCGAGACGCTGGCCTTCGAGACGCAGCGGCTCGGGCTGCAGGGGCGCGTCAACGCCTCGCACTGCACGTCGATGCACAGCATGGACAACTACTACGTGTCCAAGCTGCTGCCCCTGATCGCCGAGAGCGGCGTGAGCGTCGTCGCCAACCCGCTGATCAACATCACCCTGCAGGGCCGGCACGACACCTATCCCAAGCGCCGCGGCATGACGCGGGTGCCGGAACTGATGGCGGCCGGCGTGACCGTCGCCTTCGGCCACGACTGCGTGATGGACCCGTGGTACGGCCTGGGTTCGGGCGACATGCTCGAGGTGGCGCACATGGGGCTGCACGTCGCGCAGATGACCAGCCGGCAGGGCATGCGCGCCTGCTTCGATGCGGTCACGGTGAACGCGGCGAAGGTGATGCACCTTCAGGGCTACGGGCTCGCCCCCGGCTGCGACGCCAGCTTCGTGCTGCTGCAGGCGCGCGACCCCATCGAGGCGATCCGCCTGCGCGCGAACCGCCTGAAGGTGTGGCGCAAGGGGCGCCTGCTGGCCGAGACACCCGCGGTCGTGACGACCCTCACGGACGAAAAAGGGCCGCGGGGCGTCACTTTCGTGATGCCGCCGCGGCCATAGGAAGCTGGAGATCAGCGAGTCTGTGCGGGCACGACGACGATGTTGTCGCCGGTCTTGCCGCGCTGTCCCGTCGCACCGGTGTCACCGGTCGCGCCGGTGCTGCCGGTCAGGCCCGTGTCGCCCGTATTGCCCGTGTTGCCCATGCGGCCGGCATCGCCCGTCGCTCCGGTGGCGCCGGTACTGCCGGTGCTGCCGGTGTAGCCCGTGGATCCGGTCAGGCCGGTCGATCCCGTTTCACCGGGTGCGCCTGCCGGACCGGCGGGGCCCGGAACCGGGACGGCGACCACCGCCGGGGGCGGAGTGGGCGCGACGACGACTTCGCGCTGGCAGGCGGCCAGTGTCGTTGCGGCGAGCGCGATCGAGAAAATTGCTGCGTAGTTCATGGATTCATGCCGATCAGGGAAGACCGCTCGGCCTGGGGCAGGAATTTGCAGAAGGCGCGGTTCATGGGCGCAAGGTATCCCTGCAGCCCCCGCCCGTATGTGCGGTACGAGACGCAAGCGGCGCCGTTGGGGAGATTCGGGCGTTTGGCCTACAAGGAGCGGCAGCTGCTCGCGCGCGCGGCTAGGATGACGCAGCCCCGCAGCAGGAGAACCCCGTGACCAGCCTGGAACAACTCTCGCAGGACGTCGTGCGCTTCCGCGACGAACGCGACTGGAAGCAGTTCCACAACCCCAAGGACGTGGCCGTCTCGCTGCTGCTCGAAGCGGGCGAGGTGCTGGAGATCTTCCAGTGGAAGGACGCCGCCGGCGTGGCCGAGGCCGCGCAGGCGCGCAAGGGCGACCTGGCGGACGAACTCGCGGACGTGCTTTGCTACACCCTGCTGATGGCGCACGACCTCGGCATCGACCTCTCGGCCGCCCTGGCCGCGAAGCTGCGCAAGAACGCGCTCAAGTACCCGGTCGACAAGGCGAAGGGCTCCAGCAGCAAATACACCGAACTCTGAGGGCGCGCCGGGGCGCTACTTGGCCGTCAGGTCCATCACGGCCTGCGGCGTCGCCTTGTTGGTGGCCTGCCCTACCCAGCCGCCGGGGCCGCGCATCAGCTCCGCGGTGATGGCTTCGCCGCAGGGCGTGGCCGACTCGAACTGCAGGCCGCCCTTGGCCGTGACCCGCCCCGTGATGGGCTTGAAGCGCACGATGCACCTCGGATCGGGCGTCGTCCAGCTCAGACGGCCCGAGAAGGTCCCGTCGTCCTTGCGCTGCAGGCCCTCCAGGTCGAAGGGCTGGGGGGTGGTGCGGCCGGCCTGCGTCGCCGCGGTCCAGCGGCCGTGCAGGTCCTTGGGGAACTCCGGTTCCTGCGCGAACGCGCCGGTGACGGCCAGCAGGATCGGAGCAAGGCGGACAAGCTTGTGCATGGTGGGATTCCTCGAGTCTCTGGCGGGAGTCTGCTGGACGGTGCCGCACCGGTCAAGGCGGGACACCCCGCGCCCATGGCGTTCTTCTATGCTGGCAGCTTCCCCGCCACCATCGCCATGCCCCTCGACCTCGCCCGCATCCAGGCCCTGTGCTTCGACATCGACGGCACCCTGGCCGACACCGACGACCACCTGGTCGCGCAGCTCGCGGCGCTGCTGGACAAGGTGCCGCTGGTGAGCGGCCGCCGCGGCGAGAAGCTGGCCCGCCAGGCCGTCATGGGCATGGAGACGCCCGTGCACGGGGCGTATGCCTGGCTGGACCGCCTCGGCCTGGACCTGCCGGCGCAGCGCCTGCGAGAACGGCTGAGGCAGATGCGGGCCATGAAGGCGCGCCAGGCGGACCCGGCCCACACGCGCAACCCGGAGGCGATCGACGAAGTGCCGCACGACATGGTCGCCGGGGTGCAGGAGATGCTGCACAAGCTCGCCGCGCACTACCCCATGTGCACCATCACCACCGGCGGCGCGCCGCGGGTGGAGCGCTTCCTGGCGCACTTCGGTGTGCGCGAGCTGTTCAAGGTGGTGGTCGGCTCGCAGACCACGCGGCGCATGAAGCCGCACCCGGAGCCGCTGCTCTACGCGGCGAAGATCATGGAAGTCGATCCGAAGGCGTGCCTCATGATCGGCGACACCACCATCGACGTGCGCTGCGGGCGGCTGGCCGGAGCCCAGACGGTGGGCGTGCTGTGCGGCTTCGGCACCGAGCGCGAGCTCCAGGAAGCAGGGGCGAACCTGATCCTGCGCACCACGTCGGACCTGCTGGCGGTGCTCAAGCCGCAGGAGGATGCGCTCGGGACCTCCGCCAGCCCGGAGCCGAAACCGGACGGCCCCTCGTCCTAGGACGCCCCCGCGCCGGGCTCTTCCGGCGCCAGCCGCGCGGTGTTGCTCGCGGCCAGTGCGGCCAGCGGCGCGATGTCCGGCGGGCCCTCTGCGTCCGGCTCCCCCTCTTCGTCCGCGGCCGCCTCTTCGTCCGCGGCGGCGTCGAGCAGCGGCGCCGGCAGGCTCTTGGTCGGCTTCACGCCCAGGGTGCGCAGCATCTCCGCCTGCCGGATCACGTTGCCGCGCCCGGTGGACAGGCGCTTGTGCGCGTCGCCATAGGCGTCCTGGGCCTGCCGCAGCTTCGCGCCCACCAGCTCCAGGTCCTTCACGAAGTCGGCCAGCTTGTCGTACAGCTCGGCGCCGCGGCGCGCGATGTCCTGCGCGTTGCGGCTCTGCGCCTCCTGGCGCCACAGGTGGGCCACGGTGCGCACCACGAACAGCAGGGTCGACGGGCTGACCAGCAGCACGTTCTTCTCCCACGCGTCCATGAACAGGTTGCCGTCGTTCGTCACGGCCATCATGAAGGCCGGCTCGATCGGCACGAACATCAGCACGAAGTCCAGCGACTTCAGGCCGTACAGGTGCTGGTACTGCTTGCCCGAGAGGCCCTTGATGTGGTTGCGCACCGAATCGAGGTGGCGGCGGATCGCCAGCGCACGGTCCTCGTCGGTCTGCGCCACGATCATTTCCTCGTAGGCGATCAGCGACACCTTGGAGTCCACCACCAGGCGGCGCTCCTCCGGCAGCAGGATCACGACGTCCGGCTGCGCGCGGCTGCCGTCCTCGCGCACCTGGCTGTCCTGCACCTGGTACTCCTCGCCCTTGCGCAGGCCCGAGGCCTCGAGCACCCGTTCGAGCACCAGCTCGCCCCAGTTGCCCTGCGCCTTGGCGCTGCCCTTCAGGGCCATGGTGAGGTTCTGGGCGTCCTGGCTCAGGGCCTGGTTCAGCGAGACGAGCTGGCGCACCTGCTCCGAGAGGGCCGAGCGGTCCTTGCCCTCCTGCACGTACACCTCCTCCACCTTGCCCTTGAATTCGCTCAGCTGCGTGCGCAGCGGGTCGAGCAACTGGCCGATCGCCGTCTGGTTCTGTTCGGCGAAGCGCTTGGACTTCTCCTCCAGGATCTCGGTGGCGAGGTTGCGGAACTGCTCGGTCAGCGAGTTCTTCGCCTCCACCAGCAGCGCCAGTTTCTCCTCGGAGGCGCGGCGCTCGCCCTCCAGGCGGGTGCGCAGCTGCGAGAGCTCGCCCCCGGACGCTTCGCGCAGGTCGGCCAGCTGCTGCGCCGTCTGCGCCAGTTGCTGCTCGGTGGCGCGCAGGCGCGCTTCCAGCGGCGCGATGCGCTGCGATTGCTCCTCCAGCGCCGCGCCCTTCTGCGCCGCCTCGCCCGAATAGCGCAGGACGTCCGCCGTCTTCAGGCGCAGGTCGTCGCCGAGCCGGCGCAGGTCTTCCTCGAGGGTCGGGACGCGGCCGGCCCGCTCCGTGAGCTTGGAGACTTCGTCGCGCACCAGGTCGAGCTCGTTGCGCCAGCGGTCCGCCTGCGCGCGGCTGTCGGCCAGGGCGGACTGGTCGGCGCGGCGCTCTTCCTCCAGCAGCCGCGCGCGTTCACGCGCCTGGGCCAGTTCGCCCTGCAAGGCGGCGTCGGCGCGGGCCACCGCGGTATCGACCTGCGCCTGCAGGGCCCGGCGGCCGGCCAGCCAGACCAGGCCGGCGCCCAGAAGAAGGCCGGCCACGCCGGCGACAAGGACCATGAACAACTGCGGATCCACCAGATTCTCCCAACTCCACCCTTTATACACGGCGCGAGCCGCGCCTCAGGGCCTGGAGGCTGCCTTGCCCTCGATCAGTTTCACCAGCGCCCACAGCACGCGGTTGGCGGGCGTGGCGATCCCCAGCGCCTGGCCCCGCCGCACCACGTAGCCATTGAGGTAGTCGATCTCGGTGGGCTTCCCCCGCGCGAGGTCCTGCGCGGTGGAGGAATACTGCGACGGCATGGACTCCACCAGCTTGCGCGTGGTGAGGTGCGGATCGGCCGGCAGCTGCACGCCGTCCGCGGTGGCCACGGCCACGCATTCGTCGACCACGTCGTGCATCACCTCGCGGATGCCGGGGCTGTCCACGTTCTCGCCGTACGGCCGCTGCGCGATGGCGGAGACCGCGTTGTAGGCGCAGTTGATGATCAGCTTGAGCCACAGCGCCCCGCGCACGTTGGCGGAAACCTCGGTCGGAACGCCGGCGGCGACGAGCGCCTGCGCGATGCGCTCGCTCCCGTCCGCCGGCTCGATCACCAGCTCGCCGCGGCCGTGGTGCTTCAGGTGGCCCGGTCCGGCCATTTCGGTCGCCACGTAGACCACCGCGGCGGCTACGGCGTGATCGGGCAGCACGGTGCGCAGGCGTTCCGCGTTGTCGACCCCGTTCTGCAGGCACAGCACCAGGGTGTCGCGCTTCAGGAAGGGCTTCAGCTCGCGGCCGGCCGATTCGGTGGCGGGGGACTTCACGCTGAAGAGGACCACGTCCGCGTCCTTGGCGCCGGCGACTTCGGTGGTCGCCGCCAGCCGCACGCGCTCGTCGAAGCTCTTCGTCTCCATGCGCAGGCCGTCGCGCGCGATCGCTTCCACGTGCTGTGCACGCGCGATCAGCGTGACGTGGTGGCCGGCGCGGGCGAGCATGCCGCCGAAATAGCAGCCGACGGCGCCGGCGCCCATGACGGCGACTTTCAGGGGGGCGTTGGAGGCCATGGCGTCTCTGGGGGAGTGGACCCGCATTCTAGAATCGGCCGGCCATGCCCCCTGTCGACCTCTCGAACGACCCCGCGGCGATGCGGCGCATCTTCCTCGCGCTCGGACTCGCCGCACCGGACGAGGAGGTGCGCGCCGTCCCGCTCACGGGCGGCGTGTCCTCGGGCATCTGCCGCGTGGACCTGCGCTCCGGCAGCTATTGCGTCAAGCAGGCCCTGCCCCAGCTGAAGGTGGCCAAGGAGTGGAAGGTGCCGGTGGAGCGCGTGTTCGCCGAAATCGGCTACCTGCGCACGGTGGCCGCGATCGTGCCGGGTCACGTGCCGCGCGTGCTGGGCGAGGACGCGCAGAGCAAGAGCTTCGTCATGGCCTTCCTCGGGGCGGAATACCGCAACTGGAAGGCCGACCTGCTGGCCGGCCGCATCGATACCGGGATTGCGCGGGCGACCGGCGACATCCTGGGACGCATCCATGCCGCGACGGCGGACGATGCGCGCCTGGCCACGCAGTTCGCCAACGATGCCGACTTCCACGCCCTGCGGCTCGAGCCCTACCTGGTCGAGACGGCGCGCGAGCACCCGGAGCTGGCGGATCGCCTGCTGCAACTCGTGCAGCGCACGGCAAGCACCCGCCGCGTGCTGGTGCACGGCGACGTGAGCCCCAAGAACATCCTGCTGGGGCCGAACGGACCGGTGCTGCTCGATGCCGAATGCGCCTGGTTCGGCGACCCCGCCTTCGATCTCGCCTTCTGCCTCAACCATTTCCTGCTGAAGGCGGCGCACCTGCCCGGGCGCACCGGCGCGCTGATGGAGAGCTTTAGCGCCTTTGTGCAGGCCTACTGGCCGCATGTGCACTGGGAGCCGGTCGGCGCGCTGGAGCAGCGCGTCGCCACCCTGTTGCCGGGGCTGACACTCGCGCGCATCGACGGCAAGTCGCCGGTCGAATACCTCGGCGAGCCGCAACGGCAGGCGGTGCGCGCTGGCGCCATCGCACTGCTGCGCGAGCCGCCCTCCTCGCTGGACTTCATCGCGGGCCGCTGGGCCCGGGAATTCGCATGACCATCCAGAGCGTTCTCGCCCGCCGGATCTGGGATTCGCGCGGCCGCCCCACCGTCGAAGTGGAAGTGATCAACTCCGACGGCACGTCGGGCCTCGGCATCGCGCCGGCCGGTGCCTCGCGCGGCAGCCGCGAAGCGGTGGAACTGCGCGATGGCGGCGAGCGTTTCGGCGGCCGCGACGTGCAGCAGGCGCTCGCCGGCATCGCGCGCGAGATCGCGCCTGCCCTGGTGGGCCGCGACGCCGCGGACCAGGCCGACATCGACGCCCTCCTGATCGCGCTGGATGGCACGCCCGCCAAGTCCCGGCTCGGTGGCAATGCCCTCATCGCGACCTCGCTGGCCGTGCTGCACGCCGCCGCGGCGCAGGCGCGCCTGCCCTTGTGGCGCCACCTCGCGCAAGGCCGCGAAGTCCGCCTGCCCCTGCCGCAGATCCAGATCTTCGGCGGCGGCGCCCATGCAGGCCAGCGCGTGGACATCCAGGACTTCATGGTGATCGCCACCGGCGCGGCCAGCTTCTCGCAGGCACTGGAGATGACCGCGGAGGTCTACCGCGCGGCCGGCGAGCTGATGGCGCAGCGCGGGGCCCTCGCCGGTGTCGCGGACGAAGGCGGCTGGTGGCCCAGCTTCACCCGCAACGAGGAGGCGCTCGACACCCTGGTCGCCGCGATCGAGCGGGCCGGCTACGTGCCGGGCGAACAGGTGGCGATCGCGCTCGACATCGCGTCGTCCGAATTCGGGCACGGCGGGCGCTACCGGCTCGCGCTGGAGAACGAGGAGCTCGATTCCGATGCGCTGTGCGAGCGCCTCGTGCGCTGGGTCGAGCGCTACCCGATCGTCTCCATCGAGGACCCCCTGGCGGAGGACGACGAGCCCGGCCTCGTCGCCTTCACGCGGGCCGTGGGCGACCGCGTGCAGGTGGTGGGCGACGACTACCTGGTGACCAGTGCCGACCGCGTGCGCGCGGCAGCCGCGGCGGGCGCCTGCAACTGCGTCCTGGTCAAGCCGAACCAGGCCGGCACGGTGACGGAGACGCGCGCGGCGCTCGATGCGGCCCAGGCGCTCGGCTACGGCACCATCGTCTCCGCCCGCTCCGGCGAGACGGAGGACGTGGCGATCGTGCACCTGGCCACCGGCTGGAACGCCGGGCAGCTCAAGGTGGGTTCCTTCGCGCGTTCCGAGCGCATGGCGAAATGGAACGAAGGCGTGCGGCTGGAAACCCGGCCGGACGCGCCCGCCGGCTTCGCGGGCCGGGCGGCACTGAAAGGACGGAGGCAGGCATGAAGTACTGGCTGATGAAATCCGAGCCCGAGGAGGTGTCGATCGACGACGCGCTGGCCGCGCCCGGGTCCACCGTCCCCTGGACCGGCGTGCGCAACTACCAGGCCCGCAACTTCATGCGCGACGAGATGCGCATCGACGACGGCGTGCTGTTCTACCACTCCAGCTGCGCCGAACCGGGCATCGTGGGCATCGGGCGGGTGGCGTCCACGCCCTACCCCGACCCGACGCAGTTCGATGCGAAGTCGCCCTACCACGATGCGAGCTCCAAGCCGGATGCGCCGCGCTGGATGCTGGTGGACGTGCAGGTGCTGCGCAAGACCCGGAACCTCACGCTGCCCGCGCTGCGCGCCGATCCCGAACTGCAGGAGCTGCTGGTGCTCAAGAAAGGCAACCGCCTCTCGATCACGCCGGTCGATCCGGCCCACTGGCGCCGCATCCTGAAGAAACTGGCCTGAGCCGGGATGACCGCCTGGCAATTCGCGGCCTTCCTGGCCTGCGTGGCGCTGGCCGCCTGCGCGCAGGGCATCACGGGTTTCGCGCTGGCGCTGATCCTGCTGGGCCTCGCCAGCCTGTTCGAGCTCGCGCCTCTGCCCGACGTGGCCAACGTGGCCACCGTGCTGTCGCTGGCCAGTGCCGTGATCGCGTTGCGCGGCACGCAACGCGCGCTGGACCGGGCGATCTGGAAGCTGACGGTGAGCGGCAGCGTGTTCGGCTACGGCGCGGGCGTGGCCTTGATGGCGTGGCTGAACGCCAACGTGGTGGTGGTGCTGCGTCTGCTGCTGGGCGTGGTCGTGATCGCCTGTGCGGCGGTGGTGCTGCTGCGGACCGAGCCGCTGGCCCGGCGCTCGTCGCCGGCCTCGTTTCGCGGATTCGGTTTCCTCTCCGGCGTGCTCGGGGGGCTGTTCTCCGCTTCGGGGCCGCCGCTCGTGTACCAGTACTACCGCCAGCCGCTGTCGCTCGACGCAGTGCGCGACACCCTGGTGGCGGCGCTCGCGACGGGTGCGCTGATCCGGCTGGCGATCGTGGTGCCGGCCGGGCAGTTCAGCTTGCGCTCGCTGATGCTGTGCGCGGCTTCGATTCCAGTGGCGATGGGGCTGACGTGGTGGATGAGGACGCATCCGCCGGCGTGGCGGCGGGAGACGGTGCTGAAGGTGGTGTGCGGCTTGCTGGTGATCACGGGAGCGGGATTGATCGCGCCGGCGGTGGCGGCGTTGATGCACTGAAGCGCTGGGCTTCGCGCGCTGTCGCGGCTCAGCGCCAGCCTGCGAAGTCCTGCCTCCCGGGTAGGCTGGCGCTGAACCGCGACAGCGCGCGCGAAGCCCAGCGCTTCACGCCCGGATCAACCGCGGCAACGCCTTGCCCCCCTGCATCCGCGGAAACAGCGCGCGCCCGACCCGCTCCCGATCCAGCCCGAAGGTCTCCGCCGCCACGGCGGCGATCAGTGCGTCCAGCCCCAGCGTCGGCCGCAGGTCGCGCCCTTCGTACAAGGCGGCGGCCGCGAGCCCCGGCCAGTCCGCGATCACGCGTCCGCCCTGCACCGCGCCGCCGGCCAGCAACGCGGCCGAGCCCGTGCCGTGGTCCGTGCCGCCGGTGCCGTTGGCGGCCACCGTGCGCCCGAACTCGGTGGCAACCAGGACCACCGTCTCCTTCCACGCCGCACCCAATCCTTCCTTCAGCGCCGCGACCATCGCGTCGAGCCCGCGCAGCTGCGCCGCCAGGCGCGCGTTCTGCGCGCTGTGGGTGTCCCAGCCGCCGGTCTCGATCATCGCGATGCGCGGCCCCTGCGGCTGCGCGAGGAACTGCGCCGCCAGGCGGCCGAGCGCCGCGGGGTCCTGGCGCCGGCCGCCCTCGCCCACGACACCCGCGAGGCCGCGCGCATCCATCGCGGCGGACCACAAGGCATGCAGCTGCGCATCGGCCGCATAGAGCTGCTGCACGCGCAGCAGCAGGTCGTCGCTCGCGGGCGCCAGCGCCGAAGGCGCATACGAGCCGACCTCCGAGGCGCCGCGCAGCGCCAGCGGCACCGAAGGCGCGAGGGCGATCGCCTCGCCGGGCCGACGGGGCAGCAGGCCGACCAGGCGGTTGAGCCAGCCGTCCTTCAGCTCGTACGGCGCGCTGCCGCCGCTTTCGAGCACGTTCTGGCCGTCGAAATGCGAGCGGTCGCGGTACGGCGAGGCCACGGCATGCACGAACAGCGCCTGCCCCGCGCCATGCAGCTCGCCGAAGGCCTTCAGCGCCGGATGCAGCGCGAAGCTGCCGTCCAGGCGCGTGGCGCTTGCCGGATCGACCGCGAGCTCGCCGCGCAGGCGGGCATAGGCCGGATCGGCATGGGGGATCACCGTGTTCAATCCGTCGGCGGCACCGCGCTGGATCACGAACACGAAGCGGCGCTCGGTGGCCGCCTGCGCGAACACGACGCGCGGCGCGGCCAGCATGGCGCCGGCAGCGGCGAGGAAGCCGCGACGGGCGAGCGACATGTTCATCTCCTCAGGAATTCGGGCGACACCAGCAGCAGGGCCAGGCCGCTGCCGGGGCTTTCCGCCCGGGCGATGGCGGTGGCGGTCGCCTCGCCGAGCGCGCCGGGCAGCACGCGCGGGGCCAGCGCCCGCGCATCGACGGTCGCACCGGCCTGCGCGGCCAGGCGCTGCGCCACTTCCACGCGCCGCACGAGCGCATCGGGCGCGGCCCACGCCGGCGCCACGTCGTCCCAGCCGGCCGGCGAGCCGGGACGCCAGACGGGCTGCGCGAGCTGGTTCATCACGTTGGCCAGCTGCAGAGGCGCGATCTCGCTGCGGCCGAGGGCGCGCAGGGCCGAGATCGCCCACTCCCACGGGCTCTTGAACTTGGGCACGGCGGCGGTCCAGGCCTGCGGCGCGTTCACCAGCTCGCGGTACAAGGCGGGCAGGTCGCCGCCGGTGCGCAGGAAGGTCTCGGACAGGCGTTGCACCAGTGCCGGCGGCGGCTCGTCGGCGACGAAATGGCGCGCGAGCTTGGTGGCGACATGGCGCGCCGTGGCCGGCGCGTTCGCCAGGTCGTGCAGGATGGCGCGGGCCTGTTCCTCGCCCGGCTGCGCGTACGTGCGTCCCAGCACCGTACGCGATCCCGGCTCGTGCATCGCGCGGCGGAACTCGAACGGTTCCGCGACGCCTGCATCTGCCGCGGGCAGGGTCCAGCCGGTCAGCGCGCGCGCGAACTCGGTCACGTCGGCCTGGGTGTAGCCGCTGCGCACGCCCAGCGTGTGCAGCTCCAGGATCTCGCGGGCGAGGTTCTCGTTCAGGCCGCGGCGGCGCTGCCGGCGCCCGGCGGCGCGCACGGCCGCCGGGCTCTCCGGGCCGATCGAGCGCGCCTGGTCCAGGTACAGCAGCATGGCCGGGTGGCGCGCGGTGGCGAGCAGCATGTGCTCGAAGCGGCCCAGGACGTGCGGACGGATCGCATCCGCCTCGAAGGCGCCCGCCAGACCCACGACGGCCACCTTGTCGATGGACACCGCGAAATGGTTGGCCCAGAAGTGCACCAGCCGCTCGACGAAAGGCGCGCCGGTCCGCAGCGCGCTGTCGGCCCGCGCGCCCGCGGCGCTGACGTAGGTAGCGCGCGCCTCGCGCCGGTACGCCTGGCGCGCGGCGCGTCGGTCGCCCTCGGCGGCCTCGCGCAGCGACCGCTGGCGCTCCAGCAGCGCCTGCGTGAGCGCAGGGGTGCGCGGCAGCGCCTGCCACGCGGCGGGAAGGGCTTCGTAGCGCTCGAACTGGCCCAGCAGCCAGCCGCGGGGGTCCGCCGGCGGGGCGTCCTGCGGGCGGGCGCCGAGGCCGAAGCGGTTGAGGGCGATGGCGGCGGTCATGCGGTGGATTGGACATCCGCCGCCCACGGGCGCCGATGTCGTCTTCGTTTCGGCCGTGTAAATGCGCCCACGCCTGCACGGTTGCCGCCCCGTTCCTAGAATGGACCATGCCCTCCGATCCCTCGACGAATCCCCTCCTTGCCGCCTGGACCGCCCCCTATGGGCTGGCGCCGTTCGCCGCCATCGAGCCGGCGCACTTCGAGCCTGCGTTCGCGCAGGCGCTGCAGGAACACCGCGAGGAAATCGAGGCCATCGCGCACGACCCGCGGCCCGCGGACTTCGAGAACACGCTGGCAGCCTTCGATCGTTGCGGCCGGCGGCTCGGCCGCCTCGGCATGGTGTTCCACAACCTGTGCGCGTCGCACACCTCGCCCGCATTGCAGGCGGTCCAGCGCCGCATGGCGCCGGTGCTGGCCGCGCACGGCAACGCGATCTTCATGAACCGGCCCTTGTTCGCCCGCGTCGATGCGCTGCACGAGCAGCGCGCGCGACTGGACCTGGATGCCGAACAGCGCAGGCTGCTGGAGCGCACGCATCTGGACTTCGTGCGCGCGGGCGCGCGGCTGGCGCCGGCAGCGCAGGAGCGCTACGGACAGATCGTGCAGGAGCTGGCCGCGTGCCAGACCGCCTTCGCGCAGAACGTGCTGCACGACGAATCCACCTGGGCACTGGTGCTGCGCGACGAGTCCGAGCTGGCAGGCCTGCCGGAGTTCGTGCGCTGCGCCGCGCGAGCGGCGGCGCAGCAGCGCGGCCTGGGCGATGTCCACGCGATCACGCTGTCGCGGTCCCTGATCGTGCCCTTCCTCACCTTTTCGCAGCGGCGGGACCTGCGCGAGCAGGCCTGGCGCGCGTGGGTCCGACGCGGCGAGCACGAAGGCGAGCACGACAACCGGCCGCTGATCGGCCGCATCCTGCAACTGCGGCACGAGCAGGCACGGCTGCACGGCTACGCGACGTACGCGGACTACGCACTGGTGGACCGCATGGCGGGCACGCCGGCAGCGGTCGACGGCCTGCTCGACGATGTCTTCGAGCGCGCGAAGGCTGCCCTCGAGCGCGAGCGCGCGAGCCTGGAAGCGGCACAGCGCGCCGACGGCGACACGGCGCCGATCGAGGCCTGGGACTGGCGCTACTGGGCGGAGAAGGTGCGGCAGCGGGAGTTCGCGCTCGACGACGCCCAGCTCAAGCCCTACTTCGCGCTGGAGGCCATGGTGCAGGCGGCCTTCGACTGCGCGCAGCGCCTGTTCGGCCTGCGCTTCACGCCGCGCACCGACCTCTCGTTGCACCACCCCGATGCCCGCGCCTACGAAGTCCATGACGCCCAGGGGCGCGCCGTGGGCCTGTTCATCCAGGACAACTTCGCCCGCCCGAGCAAGCGCAGCGGCGCCTGGATGAGCAGCCTGGCCGTGCAGGCGCGCAATGGCGGCGAGGTGCTGCCGGTGATCCTGAACACCAACAACTTCGCCGCGGGCAGCCCCACCCTCCTCGGCTTCGACGACGTGCGCACGCTGTTCCACGAGTTCGGGCACGGCCTGCACGGGCTGCTGTCGAACGTCACCTACGGCGATCTCGCGGGCACGCAGGTGCTGCGCGATTTCGTGGAGTTGCCGTCGCAGCTGTTCGAGCACTGGATGGCGGAGCCCCAGGTGTTGCGGCAGCACGCGCGCCACGTGGAAACCGGCGAGCCCATTCCGCAGGCGCTGATCGAGCGCCTGCGCAGCGCGCAGATGTTCGGCGAGGCGTACGAGGCCGTGCGCTACTGCGGCAGCGCGATCGTGGACATGGCGGTGCACCGCCATCCGGATCCAGCCGGCGTGACCGACTGGCCCGCGGTCGAGGAAGGCCTGCTGCGCGAGCGCGGGCTGCCGCAGGCCGCCGGCATCAACCACCGGCTGGCGCACTTCCAGCACCTGTTCGGCGGCGGCTACGCGGCGGGGTACTACGTGTACCTCTGGGCCGAGGTGCTCGATGCGGACGCGTGGGAGGCGTTCATCGAGGCGGGCAGCCCGTTCGATGCGCAGGTGGCCGAGCGCCTGAAGCGCTGCATCTATGGCACGGGCAACAGCGTGGAGCCCGGGCAGGCGTTCAGGAACTTCCGCGGTCGCGACCCCGCGATCGAGCCCTTGCTGCGGCAGAAGGGCCTGCTGCAACCGGCCTGAGGCGACTCGCGCGCGCTCAGCGCTGCGCCTGCCCTGCCCCCACTGCGGCGATCGCGGCGGCGAGGTCCGGCAGCACCTGCACGCCCTCGACCGGGCCTAGGCGCTGCACCCCTGCCCCGCCGGCCCACAGCGCCATGCGCGTCGGCAGCGCCTCGCGCAGGTCCCGCAGCACGTGCGTGATGCGGCGCGCCGGAAACGCCGCCGAGAAGGACAGCGCCACCACGTCGGCGCCGCAGGCGCCGGCGGCGCGCGCGACATCGCCCACCGGCGTCTGGGCGCCGAGGCTGATGCAGCGTGCCCGGTGCAGCGTCAGCAGGCTCTCCACGATCAGGAGGCCGAGCGCATGCGGTTCGCCGGGCGCGGTGGTCAGCAGGATGCGCGGCGCGATCCCCGGCGGCAGGGCCGCGATCGCCTGCCGCAGCACGCGCGCGCAGGCCTCGGAGAACAGGTGCTCCTCGAACACCTGCAGCCGCCCGCGCGCCCACTCCTCGCCGACGGCGACCGCCACCGGAACCACGATGTCCTGGACAAAGCGCTCCAGGCCGCGGGCCGCCAGCAGCCGCCGCAGGCGCTGCTCCAGGGCGGCGGCATCGTGGGAGCGCAGGCATTCCAGCAGTTCGGACGTCGTGGCGTCGCCCGGGGCCGCGGCGCCCGGCGCGGACGGTTCGGGGGCCGGTGCCAGGGCCAGGCGTTCCAGATCCTCGGTCGACTGGCGCAGCAGGCGGCCCGGCCGATGGCCCTGGTCCATCAGGCGCTTCACCAGCCGCAGGCGGCGGACCTGCTCCGCCGGGTACAGGCGCTCGTCGTTCCGGTCCCGCACCGGCACCGGGAAGCCGTAGCGGCGCTCCCAGACACGCAGCACGTCCTTGGAGAGGCCCACCTCGCGCTCGACGGATGCGATGGTGAGTTGGGGTTCGGTTTCTTTCATTTTGTCATGGACAAATCATTGACACTTCTCGCGCACCCCTCTATTCTCTGCCTGCACGCCGGTTTTGTCATGGACAAAATTCCAGAACGAAACGACGTGATCCCTCAACCTCACTTCGCCCAAGGACTCCCAGATGAAAAAAGCCATGCTGATCGCCGCCTTCGCGCTCGCCGCCGCCGGCGCGCAGGCCAAGGACATCGTCGACACGGCGGTCGCCGCCGGCCAGTTCAACACCCTCGCGACGGCCCTGCAGAAGGCCGGGCTGGTGGACACGCTCAAGGGCAAGGGCCCGTTCACCGTCTTCGCGCCGACCGACGAAGCCTTCGCGCGGCTGCCGAAGGAGCAGCTGGACGCCCTGCTGGCGGACCCGGCGATGCTCGCCGCCGTCCTCACCTACCACGTGGTGCCCGGCAGGGTGATGGCCAAGGACGTCAAGGCCGGCGACGTCGCGACCGTGCAGGGCGGCAAGCTCACGGTGCGCACGACCGGCGGCGTGATGGTGAACGACGCCCGGGTGGTGAAGGCCGATGTCGTCGCGGACAACGGCGTGATCCACGTGATCGATCGCGTGGTGCTGCCCCGCTGATCGCCACCCCCGCGCAGGCGGGAATGACGGACAAGAAAAAGCCGCCCGAGGGCGGCTTTTTCGTGGCGTGGCGTCAGCCTACTGGCCGTCGGTGGAAATTTCCTCCGGCTCCGGCTTGGCCTTGCCTTCCTTGCGCGGCAGCGGCTGGATGTCCAGCTTGACGTCCGGCGTTTCGGTGCCCTTCTCGTCGGTCTTGACCTCGATGTCCACCGTGAGGCGGCCCCCTTCGGTCAGCTTGCCGAACAGCAGTTCGTCGGCCAGCGCGCGACGGATCGTGTCCTGGATCAGGCGCTGCATCGGCCGCGCCCCCATCAGCGGATCGAAGCCCTTCTTCGCCAGGTACTTGCGCAGCGAGTCCGTGAAGGTGACTTCCACCTTCTTCTCGGCCAGCTGCTGCTCGAGCTGGAGCAGGAACTTGTCGACCACGCGCAGGATGATCTGCTCGTCGAGCGCCCGGAAGCTCACGATCGCATCGAGGCGGTTGCGGAATTCCGGCGTGAACAGGCGCTTGATGTCGGCCATCTCGTCGCCCTGCTCGCGCGAGTTGGTGAAGCCGATCACCGACTTGTTCATGGTCTCGGCGCCCGCGTTCGTCGTCATGATGACGATGATGTTGCGGAAGTCCGCCTTGCGCCCGTTGTTGTCGGTCAGCGTGCCATGGTCCATCACCTGCAGCAGCACGTTGAAGATGTCCGGGTGCGCCTTCTCGATCTCGTCGAGCAGCAGCACCGCGTGCGGCTTCTTCGTGATGGCTTCGGTGAGCAGGCCGCCCTGGTCGAAGCCGACATAGCCCGGAGGCGCGCCGATCAGGCGCGACACCGCATGGCGCTCCATGTACTCGGACATGTCGAAGCGGATCAGGTCGATGCCCATGATGTAGGCGAGCTGCTTGGCCGCTTCCGTCTTGCCGACGCCCGTGGGGCCGGAGAACAGGAAGGCGCCGATCGGCTTGTCGCCGCGGCCCAGGCCGCTGCGCGCCATCTTCACCGAGGCCGCCAGCACTTCCAGCGCCTTGTCCTGCCCGAACACCACCGACTTCAGGTCGCGTTCGAGGTTCTGCAGCTTGCCGCGGTCGTCGCTCGAGACGGAGGCGGGCGGAATGCGCGCGATCTTCGCCACGATCTCCTCGACCTCCAGCTTGGAGATCGTCTTCTTGCGCTTGTTCACCGGCAGGATGCGCTGGGCGGCGCCGGCCTCGTCGATCACGTCGATGGCCTTGTCCGGCAGGTGGCGGTCGTTGATGTACTTGGCGGAGAGTTCCGCGGCGGCCTGCAGGGCGCCCGCGGCGTACTTCACGCTGTGGTGTTCCTCGAAGCGGCTCTTGAGGCCCTTGAGGATCTCGATCGTCTGCTCCACGCTCGGCTCGACCACGTCGACCTTCTGGAAGCGACGGGACAGCGCCGCGTCCTTCTCGAAGATGCCGCGGTACTCGGTGAACGTCGTCGCGCCGATGCACTTGAGCGTGCCTTGCGACAGCGCGGGCTTGAGCAGGTTCGATGCGTCCAGCGTGCCGCCCGACGCCGCGCCGGCGCCGATCAGCGTGTGGATCTCGTCGATGAACAGGATCGCGTTGGGCTTGTCCTTGAGCGACCGCAGCACGCCCTTGAGGCGCTGCTCGAAATCGCCGCGGTACTTGGTGCCCGCCAGCAGCGCGCCCATGTCCAGCGAGTAGACGGTGCTGTCGGCCAGGATCTCCGGCACTTCCTTCTGCGTGATGCGCCACGCGAGGCCTTCGGCGATCGCGGTCTTGCCCACGCCCGCCTCGCCCACCAGCAGCGGGTTGTTCTTGCGGCGGCGGCACAGGATCTGGATCACGCGCTCGACCTCGTACTCGCGGCCGATCAGCGGATCGATCTTGCCTTCCTTGGCGGACTGGTTCAGGTTGAGCGTGAACTGCTCGAGAGGCGATGCCTTCTCGTTCTTCTCGCCGCCCTCCTCGCTTTCCGAGCCCTGGTTCTCGCCGCTCTTGGTGGGCTCCGGCGGATCGGTCTTCTTGATGCCGTGGGCGATGTAGTTCACGACGTCCAGGCGCGTGACGCCCTGCTGGTGCAGGTAGTACACGGCGTGCGAATCCTTCTCGCCGAAGATCGCCACCAGCACGTTGGCGCCGGTCACTTCCTTCTTGCCGTTGCCGGTGGACTGCACGTGCATGATCGCGCGCTGGATCACGCGCTGGAACCCCAGCGTGGGCTGCGTGTCGACATCGTCGGTGCCCGCCACCTGCGGTGTGTTGTCCTTGATGAAGTTCGACAGCGACTTGCGCAGGTCGTCGATGTTCGCGGAGCAAGCGCGAAGGACTTCGGCCGCGCTGGGATTGTCCAGCAGGGCCAGCAAGAGGTGCTCCACGGTGATGAATTCGTGGCGCTGCTGACGCGCTTCCACGAACGCCATGTGGAGGCTGACTTCCAATTCCTGGGCAATCATGAGATTTCCTTCTGCCTTGCGTTCAAAACCTTTTCCGATCTTCGAGTGACCATCACTCAACCGGTTCACTCAGACACTGCAAAGGATGCCCCGCCTGTCGGGCCGCCTCCTGCACCTGCTGGACTTTCGTGGCCGCGACGTCCCGCGAGTACACGCCACAGATTCCCTTGCCGTCCAGATGGATCTTCAACATGATCTGCGTGGCCGTCTCCCTGTCTTTCCCGAAGAACTCCTGGATCACCACCACCACGAATTCCATGGGGGTGTAGTCGTCGTTCAGCATCACGACCTGGTACATCTGCGGCGGCTTGGTCTTCTGCGCCTTGCGCTCCGCCACCACCGAGCCGCCGTCATCCTCCGACGGCTTGATCACGGGGCCGGCCGGCGGCGGGATGGGTGTCTGACTGGCCATGAAAATCATTCTATCGACGGGGACTGGCTCCCGTAGACCCTAGGTGAATTGGAGACGGTCCCGTCACATTCAAGCGACATGCGTGCCAGCTTGCCTTCCGGACCCTCGCGGACAGGCCCTGGCACAGCAGGAATCGTTTCGCGACGCGGACTTGCGTTTGACTAAGTGAAAATATTGACAGATGAGCGCACTTCAAGGAGACTCGATCTTTACTGAGGGAACAAAAAGCGGGGGCGCGCATCATGGCGACCGGTACTGTGAAGTGGTTCAACGATGCCAAGGGCTTCGGGTTCATCGAACCCGATGGCGGTGGCTCGGACGTGTTCGCGCATTTCTCGGCGATCACGATGGAGGGTTTCAAGACCCTCAAGCAGGGGTCGCGCGTGAGCTTCGACATCCAGCAGGGCCCGAAGGGGCAGCTGGCCCAGAACATCCAGGCCCAGCCCGGCCCGATCCAGACGCAGCCTGCCCCCGACCGGCCGCCACGCCAGCCGAAGGTCCGCGCGCCGCAGTTCCATGCGGCCGGCGGCCACAGCGGCGATCACGCGAACAAGTCCTAGGCGCCTGAAGGTGCCTGCCTGAAGAAGCCGCCTGCGGGCGGCTTTTGGCGCTTCTGGGGGGCGCGCGGCGGGTCATTTGCCCCGGTTGCGGGGCTTGCCTGCGTGCCGTCAGCCGGCGATCCAGACGCCGTCGGGCCGGCGGCAGGCGGTGCCTTGCTGGCGCTGCGGGCCGCGCTCGGTGTGCACCGTGAGCGTGTACGGGCGGCAATAGGCGCCCTGCACGTAATTCACCTTGCCCGGCACGACGGTATAGCGCTGGCCGCCGTCCTGCCACTGGACCTGCTTGCCCACCGGCGCGACCTCGAGCACCTCGCCCACGCACGCGTGGTCGGTGGCGTCCATGCGCCGGCCCACCTCGCCGCCCACCAGCACGCCGGCGACGGCGCCGCCGATGGTCGCCAGCGTCCGGCCGTCCCCCCGGCCGATCTGGTTGCCCAGCACCCCGCCGACGATACCCCCCAGCACGCTGCCGACCGCGCGGCTGTTGCAGCGCGACGTGCCCGCGACCGGCGCCGGCCGGTACTGCGGCTTGTACACGTACTCGCCCTGCTGCTGCACCATCCACGGCAGGTACACCACGGTGGGCTGCACGGGCCGCGGCGCCGGCACGACCACCACGCGCTCAGGCTCGCGGCACTCGCGCTTCTCGCGGTATTCGCCGTGCTTCCATTCGCGCTTGACCTTGCAGTTGCCGTCCCAGAACTCCTCCTTGTGCTTGTCGTGCCCCCACGCGTGGCCCTTGCCATGCTTGCCGTGGCCACGGTCGTGGTCGTGGTCGTCGCGGTCGGCCATCGCCGCCGGCGCGGCCAGGACGGCCGCCACGGCGGCCAGGAGGATGGAAGTGCGCATGGCGTTTTCCTGCTTTCTCGGAGTTCAGTTCCTGCCAACGGATTCTGGGCGCGGGCGTTGACTCGACCGTAACCGGGCATGTAACTCCCAGCCGTGGCGTGAAATCCTGCAGGGCCTAGCAGCCCAGTTCCTCGCACAGGCGTTGCACCCGCGCAGTGACCTCGGCGTCCATGCGGATCGGCCGGCCCCATTCGCGCTGCGTCTCGCCCGGCCACTTGTTGGTGGCGTCCATGCCCATCTTGCTGCCCAGGCCCGCCACCGGCGAGGCGAAATCGAGGTAGTCGATCGGCGTGTTCTCGATCGTCATCGTGTCGCGCGCCGGGTCCATGCGGGTGGTCAAGGCCCACATCACCTCGCGCCAGTCGCGCACGTCGACGTCGTCGTCCACCACCAGGATGAACTTGGTGTACATGAACTGGCGCAGGTGGCTCCACACGCCCATCATCACGCGCCGCGCATGCCCCGGGTAGGCCTTGCGGATGCTCACCACCGCCATGCGGTAGCTGCAAGCTTCCGGCGGCAGGTAGAAGTCGACGATCTCGGGGAACTGGCGCTGCAGCAGCGGGATGAACAGTTCGTTCATCGCCAGCCCCAGCACCGCGGGTTCGTCGAGCGGCTTGCCGGTGTAGGTGGAGTGGTAGATCGCGTCCGGCCGCATGGTGATGCGGTCGATGGTGAACACCGGGAACTCGGCCTGCTCGTTGTAGTAGCCCGTGTGGTCGCCGTACGGGCCCTCCAGCGCGTGCTCGTAGCCGCTCGCGTGCTTCGCATCGGGCTGGATGTGCCCTTCCAGCACGATCTCCGAGGTCGCCGGGATCTTCAGCGGCAGGCCGATGGCGGAGGCCACCTCGGTGCGGCCGCCGCGCAGGAGGCCGGCGAACTGGTACTCGGACAGCGAGTCGGGCACCGGCGTCACCGCGCCCAGCAGCGTGGCCGGATCGGCCCCCAGCGCCACCGCGACGGGGTACGGCTGGCCGGGGTTCGCCAGCGCGTGGTCGCGGAAATCGAGGGCGCCGCCACGGTGCGGCAGCCAGCGCATGATCACCTTGTTGCGCGAGAGCACCTGCTGGCGGTAGATGCCCAGGTTCTGGCGCGCCTTGTGGGGCCCCTTCGTGATCACCAGCCCCCAGGTGATGAGCGGCGCCACGTCGCCGGGCCAGCAGTACTGGATCGGCAGCTTCGCCAGATCCACGTCCGGGCCTTCGAACACCTGCTGCTGGCACGCGGGGCTGCCCACCTCGCGCGGTGCCATGTGCCACAGGCGCTTGAGCAGGTCGCCCATGCCCAGCATCTCCTTGAAGCCGCGCGGCGGCTCGGGCTCCTTCAGGCGCGCGAGCAGTTCGCCGAAGACGCGCACCCCCTTGAGATCGGGCACGCCCATCGCGCGGGCGACGCGCTGCGGCGTGCCGAACAGGTTGGCCAGCACCGGGGTCGTGTGCCCCGTGGGGTTCTCGAACAGGATCGCGGGACCACCGGCGCGCAGCACGCGGTCGCACACGGCGGTCATTTCCAGGTGCGGCGAGACCGGCTGGGCGACGCGCTTGCAGTCGCCGCCCTGCTCCAGTTGCGCGACGAATTCGCGGAGATCGCGGTAGCTCAAGGCCGGGTGCCGCGGCCGCGCGTGAAGCGCGAGAGGTCGAACACCGGCAGCTCCAGCGCATCCAGCGTGTTCTTCACGACCAGGCCCAGCTCGGTATCGCCTTCCATGCTCAGGCGGCGGTTGAAGAACAACGTGTCGGGATCTTCCTGGCGGCGCGCGATGCGCAGGAAATCGGGGCCGCTGGCGCTGATCGTCAGGTCCGGCTGCTCCTGGCGCGCCAGCGGCGAGAAGCGCGTGCCGTTCCAGGAAAAGTCGAAGGAGACGCGCGCGTCGCGCACGTGGATGCGGAACTTGCGGCCGGACATCAGCAGCTTCACGTCCTGGGGCAGTTGCGGCGCCAGGATCGCGTTCAGGGCCGTGGCCAGCACCAGCGAGCCGGGATACGACGGCAGGCGCTCGAGCACCGCCGCGATGGGCTTCGGGCACTCCGGCAGCCCGGAGAAGGAAAACAGGGGGGCGCTCATGCCAGGGCCTCGGTCACTTGTTCCAGGCCGGAGCGGCCGTGCCAGTAGCCGTTGCAGGGCTCGCCCGGCAGCAGTTCCTGGAGGTTGACGTGCGCCGCGCGCGCGCTGGACGTGCCGCGCCGCACGCCGTCGAACAGGCGGATGATCTCCGGCGTGTGCTGCGACTGCGGCGACAGCCGCACCACGTCCACGCCGGTCTTCACGAGCGAAGGCATGTCGCCGAGCAGGGAATGCACCCGGGCCGACTGCGTCTGGATGCCGTTGAGCACCAGGAAGGGCTCGTTCTCGCGCGTGCGCAGCACCAGGCCGTCCGGGTGGGCGATGCAGCTGAATCCGCAGTCGTCCTTGGGCAGGTTCAGGTGGCGCGCCGTGAAGCAGCGGGCCGAGAAGGCGAGCGGCAGGCGGCCGAAGGCGAACACCTCCGTCTCGAGGCCCTTCGGGCGCTCCATCTGCAGCATGGCCAGGTCCTCGCGCTTCATCTCCACCGGCATCACCCAGCGCGATGCGCCCAGGCTGGCCAGCCAGCGCAGCGTGTCGCCGTTGTAGATGTTCAGGTGCGGACCGGCGACGAAGGGCGTCTTGCCCGCGCAGCAGTGCACCGCGCCCATGTCGTTGGCCTCGACGCGGAACTCGCCGTTGGCTGCGATCTTGTGCAGCACGGTGACGTCGGCGCCGGACTCCAGCAGCACCTGCGTGGACAGCACGACTTCCTTGCCGTGGCCGCGCAGCATGTGCGCGATCTCCAGCCAGTCGGCCAGCTTCACCTCGTGGCGGCGCGAGCACACGGCCTCGCCGAGATAGACGATGTCGACCGGCGTGTCGGCGATGCCGGCGTAGAAGGCCTGCACGGTCTCGCGCGGCCAGTAGTACTGCAGAGGGCCCAGGGACAGCTTCATGGCCTTACTTCCAGGAACGGTGGTACGCGCCGAGCGTGTGCTGCTGGCCTTCGGCGAGCTGGTCGAGGCCGGCCATCCATTGGGTCTTCACGGCGTAGCGGTGGCCGGCGGCCACGCACTGGTCGATGGCCTCGCGCCAGATGCGCGTGACCTGCGCCACGTAGGCGGGGCTGCGCTGGCGGCCCTCGATCTTGATGGCGCGCACGCCGATCTTCATCAGCTGCGGCAGCAGGTCCAGCGTGTTGAGGCTGGTCGGCTCCTCGATGGCGTAGTAGTTCTGCTCGCCGTCGACGTCGAAGCGGCCCTTGCACAGGGTCGGGTAGCCGGCGTTCTCGCCTTCGCCATAGACGTCGATCAGCACGCCGCCCAGGCGCGCCTCGCGGCCGCGCGGCGTTTCCTGCCAGCGCACCGCCTTGGCGGGCGAGCACACGCCGTGCGTGTTGGGCGACTCGCCCGTCACGTACGAGGAGAGCTGGCAGCGGCCCTCCACCATCACGCACAGGCTGCCGAAGCCGAACACCTCGATCTCCACCTGCGTGCGCTGCGCGAGCTGCTTGACCTGCTCGAGCGACAGCACGCGGGGCAGCACGGCGCGCTGGATGCCGAACTGCTCGCGGTACAGGTTGATGGCTTCGTAGTTGGTGGCCGAGCCCTGGACCGACAGGTGCAGCCGCAGGTTCGGATGCTGGCGCGCGGCGTACTGCATCAGGCCGGGGTCGGCGACGATCACCGCGTCGACACCCATTTCGGCGGCGGTGTCCACGGCGGTGCGCCAGCGCTCGCCCTGCCCCGCCTGCGGGTAGGTGTTGATGGCCATCAGCACCTTGCAGCCGCGCTCGTGCGCGTAGCGGATGCCGTTCTCGATGGCGGCGCGGTCGAAGTTCAGGCCGGCGAAGTTGCGCGCGTTGGTCGCGTCGCGCATGCCCAGGTAGACGCAATCGGCGCCGGCGTCGACGGCGGCCTTGAGGGCGGGCAGGCTGCCGGCCGGGCAGACGAGCTCGAAGGGAATGGCGGCGGGAGTTGGAACGGACATGAAGTGCGGGGCCGCGCCCCGGAGAGACCGGATACCGCCGACGATACGCGCTGGCGCGTGTCGCCGCACTGACGATTGTCAAAGGGAAGGCCCGCGGCGCCCGGGAGGTGCCGCGGGTCGCCGCGTTACAGGAACGCCGGCTCGGTGGGCGGCGGCGCCACGCCGGCGAGCTGCAGGTCCACCAGGTCCTGCGCGCTCCAGACCCCGTCCAGGAAGGCGAACTGCTCGACGCCGATCACCCGATCGGTGCCGTCGCGGCCGAACATGCGGTCGGCGATCGTCAATTCGCCGGTGGCGGAGTCCAGCGTGACGACGTAGTCCCCGGACCAGCCCTGGTACCCGGCCACGTCGATGCCGTCGCCGCCGGCGAGCAGGTCGTCGCCGAAGTCACCGCGGAGGTAATCGTCGCCGGCGCCGCCCTCGAGCGTGTCGTTGGCTGCTCCCCCGCCGAGGAAGTCGTTGCCGTCCAGGCCCTGCACCAGGTCGTAGCCCATGGCGCCGGCGAGTTGGTCGTCACCGGCGGTGCCCACCAGCACCTCGCCGTCGCCCATCCCCGGCACCAGATCGGCGATCGTGCGCACTTCGTACTGGAACTCGAACACTTCCGCACCTCGGACCACGTCGGTGCCGTCGCGG